>NZ_JAXSQV010000006.1:0-548725 GCF_043421015.1 Leptothoe sp. EHU-05/26/07-4
TAGGAAGAACACCAGTGGCGAAGGCGCTCTACTGGGCCAAGACTGACGCTGATGGACGAAAGCTAGGGGAGCGAAAGGGATTAGATACCCCTGTAGTCCTAGCTGTAAACGATGGATACTAGGTGTTGTGCGTATCGACCCGTGCAGTACCGAAGCAAACGCGTTAAGTATCCCGCCTGGGGAGTACGCACGCAAGTGTGAAACTCAAAGGAATTGACGGGGGCCCGCACAAGCGGTGGAGTATGTGGTTTAATTCGATGCAACGCGAAGAACCTTACCAGGACTTGACATCCCTCGAATACCTAAGAAATTGGGTAGTGCCTTCGGGAGCGAGGAGACAGGTGGTGCATGGCTGTCGTCAGCTCGTGTCGTGAGATGTTGGGTTAAGTCCCGCAACGAGCGCAACCCACGTCTTTAGTTGCCATCATTCAGTTGGGCACTCTGGAGAGACTGCCGGGGACAACTCGGAGGAAGGTGTGGACGACGTCAAGTCATCATGCCCCTTACGTTCTGGGCTACACACGTACTACAATGCAACGGACAAAGGGCAGCCAACTAGCGATAGTGAGCTAATCCCATAAACCGTTGCTCAGTTCAGATTGCAGGCTGCAACTCGCCTGCATGAAGGAGGAATCGCTAGTAATCGCAGGTCAGCATACTGCGGTGAATACGTTCCCGGGCCTTGTACACACCGCCCGTCACACCATGGAAGTTGGCCATGCCCGAAGTCGTTACCCTAACCGTTTTCGGAGGGGGGTGCCGAAGGCAGGGCTGATGACTGGGGTGAAGTCGTAACAAGGTAGCCGTACCGGAAGGTGTGGCTGGATCACCTCCTTTAAGGGAGACCTACCGAATCGACTCCGAACGAATTTTTATTAGGAGCGATATTGGTCACTCTAGGTCGTGACAGGATTGAGGGAATTTCAAACTATTGTTTAGGTTGTATAGGCTGGGGCTATTAGCTCAGGTGGTTAGAGCGCACCCCTGATAAGGGTGAGGTCCCTGGTTCGAGTCCAGGATGGCCCACTGATGGGGGTATAGCTCAGTTGGTAGAGCGCCTGCTTTGCAAGCAGGATGTCAGCGGTTCGAGTCCGCTTACCTCCACCAAATATTGTCAGATTGGCAGAGATAGGAATAACTTCAGCACCCTGTTTAGGTCTGTTAAGAGATGGGCTAGGGGAATAGGCTGCTGGATTTAGGTCTAGCGAGAACCTTGACAACTGCATAGATTAGTCGAATAGGTAGTTCGACACAGAGAACCTTTAGTAAAAAGACTGAGAGGTCAAGCTACAAAGGGCTCATGGTGGATACCTAGGCACACAGAGGCGAAGAAGGACGCGGTTACCGGCGATATGCCACGGGGAGCAGGAAGCATGCATTGATCCGTGGGTTTCCGAATGGGGCAACCCTACGTACGGCCCACTGAATCTATAGGTGGGTACGAGCGAACGCAGCGAATTGAAACATCTTAGTAGCTGTAGGAAGAGAAAGAAAACTCGATTCCCTTAGTAGCGGCGAGCGAAGCGGGAAGAGCCTAAACCAATTCTTATCAGAGTTGGGGTCGTGGGACAGCGATATGGAATCTGGAGGATAGACGAATCACTTGAGAGGTGAACCAAAGAAGGTGAGAGTCCTGTAGTCGAAATTTGAAGGATACTAGCTGAATCCCGAGTAGGTTGGGGCACGTGGAATCCCGATTGAATCAGCGAGGACCACCTCGTAAGGCTAAATACTCCTGTGTGACCGATAGCGAATAGTACCGCGAGGGAACGGTGAAAAGAACCCCGGGAGGGGAGTGAAATAGAACATGAAACCATGAGCTTACAAGCAGTTAGAGCACGATTAAACGTGTGATAGCGTGCCTGTTGAAGAATGAGCCGGCGACTTATAAGCACTGGCAGGTTAAGTCGAGAATGACGGAGCCAAAGGGAAACCGAGTCTGATAAGGGCGATAGTCAGTGTTTATAGACCCGAACCCGGGTGATCTAACCATGTCCAGGTTGAAGCTTAGGTAACACTAAGTGGAGGACCGAACCGACTTCTGTTGAAAAAGGAGCGGATGAGGTGTGGTTAGGGGTGAAATGCCAATCGAACCCGGAGCTAGCTGGATCTCCTCGAAATGTGTTTAGGCGCAGCGGTAGTGATTATAGCTGGGGGGTAAAGCACTGTTTCGGTGCGGGCTGCGAGAGCGGTACCAAATCGAGACAAACTCAGAATACCCAGTGAATACATTGCCAGTGAGACGGTGGGGGATAAGCTTCATCGTCGAGAGGGAAACAGCCCAGACCATCAGCTAAGGTCCCCAAATCATCTCTAAGTGATAAAGGAGGTGAGAATGCTGAGACAACCAGGAGGTTTGCCTAGAAGCAGCCATCCTTGAAAGAGTGCGTAATAGCTCACTGGTCAAGCGTTCTTGCGCCGAAAATGAACGGGGCTAAGAGATGTACCGAAGCTGTGGACTTGATTTATCAAGTGGTAGAGGAGCGTTCTGTAGTAGTGAGAAGCATTAGCGAGAGCAGGTGTGGACGAAGCAGAAGTGAGAATGTCGGCTTGAGTAGCGAAAATAGATGTGAGAATCATCTACCCCGAAAACCTAAGGCTTCCTCCGGAAGGCTCGTCCGCGGAGGGTTAGTCGGGACCTAAGGCGAGGCCGAAAGGCGTAGTCGATGGATATCAGGTTAATATTCCTGAACTTTGTTTGTGGAGCATTGCAGGGACGCATGACAACTAGCTACACCCTAAATGGATTGGGAAGTTTCTACGGAAGCTGCGTAGTGAACGATAGTGCCTAGAAAAGCTGTGGATGTAATGAAGCGAACAGACCCGTACTGTAAACCGACACAGGTGGGTGGGTTGAGTATACTAAGGGGCGCGAGATAACTCTCTCTAAGGAACTCGGCAAAATGGCCCCGTAACTTCGGGAGAAGGGGTACCCCTTAACGGGGGTCGCAGTGAAGAGATCCAGGCGACTGTTTACCAAAAACACAGGTTTCTGCAAACTCGAAAGAGGAAGTATAGGAGCTGACGCCTGCCCAGTGCCGGAAGGTTAAGGAAGCTGGTCAGTCTTCGGATGAAGCTAGCGACCGAAGCCCCGGTGAACGGCGGCCGTAACTATAACGGTCCTAAGGTAGCGAAATTCCTTGTCGGGTAAGTTCCGACCCGCACGAAAGGCGTAACGATCTGGATGCTGTCTCGGAGAGAGGCTCGGCGAAATAGGATTGTCTGTGAAGATACGGACTACCTGCACCTGGACAGAAAGACCCTATGAAGCTTTACTGTAGCTTGGTATTGGGTTCGGGCTTTGATTGCGCAGGATAGGTGGGAGACATAGAACTAATGCTTGTGGGTGTTAGTGAGTCGCTGGTGAGATACCACTCTATCAAGGCTAGGATTCTAACATTGACCGTGACCCGGTTAGTGGACAGTATCAGGTGGGCAGTTTGACTGGGGCGGTCGCCTCCTAAAAGGTAACGGAGGCGCGCAAAGGTTCCCTCCGGCTGGTTGGAAATCAGCCTTTGAGTGTAAAGGCATAAGGGAGCTTGACTGCGAGAGTGACAACTCGAGCAGGGTGGAAACACGGCCTTAGTGATCCGACGGTACCGAGTGGAAGGGCCGTCGCTCAACGGATAAAAGTTACTCTAGGGATAACAGGCTGATCTCCCCCAAGAGTTCACATCGACGGGGAGGTTTGGCACCTCGATGTCGGCTCGTCGCAACCTGGGGCGGTAGTACGTCCCAAGGGTTGGGCTGTTCGCCCATTAAAGCGGCACGCGAGCTGGGTTCAGAACGTCGTGAGACAGTTCGGTCCATATCCGGTGCAGGCGTAAGAGCATTGAGAGGAGTCTTCCTTAGTACGAGAGGACCGGGAAGAACGCACCTCTGGTGTACCTGTTATCGTGCCAACGGTAAACGCAGGGTAGCCAAGTGCGGAGCGGATAACCGCTGAAAGCATCTAAGTGGGAAGCCCACCTCAAGATGAGTGCTCTCATGGAGTTAATCCAGTAAGGTCACGGGAAGACGACCCGTTGATAGGTTCTAAGTGGAAGTGCAGCAATGTATGAAGCTGAGGAATACTAACAGACCGAGGGCTTGTCCTATCAGTCAAGGGGTCTCATGGATGAACTCTTATTCGAACTAATACTAATCTATGCAGTCTTTCAGGGCTCTACTGAGAGATTAACAGTAAGCTCAATAGCTTTCCTGGTGCCAATGGCGGTGTGGTCCCACTCCGACCCATCCCGAACTCGGTTGTGAAACGCACCTGCGGTGAAGATAGTGAGGGGGTTGCCCCTTGTGAAAATAGCTCGGTGCCAGGGTCCTAATCTACAAAGCGCATCATACTAATTGCAGTATGATGCGCTTTAGTTTTATTTCTGTGCTACATCAGGTTTCCAGAGCTTAACATTCAAAGCTAAGAACAGATATTATATTTGGTCATATCTCTTATGACTATCATGGGTTTGAAGAGTTATTCTCAACCTGATTTGTTCTGTTGGTCTTCATTGTTGTTCTCAGGATAGGTCTCATTTTCGGTATTGCCGTACATTTCGGCCAGTCTATCTTGCATATCTTGCAACCAGCTGACATGTTCACTCCGAATAATAGCCTCGGTACTGATCACCAGTCGTTCGCAGTTCTTAGAATTTTGTTTTTGATCTAGTGATAAGCTATTCCACCAGGCTTCGACATCATAAAGTCCATCTGCCGCCCGGTTATAACCAACCAGAGTTGCTTCTACACGCTTAAAGTCAAGATAATTGCTTAATGCACCTGTTAAGGCAACAGTGATAGCTACCCAGCTTTGCATTTAACCGATGCTAGCAAGGTTCCTAATCCCCCAAAAAAATAAATACTTCCTTCTAAAAACTGTAGTTGTCGGTCTAGCTGTTGGCTTTTATTGCGATATCAAAAGAATTGCTCCTCTAGACGGTATCTCAGATAATCTTCGGCACTGAGATCTGAAAACTCATCGTCTGGAATAGAATTTTTTTCACTTAGTTTTTCGAGACCAAAAAGTTGATTCCATAGTTGCAGGAACAATTTGCCAATTAGTCTAATCGAGAGGGTAATTATTTTGATTACCCAGCCGAGTTTATAGTGTGAAGGTGGTTCTTCTTCATCAGGATTAAGAGCAGCTTGGTGTACAGCGCTTCCTTTAAGTCGTTCGCTGACAAGTTTTGTCTTGTGGGCTAAAATCTCATTTCGATTTTCTTTATATTCTCGAATACGGGTTCGATAGCAGTAGATTTCACTTTTTAAGACTTCGGCGCTACCTCTTAGAAGTAGCCAATTATTCCCTCGGTCAAACTTTACGGCAAAAGCCAGCAAAGCGGAGATAGTTATTGGGAGAATGATCAGGCAATGCTGAAGTGTGGGCTGTAGTATGTGTATACCAGATAGAAATGGTTTTTGGAGGTGATTAATACTATCGATCTTTGTAAGTTGTAATTTAGTCAGAGAGGCATCAATAACTGATAATGCAACAACTACAACGCTTAGAACTAATAGTAGATTGCGCAGAAATGCAAAGCGAGCGCGATAACGGCTTGCATTTTTGCTATACACTTTGTGCCGATTCCATGCGAAATCGAGCAATTTTCGATCAGGTGCTTCTGTAGGCGATTTATCCTAACTCATAAGCTTGATAGCTGTTGCACATATCAGCTATCAGATTACCTTAAGATTGAAATGCATTTTCAATTGCTTGGTTAGGGCATCTAGAGGTTTGTTTAACTCGAAGATTGACAGCTGGCTTGGGTAATAAGATTTCACTAGATCCTGAATCATAGAATTAGTGGAAGGTGCGAGTCCACTAATAGTGTTTGCGATCTCATCTGCCAATCTACCACTGCCCGCAATGATTATGGTTTGCTGACCGACGGAAAGGTTGAGTACTAGATCACTCAATGAAATTTTTCCACCATTAATCAAAATAGTAATTGAAGGGTAGCGATCGGCTAGGGTGGATGCACAATGGGCAAGCCAAGGTGATTCGTTTCCCCAGTTAATACCTGGAATTAAGGCGAAATGCGTATGATGTTCTTCTAAATCAGTAAGTTCTCTGGTTTCAATATCAATAGCTAAGTTGAGGGAATGGCCTGGTAAGTTGACTTTTGCTTTTGGGGCAACGCCGACTAAGTTAAAGCTACCACCAATATGCTGGCGTGCTTGTCCCATCATTTGGATAACACCAGCGTCTGTTCCTCCATCAAAAACTGTAACTCCATAGGTTTCAGCGATTGGAGCTAAGACTTTTGTGAATAGGTGCTCTACTCTAACTTTACTTTCTGGACTCATCTTACTTGCCCCACCGATGATTACCATGCTGGGGGATGGCAAGTTTAATCCCAACGCATCTAAAGATTTGGCGTAACTGAAGGTATCTGGTACATCTAGCACGTAGGCTGTTTGGCCACTAGAAAACGTATATTTGAAGGCGTCGTCGGTAGAGTTTTTGCGCATTGATGCCTCCTACCTTGCTATTTGCTTCAGGTCTAATTGCCTTAAGCAAGAACATATATAACGTTTGTTAGCCATAAACTTGAGAGTGCTTAGAGCACTTGCTGTATTTGGGAACAAAGAGCAAAGTAGATATTCAGTCTAAATGTACCTTTCGGAAAATAGAATTAAACTTCTTGATATCTTGGACTGGAGCAGTAAACTTGACACAATTTTAACTGGCTCAGCCATTGATCAGTATTTAACTGGCATTATTTAACTGGCTAAATACTTTTAAATAGAGAGTTTGCCTCAGTTCACGCATGGTGTTTAGCTCAGTATATTAAGCTGGGCAAAAGTTATGGTTAGAGATTAGGTGAGTTTAGTGGGAGCTTACTACAAATCAAATTCATATGGTAGATGTGGCTCTCTTCAAGGAAAATCATGTCAATTTCACTTGCTATCTTTTACGGACATCAGTGAATATGCATATTTTGGAAAAGCTTGATGTATGTTTAAGGAGATGTCTATAGGCTACCGATTGAGTGTGTATGAGTCTAATCAGTAGGATGACTCAATATAAGCTACGCCTCGCTTATCAACGGCCTAAAGAAGATCGTCTGAGGCGTATTGCTGTGGTGAAGCCACGGAATAACGATATTTTTATTAGTTATACTCCCCAAGATGGAGATTTCGTCAGACGTTTGGATCAGGCCATTCGTGACCAAGGTTTGGATCCTTGGATCGATTTTGATGATATTCCTGATTTCAATCATTTTTTAGATGGTGATAGTACGTATGAAAAACAAATAAAAGATGGCATTCTTGGAGCTGATGTTTTTGTCTTAGTGCTTTCTAATGCAGCACTAGGTAATGGAAAAATAATGCAAGGGCTCAGGTTAGCCCAACGCTTAAATAAACTTATTGTGCTTCTATATCAGAATTCATTTGCTGATATACATGAGCTGACTCTCAGCCTGGATGATTTACAGTACTTAGATTTGAATTCTCCGCTAGTGGGCAAGGTGTTTGAACAAGTCGCCTGCAACATTATTCATCTACAAACTTATACGAGACTTTTAGCACGGGCTAATGAATGGGATAAGCAGGGCCGTCCTCAATCGTATTTGTTGACTTTAGAAGACCTCAAAGAGGTTAAAAAACAGAAGCGTTGGATTGAGACTCATAAGCTGGGAGCACAGTTTAAATTTACTAAGATTCAAAAAGTTTTCTTGGAGACTGTGGATCGAGCCCATGAAACATCTGAGTATTTTAGTAAGAGCCCACCTGATATTTTCATTTCTTATTCTCGCAGTAACAAGCATTTTGTCGAGAAACTGAATCAATCATTAAAGGATGAGCGTTGGAAGGTCTGGATTGATTGAGATAGGATTCCTGTGGCTGCTAATTGGCGAGATGAGGCAGAAGAGGGGATACGTTATGCTCATACTGTTATTTTTGTTGTTTGTCCTGACTCTCTTACTTCTAAAAATTGTCAATGGGAGTTTGAAAAGGCTAAAAAATATAAAAAGCGAATTATCCCAGTTATTAGTTGTAATGACTATAACCGAGAGGTTTTTCAAGCTATGGGGTTATCATCTGTTCAGTATGTGTCTTTTGTGAGGCATGGGCAGTCTTTTGATCAGTCGTTGCAACAATTATTAGATGCACTGAAAACCAACTTGGACGATCTGAAAGTCTACAGACAGGTTTTAGTCAAGGCCTATGAGTGGTCTGATCGTGAACGTTCAGATAGGTTTTTGATGGGGCGTCACGAGTTTAAAGAGGTACAAGGTTGGCGTAGAAAGCGTCAATATCTTCAACAAACAGATAATCGAGAGGTTGATCTTCTACTTCCTCGTCAGCATGAATATATACAAGCAAGTCAACGTTATTTGGCTCTACAGCGAAAGCGTCAGTGGGTGATGATATCTGCAATATTGGGGATCTTTGCAGGGCTTTCTACACTTTTGTTAGCCACAACATTCAGTGAGATTAAGGCGTTAGTAAAATCCTTGGATAATCTTAAGGGGTTAGATGCCTTAGTGACTGGCTTACAGGCAGGAGAACGGGTTAACCATCACTACTTGTTTGTGAGACTTTTGCGTCCTGATTTGCAGGCAAAAGCGACAACTGTACTACATCGAACAGCCCTTAATCTTAGTGAAATTAATCGTTTAGAGGGCCATGATGGGAAAGTTTATTCTGTTGTTTTTAGCCCAGATAGTCAGCAATTAGTTTCAGTGAGTGTTGATAAAACTGTTCGTTTTTGGGGGTTGGGAAAAGAGACAGATGATCAAGGAGAATCATGTTCGCAAAATGCTACAAGATTTAATATAGATAAAGGTGGTATTCCATCAAAGGCATTTAGAACAGTTTCTTACAGCTCATATGGAAGCGATATAGCAACAGGTGATGAAGATGGAACTATCAAGTTGTGGGGATGTACTGGGCAACTAACTAAAGTCTTGTCTCAATCACATCGCGATCGTGTTAATCGCATTGCCTTTAGCCCAGGTGGTCAGTATCTAGCTTCGGCAGGGAAAGATGGCCAAGTGTTTCTGTGGACTCGATATGATGGATTTTCTACTCTGATTAATTTTGAGTATCAAGGTAAAGCACCGGTCTCAACCCTTGTCTTTAGTCCTAATGGCAAATACTTAGCAGCAGCTGATGCTCAAGGATTAGTTCATTTATGGGAAATTAGCCATAATCCTGAAGGGTTACCTTTTGTCAGGTTGATCAATACTTTTCAGTATGAAGTACCAGAAAATCTCCGATATCTCATTACGTTAGTTTTTAGTCCAGATAGTTCTTTGCTAGCTTTTTCAGGCTACGGCGGTGTTGTTCAAGTTCAAAACCTTAAGCAAGCAACTGTTCGTCGTTTGGCGGATCACGACGGTGATGTCTATCAAATTGTGTTTAGTTCTGATGGAAGAACGTTAGCATCTGCTAGTTTTGACGGCACTGTGAAGCTCTGGAATCCTCGTGGAAAGGAAGGTAAAGAATTAGTCCATACTCTTAGAGGCCATCAAGGTCCGGTGTATAGGGTAGTATTTGGCCCTCAAGATGACGTACTAGCTACAGGAGGTGCGGATGGGATTGTGCGTTTGTGGTTGCGAGATAAGGGTGTTCAAATAGAGGCTTTTGAAGGTCATGAAGATGAAATATCTAGCCTTGCTTTTTCTCCAAAAGCTACGCTTGGTTATGCATCGGTATTAGCCTCCGCGAGTGATAGTGGCGATATTCGGCTTTGGAATATCGATAGTCCAATTCAACCATTACCTCACAACAGTGATGTGTATGACGTAACCTTACGACCTGATGGCAGAATGATTGCTTCAGGTGGGAGGAAGACTGTTAGAGTATGGCGACCTGATGGTACTCCACGATTTCATATTGCATTTGGACAAGATAGCAAAGTACTAGCAGTGGACTATAGTCCCGATGGCAGGATACTGGCAGCAGGTGGTTCTAATGGCCAAATCAGGCTCTGGAAACCAGATTTTCACACAGAGAAGCCGATACAGGTCTTGGATGCCCATTCTGATCCGATGGATGAAGAGTCTAGTTCGGAGGAAGTTTTAGATTTAGCCTTTAGCCCTGATGGTCAGTGGTTAGCTTCGGTAGGAACTGACAGAACCCTAAAACTTTGGAGATTTGAGGGTGAGCAACTTTACCGATACGTAACACTGGAACATTCTAACGATGTGACTGGTGTTGCATTTAGTCAGAACAATCAGCAATTGGTTACTAGCACTCGTGCAGAAAGTGATGCTGTTGGCAGAGGAATTTATCTATGGCAAATGCCTAAAAAAGGAATATTGGGGGAGAAGCCAAAACTGCGATCGCTAACTGAAGAAAAGCATGAAGGCAGTGTATTAACGGTTGCGATTCAACCTGCTAAGGATGGCATCATCGCCTCAGGTGGCAAAGATGGCAAGATTAATCTTTGGAATGCTTCAGGTGAATTGATTAGAACTCTGAATGAACATACTGATCCAGTAACTAAAGTGAGCTTTAGTGGTGATGGGCTGTTTTTGGCTTCATCTAGTCAAGACGGTAGCGTTAGGCTCTGGACAGCCCAAGGGGATTTGATTTCAGTATTGGAGCGCCATAAACGAGCTGTATCGAGTGTTGAGTTTGCTCCTAAAAATAGTGATCTTTCTCCTAATGGCAATGAGTTTATAGTTTCATCGAGCTCAGATGAGGATGTTCTGCTTTGGGAGCTATGGGATTTATCTAAGCTAGAGATCAATGGGCGCAATCAGAATCGTGCACTACTCAAAATGCTAATTTCAAATGGTTGTCGGCCCGCAATGCCTTTTTTAGAAAGTCGCTATAGCAAAGATACTCAACAAAATATTGCGGAGATGAACACTTCTGAAAGAGAAAGCTTAGGGGAAATCAAAAAAATCAAAGAATTTTGCGATCGCATCTTGCCCAATAAAAAATCAGACTCACGTTAACTCTTAGGTTCAAATCCTAGGATGCTCTACAGCCTGAAGGATCATTAACAGGATCATCACAGAATCCATAAGAATTCACCGCTAGGTCCTGTGCTTCATTGGTGCTGATGCCCTTTATCCCTTTGGACAACATGGGAATCATCAACGTGCTAGACAATACAGCTGTATAAATCCAAATAGATAGTTTCATGATGATGGTCCTGCATAACTGCCTACTGCTTGAGAACTCTGCATATCATTTCTATTGAAGCACTAATTTTCCGGAGGGAGCCTGGCCACTACGGACGCTTTCTGTGGTGTCATATTAGTTCTAATGCGCTATGGCTAAGTTTTGTATCGAGTCTACTTGAGCTAAGACGGTAAGCAAGGGCGTATTCTGGGATGGGTTTAACCTTAAACGTTCATTGGAGTAACACGTCGAAGCCTTTACAACGGCAGTCTGCAAATTCTGAATTTTTATTAAGTATACAGGCCATTATACTTTTGTCTAAGTGATGTACTACACTTCATCGATAATCATTGAAAGTTTTGGTTTTCCGTGATTTTATTCTTCAGGTATATCGCCATTATTGGTAGGAGAACTATCTTTTTTACGTGTGACTGGTGGCGAAGTATGAATAGTATTGCATTATGTAGCTAAATGTCTAATCTTTCAGTAAGCCATAGTAATCAACTATCAGTAAAATTAAGGTGGTATGCCTTACTAATGGTTATCTGTTGGCGATTATGATCTCTTTTGTCCAAAAATCGATTCGTCAATTAGTTGAAAGACCCTCTGAGCATTTGGAAGTTGGTCCAGTGAAGTTGGTTGTTATTCAGCCAACAACGTTCTGCAATCTTGACTGTGACTATTGCTACTTGCCAGATAGGCATCTCAAACTAAAGTTTTCGCTAGATTTACTAAACCCACTATTTGAGAAGCTTTTCAAGAGCGACTTAGTTGATAAAGGTTTTACTGTGGTGTGGCATGCTGGTGAGCCTTTAACGATGCCAGTAGAATTTTATGAAGAAGCGTTTAGCCGAATTGAAAAGATAAATACCCAACTGAATGCTGAGCCAGTCAAGATCAGGCATGGAATTCAAACCAATGGCACTCTCATTAATGATGGTTGGTGTGATTTATTCAATCGTTATCATGTCAACGTAGGTATTAGTTTAGATGGCCCTGCTTTTTTGCATGATGCTCATCGGATAACTCGAAAAGGGCTGGGCACCCATAGTGGTGTAATGCGGGGTGTTAAATTGCTGCAGGAGAACGGAATTGGGTTGCATGTGATAGCGGTCTTGACTAGTGCATCGTTAGATTACCCTGATGAAATCTTTGATTTCTTTGTTGAGAGTGGGATTCGACATGTTGGATTTAATGTTGACGAAGAGGAGGGTGCAAATGAGACGTCTTCTCTGGAGGGGGATGAAGCACTAGCTCGATATCGAGCTTTCATGACAAGGTTGCTGGAACTCACTAAGCAAAATCCAGAAGCTTTAAAGATCCGAGAGTTTGAGCAGACTCGCAGTATTATTGTTGGAAAAGCTGACATCACAAAAGGGCAACATGTTCCTTTTACAATGCTTAATGTTTCCTATAGTGGAGATATATCGACTTTTTCTCCTGAGCTGTTATCTATGAAGAGTTCAGTTTACGGAGACTTTGTGTTTGGTAATGTATTACAGGATAGCTTTGAATTAATTTATAAAACACAGAAGTTCCAGCAGATAAATTCTGATATTCAAAAAGGAGTCGAGCTTTGTAAATCACAATGCCAATATTTTTCTGTATGCGGGGGAGGTGCACCCTCTAACAAATACTTTGAAAATGGCTCATTTAATTCGGCTGAAACTATGTACTGTAAATTTTCGAAGCAAATTTTGACGGATATTATTCTCCATGATCTTGAGCAGGGACTTGGGCTGGTAAATAACTTCTTAGATTAGCACTTATAAATGTGAAGTCCATTGACTTGCTAAGTGAGGATATTTGTTGGAGAGCTTGGACAAATAAGGGGTGAGGGAGTTGTCCCTAAAGTACCTAACTGCAATTTTAGTATCTAGGAATCATCTACTAATGCATAAACAATATGGCAGGAAACCTCCAAATGCTCTCTTCATCGCACTTTTGGGCTTAGTGATGTACTTTTTGCAAAGTAAACCAGTCCAGGCTTTCGGTGTTTTAGAAGCTGATGAGAGGCTTTTAACCATTGAACAAAGAGTTATGAGAATTCGCCAAGAGGTTTTGAAATCAGTTGATGCCAAATCTTCCTATGCGAAGATGAATAATGAACAAGACATCCTGCATACCCTGAATAGAGGGACTCAAACTTCTCAAACAGATTGGAAAGATTGGAAAGATTGGAATGATTGGAATGATTGGAATGATTGGAAAAACGATTGGAATGATTGGAATGATTGGAAAAATGATGGGAATGATATGCAACAGACATCATAAATTGCTCGATTCCTGTAATTCTTCTGTTTTAGCAATCTTCTAGAGTTAGGATATAAATCAGTGTTGCTAACTTTCGTGATGTGTATGTCTAATAAATTTTGATAATTACATCACTATTAGGTTGTGTAGCTCTTAAATCAGCTGTAAAGTCAATGTTTGATAGCAGTCAAAATGTGTAGGTGTCTAAATTTTCATAAGTCTTACTTATGAAAAAACTCAGTTTATTATCCTTTCAAGAAATGTTTAGAGGCCTCTTGCAATGCAAGAAAAGGATAATTGGTATGACATTAGATAAAATGTCATAGGTTAATTGTTTTTCTTAAAGCTTTTTAGTCTAATTAACGTGTAAGCTCTTGATCGGACTATTCTACTAGACAAGTAAGAATATATCCTTGAGAGGAGAGCATCAAGGTTAGTCTGGTCCTACTCTGTAAGCAACTTTATTCCTTATTATAGAGTTGCTGCCTATGAGTTTAATGTAGCAGTTCTTTGTAAGAACTTGTTAAGTTCTGAGTCATTGATGAGAATAAGAATATAGGTCGAGGTCTCAAAGCGTTTTATGATACCTATTCGCGATAAGCTTTTTAGAATATTCGACAAGATGGTTGCTGCTTGTGCAGCAGCGGTTGGACTCACGTTCTCTACCCCTGTACTTGCAGAGAATATAGCGTTTGATTATCATCAAAAAAAGTTAGGTGTCCTATCAATAGAGGAAAGAGTGGAGTCAGTTCGGTCTCAGTTGAGCCAACGGCAGCTTGATGGAGTGTCTGAATCAAGCTTTGAAAAGTCTGAGAATCTAAGTAACCAGGTGCTAGAGCCAAAAAGTTCGCGAACTGCAATATCTCAATGGAGAAATTATTGGAACGACTGGAACGACTGGATTAATTGGCGTGATTGGAACGATTGGAACGATTGGAGTGATTGGAGTAATTGGCGTTTCTGAATAGTGGATTATATTTTTATATCTAACCTTAGGATTTTTGTATTTGCTGTTTTGTATTTAAGAAATTCAATTTTTGTAAAACCTAAATAAGCAAGATTTTACTTTGGACTTACCCATGGAGTTTTACTGAATAGGCTTAATTAGAAATAGTAGAGCCTTTGATATATAAAGTTTTAAGAGCAACAAAAAGATCATCTAAATGCTTGTCTGAGAAGGTTTTGAATCGATTTTACCCCTTCTTGATTCCGATGTGAGTTTATTAAGGAACTTTTTTGGAAGCGATAGGTGTTGCTGAACATACTGTCAGTGCTTTTTCAACTTCAGGGCGATTGTAGCTAAAGTCTTTTAACCATTGACAGCCGCGGTCTAGTAGACTGTCCAGCGTAGAGTCAATTTCCCACATATCCGTCTGTCCATTATCCGAAGTGATGAGTAAATGTGACTCATCGGGTGAAAATCTAATACTTCGGACAGCCTCATTGTAGCTATACTCAGCAAATAACTGTTTCCTTATATCTGCTAAGCCCTCATTAATACTCCACAATTTAACGTTGCCATCTTCTGAGGCTGTCGCAATCATTTGATTTTTGGAGCTAATTTCTATGTCTAAAATGGAATCAGTATGAGCTCTGAAGTTTTTGACTATGATTTTCCTTGGCTCTTTTTGGGCAGTTAGATCTATAACAACAATACTTTCATCTGCTGAGGCGGTTACTAGATACTTATTATCTGGTGTGAAAATCAGATCTAAAATTGGAGATGAATGCACTTCAAAGTCTTGCAGTACTTTGTTCTTGTTATAATCCCAAACTGTAACTTGACCGCTTGCTCCACCAGCAGCTATATATGTGCCATCGTCATTATACTTAACAGTGTGTAGGGCTTTATCGTTTGTAGATAGCCTGCTTTCAACTAAATTTCCATCTAAATCCCAGATCCTAACAGTTCCATCAGAAGCGTTAACACTAGCTATATGTTTTTTGTTTGGGTTAAAGTCAATGTCCCAAATATTAGTTGGCTTATCAAACTTAATTCTTCTATTTATCTTCTTTTGGAATATATCAAAGATAACAATTGAGCCATCTGCTGAACCTGAAGCAACTAGCTTTCCATCCCGGCTGAAATGGACGCTGTTAATTTGACGTTCATGTAAATTGAAAGATGCTGGCGTCGCTTTGTCTAACATTTGATCAATTAACAACGGAGAGTTCTGTTCTGTAAAATCCCATATGTAAAGACTGCCATCTACAGCCCCAGCAACAAGGTGTTTGCCTGTAGGACTGAATTGTATAGTCCGGAAAGTGTTATTGTCTTTTTTAGTAAAACCTGCTACTTTTTTGTCACTTATGTCCCATGTGAGCACACTACCATCCTCTGAGGATGTTGCCAGAATATGACTTTTTTGTGGATCGGTGTTAAAGCTAACACTTAAAACTTGATTAGAATGCCCTTTAAGTTTACGTACTTGTTGACCAGTTTCAAGATCCCATACGCGAGCCGTTTGGTCTGCTGCTGCTGTTGCTAAATATTTTCTATCAGCACTAAAACTTACGCCCAATAATGTTTGTCCTTCATGGTCAAAGCTAGTACTAGAACCATCTTTTACACTCCAAATATGAGCATTGCCGTCTGCTGAAGCAGTTGCGAAGAATTGGCCTGTAGTATCAAAGGTAATGTCAAGTACATCAGCTGTACTGCCATTAGATAAAGTTTGAATTTTATTACCTGTTAAGTCCCATAATTCAACTTTGCCATTGCTTGAAGTAGTTGCAATCTTTGTACCCTCAGGGTTAAAGCTAACATCAAAAATAGGCTTATTTTGATTGCTTAAAGTTATTGGATTATTATGTCGATTCCCTAACTTCCATAGCTGGGTAATTCCTATATCAGCCTCTCTATCAGCTGATATTATAGATACTATTGCTATATATTGATTATCAGGACTCAGACTGATACTACGGATTCTGCTTTCTTGCTGCTCGACTGGTAACTCTTGTATTAAATGACCGTCTGGATTCCAAATTTTTACGATGTTGTCTGCAGATGCGGTCGCTATAGTTTGTCCATCCTGACTAAAACTTACGTCTATAATCGGTGTCTGAGAAGCTGGGAATTCAACTAATTTTTCTCCTTGCATATTCCAAAGATGTGCTGTCCCACTTCGGGAGGTGGTCAACAATTCATCTTTGTTGGGCCTAAATATAGCTTTATGAACAGGGCCTTCATGTCCGTGAATTTGGTTGATTGCCCTAATTTCATGAAGCACTTGCTGTAACACATAGTATGGGCTATAGGTAGAAGTACTATTCGATGATTTATCTCTAACTAGTTTCTTCGCACGCTGCACATACTCCATGGCATTAACAAGTGATGACAGAGGATCAGATTCAACTTGTTGCAGCATTTGCAAAGATTCTCTCTCTAACTCAGCTTTCTCTGATTGTAGAGATACATCTTGATATTTAAAATGTGCATCGATAGATACTAGAGTAATAGCAGTGCCGATAGCGATTGTCGAGGCAATAATGACTCTACGAAAAAGCCTCTTGGCTTGTTGTAGGTCTATTTCAGTTTTACGTCGTTGTGCTTTTTCCGCTTCTAATTTCTTGTTTATTTCTTTGAACGCATCTCTTTGTTGTTCAATCTTCTGTTTCTGTATCTCGGTTGCTTGACGTCGTTCTCTTTCTTCTTCAAGTTTAGCTGTCAATTCACTGATACGAGGTGTCTGCTGACGGCGAATATAAGATACTAAGTAATCATGCACTAGTTGATAGCGACTAGCTGGTAATGAAGGCAATAGGAATACTAGCCCTGATTTTACGAAAATCTGCAATACTAGGTCTAGCTTATTAGCCTCGGTTGCTAAATTCCTTGCTAAAGACCTTAAGGCACTTTCTAGCTCGTCCCTGGTTTTAGGGGGACGAGTCTCATTCTCATCTGTCAAGAGATATAGCACTAAATTGGCAGCCTGCTGATTTTCAGGCCCGCAATCTTTAATGACTTCTTCTAGATAACGTTGAACTAGAGAAGATTTTGGCCCTTTTTCATGATATTCATCTAGTTTTGTAATGCCCTCTGTTTGAAGTTGAGCGCCGACTATTTGTAGCTCAATGGGTCTCACTTGCTGTATATCACCAGCTAAATCGTTGACTAGGGTATCCACTAGTTTTGGTTCAAGATGAAACTGAGTTCTTTCGGTGAGACTTTGGATGATCGCCTTGGCATCTTCCGGTGAGAAATTGCCAATTTCATAGCGGTGATTTGTGCTCAGAATATCATTAGTGATGTAATAATCATCAGTTGCCAAATGTTCAAACTCTAGCAAGTAATGGAGATAATCTTCTCTCATTACAATAATGACTTTTGTATAGGGAATCTTGAAGCAATGACTTAAAAATTGAAGAAAAGACTTTCTCTCTTCCTGATTGGAATGGCCAATAAAAAACTCTTCAAATTGATCTAATATTAGGACGCTAATATATCGATACTGATTTTGCCTTAGCTGTGCTAAAACTGATGCTCCCGAGTCTAGAGGATTGGTTACGTCTTCCTCATGACGGTTTAAATTGTCACATAATTGACGACCCAAGTCGTCTATCCAATCATTGTAGTACTGTAAGGTTATGGTCAAAACATCGCGAGTTTTAATAATCCGATCACGAAGCGTAGGAATTAACCCTGCCCGTACAGTCGAACTTTTACCTACACCAGACTGTCCATGAATAATTGTCAATTTGAAGTTATCTCTTGAAATTCTGTTGACTAACTTATCAATATCTCGCTGTCGATCGGAAACAGAGATTTCTTGAGCAACGTTTTCGAGGTTAGAATCTCCAAGGATACTAGAACCCAGCTGTCGACTTGGCTGGAGTCGACTTGCACCGATAAATGCCCGTAATCCATACTGGCTTTCTAGAGACCGTTGTTCTTGCTTTGTTTCGAAAGCGCTTAGGTAGTTATGTTGTGCAATAAATAACTTACGCAACTGCTTTAATATAGAAATACAAAGTATTGGATCGGATAGCGACCTAAGAGTTTGTCTTGCCTCTTTTGAGCAAGTGGCCGCTTCTGTTAATTGACCTTGTTCCTGCAAAGCCTGCGCGCGAGCGAGCTGATAGAAAGCTCGATGCTTGCGTTGTGATACGGGAGCTAATTGAATAGACTGTAATGCTTGTTCTGCATATGACTGGGCTGCTTCCCAGTCATTGTTATGTAAAGATATTTGAGATAAAAAACCATAGTCTCTTGCAAGTCGCGCATTATTGGCTGTTGATTGACCAGACCGGTGAAGCTTCAGTGATTGATCGGTTAATACCTTTAAATTGTTCCATTGCTTTAGGCGTAATAAGACTTCACCTAACTGACCAATAAAACAAGCCACTAAATCTGAGCGATTAGCAGAATTGAAGCTGGCTAAGCATTGTTTAAAATAAGTTTCTGCTTTTTGAAGGTTGTTTTGAACATGATTTAGCTCCAGCTCAGATTTCCGCTTGTGACAAAGTCCTAGATGAAATTGGACAATGCCCTGTTTCCTTTTATCATTAAGAGCTTGCCAATGATGTAAGCAATACTGATATTTTGTGACTGCGTTATTAAATTGATTGCTTCTGTAATCTTCACGACCGATGCAGAGCTTTAAAGTTGCAAGGTTTTCTTGAGATAGTTGATAATTTAGGAATTCTAGTTCTTCTTTTGCTTTTAGATATTCCTTGATCTCTTGAGCATTCCAGGCTGACGTTAATACTGTTTCTTCTGCTGGATATTCTGTAGCGGACTCAAGAATATGTTGAAATAGTTTCTTAGAACGCTCTTGTAGAAGATCGACTAGTTCGTTAGCTGCATATTCGAAGGTAATTGGAGTTGCCCAATTATGAAAATCAGGAACTAACCTAATTATCTCGCCTAAAATATCATCAGTTACCCAAATAACTATTGGAAAACCAAAATTCTTTCTGAATTCCTCTCGTACTTGATTAGTTGATAATAGCAACTCTTCTAATTTCTCTACGGATTCTAAGCCCACAATGCATAACGCTTCAGGTGTCTGATCTGCGAAACTTTGTTGTATCCGTGTGTATAATTGCCGGGCCGTTTTAGGTAGTTCTAGAGTATGGATAGATACCTCAGATTGTTGATATAAAAGTTGTAAAATCTTGTCGCGTAGGGGAGTATAGTTGGAGCGAGCAAGCACGAGTTCAAATCTACGACCACCCGTTAGCCTAAGTGTCCTGGCTAGTTTTTCTAAAGAACGCTTATTGTTTTCTGTTAGATTAACTGAATCTTTTGCCTGGTCCATAGCTAGTAAGCTCTGAAAGGTGGATAGTCACAATTGTAATCTGAACTAGTGTTAAGCTATTTCCTGAGAGTTGAATCAGGTTTCTGAAGTCCGCTTCTTTAGGTCTTTGACTTAATGAGTGGATTTAGATCAAACCATCTACCTCCATCTTTGTCATGGTATTCAAAGACAAAAAGACTTCTCAACAGAATTTGATATCCTTTCTCTCCACTAACTTTTTTACTCTCTTCTACACCATGTAATAACTTCCATTCATCTTCGGTGATTGCCATTCTTAAACGGTCAGCGTACTCGCGAATCACCCTCTCAAGGGTAGTCCGCTTTAAGGGAGGATCTTCTTCTTGAAGGCAAGTGTAAAGCATGCCTAAAAGGTTGCGAACATGTCCACCGCTAATGTTGCAAAGTCTATCTAATGTAGTTGTGTCATCAAACACTTCTGAGATTAAACTCTGGTACTCTTGAGGGCTTACATCAGGAAAAGCTCTGGCCATAATTAACTGGCGCAGTAGATTCATTCCTTCCATACATGTATTGCCATTACGTAGACGAACTGGGACCATGGGTAGAGTTTTGGTCAGTACTCCTCCACCGAAACGATTGATCATCGTTTGGTGATCGTTAGAAAAGGTTAAAGATAGCGGAATTGTGTATACAACATGACAATTGAGCTTTCGTAATTGCTCGCCTCTATCAATAAAGAGATATTCAGGTTGAGGACGTCCTGCATCATTCACTCGATTGTCAACCCGATCTAAGCTATCAACCAAGACAACTAAGCCTTTTTTACCTTGTAGTTTTAGTTCTTGATTGGCTTTGCCAAGGACATCTTGATTCAGTGCCTCTAGAATGCTGCTTGTCAGTGGTTCAAGATATTGCCTGAGGCGTCCACGGGTTTTGGGGCTTTCTTTCGTTAAGGCAGTCAGCTTTCCCAACCCAATTGGTAGAGAGAATTCGAATTCTGAAAATTCAATAGGTGTTTGCAGAAGTTCGGACACCTCCTTAAAAAGTTTTTCAAAATAAGATGGTCTAAGTTTAATGCCAATATTCTCAAGTCTGATGCTGATGCGATGGGCAATTGCTAACAGTATGTCCGTAACATCTACATCTGCTAAATCAAGATCCTGCGAGGATTCAAAATAAACTACATAAAAACCCTGCTCTTCTAAGTCAGCTTGTAGCCTACGAAGCTCGGTAGATTTCCCACAGCCAATGTGCCCTGTAAAAAGCTGGCAGCTTGATTCTCCCCCAAATGATTTAAGTGCAATGGTGCGTTCAATTGCTTCGATAATTTTGCCCCCACGAACTTCAGCAAAATCAACATAATATTGCCGATCCTCTGGCTTACTGATGATTAGAGTGCGGCTGGGATCACAAGCATCAAAAAATCTAAGGAAGTCCATGTGTAGGATTTAGTTAGTTAAGGTGCCAGAAGTATTAGACGCATTGACTTTATGGTTGAGGATTACTGGTTGAAAACAGTATTTCCATTCCATATAGAATTTGTTGAACGTTGGAATCGTAATTCAGTAAAATTTTCTAGCTATATTAGCTATGGCCAAGAGGCAGGTAGCTTCGGTCAGGAAAGGTTAGACACTGTATCTCTTTATATGCTCCTCAATTTTAAGTGTTTAAGCTTTTCGCAAAAAAGAAGTTAAATTACTTTGCAAGTAAGGTTAAGAATTTTAAATGCTTGCGTAATGGAAGCCTCTGCACTTTGAGTGAATGAAGGGTTGCTTTATCTCTTAGTCTGTCTTTAGGAATTTTGCTGCCAAGGTGTCGGTCTAGTAGTCCGTTTGATATATAAAGGATGGCGAGGTTGGCCCGATTGGTTGCGGGCTAGACAGTAGAACTTATGGTGATGGATGGCAAGTAAATCTAGGACATCTTGGTGTCGATTGAGCAGGCTGCCCCAATTGCCCCAGGCCAAAATCACGGCGTCCGCTGTTGCAGATGCTTCATGTAAGTAACGATTATTCTCTGGGCCAATCGGATCGTTGATGTGCTTCAAAATTGACGGTTGAGAGGTGCGATAGGCAAACAAGTTCACTATATTTAATTGGGTATATTCCCATCTTTGGGCAAATTGTGAGCAGGCTCGAATGGTGGGGTCATCCTTTTCTGCATCGGCCTCACTGGGGTTGAGCATAATAAATGTGACCTGACGTAGATTTTGGCCCTCGGTTAACCATGATCGGGTGAGGCGATAGCGATAGCGATAAGACGCGTCGAAGGTGGCCGTTCCTTTTAGAGAATTCGTTACAATCGTTAACATTGGTCTGTCAGGAAAATCAGTGTAACGTTGGTCCGTAATTGCAAACGCTTTCGTTGGCAATGAAAGCTGTGAACTCTTGCCACGAAGCGTGTTGTATATCGTTTGCTGTTTGGGTTACACCTGGTGGGCGCATCTTCCGTTAAGGAGCATTGTTTTGAACGTATTTGTTACTTTAGAGCCGACCCTGAGACGAAACTTGATAGTGATGTTTGTCGCTGGGCTGTGTTTTTGGGCTGGATTGGCAGGGCTATTGCCTGCGTTACCGTTATATATTGAGCAGTTTGGTGCAACGGGTCAGCAAATTGGGTTGGTGATGGCGAGTTTTGCCATTGGTTTATTGACGATGCGGCCAATGATGGCCCGTATAACTGATGAACGTGGTCGTAAGCCGGTGTTATTGCTAGGTTTGATGGCAATTGCTGTCGCTCCCTTACTGTATTGGCTAGTACCTGTTTTTCCTGAAAAGATATGGCAGTTTTCGTTGGGTAGCCATGTTTGGCGTATCAAGTCAGCAATTGCCTTGATGATGTTATTCAGGGCATTTCACGGGTTAAGTATTGCTGCTTTTGTGACCGCTTACAGTGCCCTAGTCGCGGATTTTGCTCCACCTCAGCAGCGAGGAGAGCTAATTGGCTATATGAGTCTTGTTAATCCGATTGGTATGGCTATAGGACCTGCCTTGGGGGGCTATTTACAAGCTGGATCAGGCTTTGCTCAGGTATTTTTTTTAATGGCGATTCTTGGGGCAATTGGATTGGTGTGCGCTGTTACGATTGCGGAGCCGCAACGAGAGAGGATACTATCGCGTCGTCAAACTGCTTTTTGGTCGTTGCTGCTGCTGCCAGCTGTGCGGGTGCCAGCCATAATTTTATTTTTGGTGGGGCTAGCTTTTGGAGGATTAGCTACGTTTGTGCCGCTATATGCCCGTGAGTCAAACTTTGCTCTCAATATTGGTCTGATTTACACAGCTTCTGCAGTTTCAAGTTTTGTGATTCGTCTTTTAGTCGGCAAGGCATCTGATCGTTATGGTCGTGGACCGTTTATTACCCTTGGACTAATTTTTTATTCAATTTCTATGATGGCGCTATGGCTTGCCCAGAGTGAAGTTGCAGTGTTGCTTGCTGCTGCTTTACAAGGTATGGGCGGTGGCATGCTAATTCCTATGGTGGCAGCTCTGATGGCCGATCGCTCAACGCCCGCTGACCGTGGCTTGATGTTTGGTCTCTGTTTAACAGGATTTGATTTGGGGATTGCGTTAGCGGGCCCAGTAATGGGGCAAATTGCTGATTTAGCTAGCTATAGGGATATTTTTGGTGTAGCTAGCTTAATGACTCTTGTAGGTTTAGTCATCTTTATCACTACGTCTAGCAAAGACATCAACCACTCAATTCAGTTCTCACTGAGAGGTGGTAGAGATGTGTATGCCACACCACATTCGACAATTTAACGAGCCTGGAGGGATTCGAACCCCCGACACCCTGGTCCGTAGCCAGGTGCTCTGTCCACTGAGCTACAGGCTCTAACAGGATTAAACTTTAACACACTGTTGCAACGCTATCCAAGATTTCTATGGCAATTTTGATTGGCACTGGCTCTGTACCCTATCAATCCAGGCAGTCGTCCTTAACTCATTTGGATGGAGGTGGGGCGGCTCAAATGGTTGATGTGTCTGGCAAAGCGATGACTCACCGTACGGCTGTGGCTGAGGGGTATTTGCGTATGGCGCTTGAAACGATGGCAGCAATTCAGGCAGGTGATGTACCTAAGGGGGATGTGTTAGGGACTGCTCGAATTGCTGGCATTATGGCTGCTAAGCAAACGTCTAATTTAATTCCTCTGTGTCATCCTCTTCCAATTAAAACGGTAGAGATTTCGTTGGAACCTGATGATGAGCGACCGGGCTATCGAATTCAAGCGACGGTGAAGACGACAGGCCAAACAGGTGTGGAAATGGAGGCGTTGACAGCGGTTTCTGTAGCGGCATTAACCCTGTATGACATGGCCAAGGCACTACAAAAGTCAATGCAGATTGAGGATATTCGTTTGCTGAAGAAAACTGGTGGTAAATCGGGGGACTATACTATTGATCCATGACATATTTTTTGGTGTTCTATGCCTCCTAAGTGGCCACGAAAACCTGATCGTAATGACCCGGCCTATCGAAAATTAGAAGATAGAATCAATTTTGCTGTGCATGTGGCGGCGTTTACGGCGTTTAACTCGGGGCTATGGTTTTTTCATGGTTTTATTCCAGGGACTCTGCCATGGCTGCCCAAGTTAACGCTACCTTGGCTGGGGCTTTTGGTTGTCCATGGTGTTTGGTTATTTGCGATCGCATCCTACTCTGCACATGAGGCACCCTCAGACAAGCCATCGTCATGAATTGAAAATTTTGTTAATGCATTTTACGAACGGTTCATTTCCGTAGCCAGACCTTTTACCCTAATGCAAGAGACTTTCCTCTAAAAAGAGAATTACCATGGCATACCCCGGTGCGGCAGCAGTTATTGAAGCCTTAGCGGCGGATATTGGCGACACAGTTTACATTGATGTTGCCAAGTGGCATTTGTATCTTCGAGATACCTCGTTGCATACTACCCTGGCTGAAAAATTTTATCCGATGGTGACCGACAGTGATTTATCTGAAACTGGTGTGGTCGCAGTTTTGCAGGACATTACTGTCAAGTTAGGTGGTGGTCGTCGATCTCTTCCTTTAAGTGATTTAGTGCCCATTCAGTGTCAAGTAGATTTGCTTGACCTGTTAGAACGTCATCGCAGTGAGATATAGCTATCAATGATTTGGGTTTTCAGCTAAAAATGCGAGTCGGCTGGAGTAAGTGAATAGACAAAACTATCCATCAATCTGGTCTATCTCCGTGGGAGACGCTTCGCGAACGACTCCGCAGTTCGGCTGAGCGGTTCGGCTGGGCTCATCGTTGAAGCCTCACCGTCGAAGCCTCAGCCCTCATTTCTCTAAATTAGCTGGTTGAGCGGAGTCGAAACCAGCGGTGTTGGGGACGTTTACTTTCGGCTATCTACTTGGCTTCTACTGCTTGTTTAAAATTAAGTTCCCTTCACTCGAAATAGGTAATTGATTATTGCTGATCTTTTGGAAGATTGAAGCTGAAAAATGTTGATGCAGATCAATCTTGCTAGCTCGGTGTTTCGCTTCAATCAGCAATGGCAATAGCTGCTTAAGTATGGTGTTTTGTGCGCACCTTCAATATCTGTACCCACACTGGTCATTGATGAAAACCAGTTGGGATCTCGTATCAGACAATGGTAGCCATAGGCTTCAATCTAGACCTGACATTCCATTAGATTAGGGTCGCTTGAATTGCTGTTGAATTTCGAGGTCTACCCTAGACTGTAAGGGGGCAACGTTGAATGAAAAATCGCTTTAACGCGCCTATTTGGCGTGTGTCTATTTGAGTTGTTTACCAGGATAGGGAAGCATCTGTGGACGCTAACGTTTTATCACTTTTTAATCAGCCTTTAGCTACCGTCAACGATTCAAGCGCCGATCCTTTAGGCGCTTTTGTAGCATTACTACCAAATATCGATTTTGATAGCTTGATCGCAGATATTACAGATTCTGTGAATGATGCGATCGCAGATATTGATCAAGTCGTTGATTCAACGACTTCACTGGTGGTGGAGACTCTAACGAATCTTGGAGTTGATATTGAAACTGTCGATGTCAGCGATGTCGTTGAGGATATTGTTAACTTCATCGCAGAACTGCCCGAAGATGCGACGATTGCCGATGTTCTGAGTGATGTTGTGGACTTTTTTGAAGTGATGCTGCCATCACTATCAGACGATGAACTGTTAGGGCTGTTGACTGATGTCAGCGACCTCATTAACGAGATCGCTCCTGATCTCAGTCAACTATCAATTACTCCGTTTCTAGAGCAAGGGGTGGATTTTGTAGAAGACCTGATTGATAGTACAGGCACCATCACAATTGATGGTCCTAACTTGTCAGGAGAATTAACCCAGGACGGGATACTGCGTTCGTTCACCATCGAGTTCTCTGATGACGCCTTTGATGATCTGCTTGAAGATGCCAGCGATTTTCTAGCAGGGATTACAGGTAGTGCCAGTTTGAGTGACGGTCAATTCACAGGGGATGTCACCATTGATGGCAATGACTATACCTTGAGTCTGGACATCACTGAGGCCTTGACGGACAGCCTAACTAGTCTGTTTACCAGCGCAGAGGTGACGTTACCCTTTGCCAACGGCGTTCTCAATGTTGATATCGATACAGCCCTTGGCGACTTTGTCGGCACGATCGATTTTGCAGGGGGAGATCTCGACCTTGATTTAACAACGCCGTTTGGAGCTCTAGATACCAGCATCGAATTTCCTGAGGATGCTCAGTTTGAGCTACCCGGTGACATGCTTGCAGGGGTTGATGCTGAGCTAGATTGGAGTGCGGGTGTTGTGCGTATACCCATTCCTAGTACGCTTCTGGCTTTACCGCTTGAAGCTTTCTCTGGAGAACTGTCTCTATCGGAGGGCTCAGGGGCATTTACAGCGGGTGTTGATGGTCTGCCGATTGGTGATTTCTCAACAACCTTTGAGGTGGGGCCTCTGGCTAGCCAACTAGCAAGTGCCTTGACTGAAGATCTAAGGGGTGAGTTGACGATTGATGCAGGTGAAATTGCTGGCAATATTGTCAGCGACTTTGGGGAATTTGAAGTGGCGGCTGCCTTTGATGACCTCATCCTACAGGCCAGTAGTATAATCGACTCCACCACTGGGGCATTGACCTTACAGGATGGAATCGCATCTATCAATCTTGATACATCCCTTGGCCAACTTTCAGGCGCAATTGCTTTGTCAGCAGTAGAAGATGTTTTGACCAATGCATCTAGTCTACTGGCTTAACAAAATAAATTTTGGCTCATAAACGAGCGGTTATTGGTTCTGGAAAATATTGTCCGGCTGTCTGCGTTGGCAGCCGGATTTCTTTTATTCATGAGGCTTTCAGCATAATCAAGAAAAAAGCTTCAGCGACGTCTTTACGAAACTTAAAGAAATAACGTTTCTGAGAACGGCTAGTAAAAGTTAATATAAAACAACCTAATGGCTACCATTCGTTACACAAAAGAATTATGGGATTATTTGATTTCTTGGGCGGCAAAAAAAATCAAGGTCCTCAACCAAAAGAGGCTTATTTTTTGACCGAAGATGAAGCTAAAACCTTTGGTGACATCGACTTCATGCGGAAAGAGGTCGTAGTCCGTCGCACATTCGCTAAGAAAAAAGGTCAAGAAGAGCTGGAGAGTGTTAAGAGCATTTCCTCTAGCACTAGCAAGGCGGTAGGAGAAGCGGTTAAGCCTGCAACTGCTAGCTTTGGTGCTTCTGCTTTTAGTACTCCTGTAGCTCCTGCTCCTGCCGCAGCGGCTTCTGCTGACGTGCCTACAACTAGTGATTCTGAGTCTGCTGCATCTACGCCAGCTGCCCCTGCTGCATCTCAAGAGCAAGATGTTCGTCCAGCACCTGACACCAGCATGGATATGTTCCGCAACATGGCTAAAAAGATACGACGATAGGCTGGTCATGTGTTGATCGCTCTAAGGGCTTAGTTAGCCCTGTTGTTGAGTGATTGATTGCGTTAGTCTTCTTGGTATTTGGTCAAAGTAGGCACTTGGGTTCTCACTAACCCTGGTGCTTTTTTGATGATTGATTTTATTCACAGATAAAATTGCCATGCTGTCCCAAGCCAGTGCACCACTTGTTACTGCTTTGCAGGATTGTGCACGACGACAAGGTGCTGCTTTTTATGCCCCTGGGCATAAAGGTGGGCACGGAATATCTTCGTTGCACCAGCAGGTTTTTGGTGGTGATGTCTTCTGCGTAGATATGCCTGAACTGCCTGAACTCGATGACTTGTTTTCCCCTGAGTCTGTCATTTTAGAGGCTCAGCGGTTGGCGGCTCTAGCTTTTGGTGCAGAGAGAACTTGGTTTTTGGTCAATGGTTCCACCTGCGGTATTGAAGCAGCCCTGCTAGCCACCTGTGGGCCGGGTGACAAAGTCATTGTGCCGCGTAATGCTCATCAGTCAGTACTCTCTGGGCTGATTTTATCGGGAGCCATGCCCGTTTGGGTGTCTCCAACCTACGAACCCGGTTGGCAAATGGCTTTGGGGGTTACGGCGGATGCGATCGCAGCCACCCTAAATCATCATCCCGATGTCAAGGCCGTGTTGGTGGTATCACCCACCTATGAAGGCGTGTGCAGCAATATCGCTGCCATCGCAGCCGTTGTCCATAGCTATGACATTCCTTTGATTGTGGATGCGGCCCATGGTCCTCATTTTGTGTTTCATGCTAATTTGCCGCCATCTGCCCTCAGTGGAGGGGCGGATATAGTTATTCACTCAGCCCACAAGGTTTTGGCTGCATTTACCCAGGCTGCATTGCTGCATGTGCAAGGAACACGATGCGATCGCAACCGTTTGAATCAAGCACTACGCATCACCCAATCCAGTAGCCCTAGCTATCTACTGCTCGGTTCTTTAGATGCCGCCCGTCATCAGATGGCAACCCATGGTCGGTCACTGATGGAACGAACCCTTGCCCTGGCTAGAACGGCACGTGAGCAGTTGAGTCATAGTCCGCTACCGGTTTTGAATGTGTCTGACGGCAGCTTTCAACAAGACCTAACGCGTCTGACAGTAGATGTTTCTGCTATGGATACGACTGGATTTGCCGCCGACATGTGGTTACATGAACGGGGTGTGACGGCTGAATTGCCGACATTGCACCAGCTAACCTTCATCATTAGCCTTGGCAATTCGATCCAAGATATTGAGCGATTGGTTCAAGGGTTATTGCAACTGCCTGCCACAGGTGCAGTCAAAAAAGCTCGACCCTATGTGGAAATGCCATTGACGGGGCTCTCTCCCCGTGAGGCTTTTTTTGCTGCCACAGAAGTTTGCAAAATAGATAATGTGATTGGTCGCTTAAGTGCCGATACGGTCTCTATCTACCCGCCTGGTATCCCTAGCCTCATGCCAGGAGAGTTAATTACAGAGACTGTGCTGATGACTCTACAGACAGCTCAAGCAGCAGGTGCCCATCTGAGTGGTCTGGCAGATTCCTCTCTACGAACCGTTAGGGTTTTGCAGGTCGATCATGGCTCCTCTGTAATCAGACCCTAGTCAGACTTTCAGAACAGCGCTATCCTCAGGCTATTCCAGCGTTTTAAGGCAGATTTCCATGGAGCCCCTCTGGCCCTACGCTACCCCCGGTATTCCCGATCGTTTTTTTGAGCAGCTACCTGGTATTCCCATGAGCCAACGTGAGGTGCGATTGGCCATTCTTAGTGCTCTCCGATTAGGACCTAAGGCTGTGCTTTGGGATATTGGGGCAGGCACTGGGACCATTACGGTAGAAGCAGCGTTGCTCTGTCCCCAGGGCTCAATTGTGGCGGTGGAGCGAGATGAGGACGTAGCAACCCTGATCAAAAATAACTGTCAGCGGTTTGAGATATCTAATGTCGATGTTGTCGTTGGTAATGCTCCCGACTGCTTCGACAGCCTGCCCCATACGCCTGACTCAATCTTGGTAGAAGGTGGACGAGACCTAAAACCTCTCTTAACTGACGCCTGGCATAAACTTGCGTCCCATGGTCGGCTCGTCGTGACCGCAGGAAATTTTCAATCGCTCTATGCAATTTCTGAGAGCTTTGCAGATTTACAGGTCAGAAATATAGAAGTCGTTCAAACCGGGGGTAGCCGCTTAGAAACCCGTGGCTCGAATCAGGTATTAAAGCCGATTGTGCCAATATTTATCCTAAGTGGTGAAAAGTTTTAAGGTGGATGGACTCAGTATGAATGGCTGGGTCCGTTTTAGAAATAGATCTAATGGAGTCTGTAAAAACCATGAAGATGACTTTGCACGTTACTCTTTGTGATTAAGTGGGGCTGGCTATCCCCCGACAGTCATTTGAAGTTGCTGTCAATGACTGTCCTTGTAGGTGACTTTCCTTGGGCTGACCCATGTGTTGTAATGAATCTAGGGACTATCAAACTTGATATTTCTCAATCTACATATTTCAAACCACCATCACCATAGAGCGTCTGCGCGTTTATCGACTTTGCTCGATAATTACTGTCCACTTTTTTGGGTTGCTCCATGGCAGCTAATTGGTAGTTATCTGATGTCTGAAATTTTGGGTAAAGGCAACGCAGCTTTTACTAAATGTTGTTACATAAGACCTTCGGCCTCTAGTCATGATGACCGTTGATTCTCAACCGAATAAGGCGACTGAGTCCTCGGTTGAATCTCGGCAACCTTGTTTGGATATTACCGTTGCTATTCCTACCTATAACGGTGCTGAGCGTATTCCTCAGGTGCTGGAGCGCCTTCAACAGCAGGCAGGGGTATCCGATCTGCATTGGGAAGTCATTGTCTGTGACAATAATAGTTGCGATCGCACCGTCGATGTAGTGGCAGATTACCAGAGTACCTGGCCTCAGGAGCATCCATTACGATACTGTTTTGTTGCGGAGCAGGGAGCAGCATTTGCTAGACAAAGAGCCGTAATCGAAGCCCATGGACATATTGTTGCCTTTCTAGATGATGACAATATTCCAGCCCATGATTGGTTGAGCAATGTTCAACAGTTTGCTGAGGCTCATCCCCAAGCAGGGGCCTTTGGCAGTCAAATTCATGGTGATTTTCAAGGTCCTTTGCCAGATGGTTTTGAGCATATTGCGTGTTTTTTAGCCATTGTTGAACGGGGTAATCAACCCCATCTATATGATCCAAAGTCTAAGATTTTGCCGCCAGCTGCTGGGTTAGCTGTTCGCAGGACAGCATGGCTCGATGCAGTCCCAGAGCGCCTATTTCTGAATCATAAAGGTAAAAATGCTGGCCTTGCCAGTGAAGACTTAGAAGCCATGCTTCATATTCAGAGGGCAGGCTGGGAGATCTGGTATAACTCCAACATGGTAGTGAATCATCAGATTCCTGGTAAGCGTCTTCAACAAGAGTATCTGGTTTCACTGTTTCGCTGTGTTGGTTTAAGTCGATTTTATATTCGTTGGTTAGGCACTAAAGATTGGCAACGCCTTTTCAAAATACCTGCGTACATAGCCAATGATTTGCGCAAACTGGCTCTCCATTACCTAAAGAATGGGCCGCGTCAGCATAATCTGACTACAGTGACTGCTTGTGAGCGAGCATTGCTGACCAGTACTGTGGTTAGTCCTAGCTTTTTACTAAGAAAAGCATCCCGAGATTTTTGGCAAAATCGAGTAGATAAGACCCAACTACCTGAACGTCAGCAGTGGCTGCAACGTTTAACAGATGCATTTGAGGAACGCCAACTTGTTCTACATCAACAGGCGGTTATTTCTCTCGACACAGCAACAACGTTGGACAACAATCTAGCGACTCCTTGCCAGCATGAAATCTTAATGCGCTTGCGTTATCATTCTTCTGAAGAGAAATTGGTATTTCCTGCTAGCTTTTTGCCCACTGCCGAGCGTTATGGTCTGATGCGAACCTTAGACCGTCGTGTCATTCAGCAGGTTTGTAAACGATTAGCCGTTAAAGCTATGGAGGCACCTTACTCAATCAATTTGTCAGCGGCTAGTGTTTGCGATCCCAGTTTTTCTCATTTTTTAGAAGAACAGCTTGAGCGTTATCAACTCAAATCTGGGAGTTTATACTTTGAGATTCCGGCTTCGGTGTGTATGAAGCACCTTGCAGCAGCGACAACATTGGTTCATCGTATAAAGGCATTGGGCTTACATGTGACCATAGATGAGATTCTTGATGACTTGGAGATCTCCTCTGATCTTATGCAGTTGCCGGTAAACTGTTTGAAGCTCAGCTCCAGTATAGTTGTCTCTATTAGCCCAAAATTAGGCGATTGGGTGCACTTTAGTCAGCAACGTAATATTCAATTAGTTGCTAAAGGTGTGGAGACCAAAGCGATGATGGAGCAGCTCCAATCTGTAGGCATTCAATATCTGCAAGGATATTATTTATCTAAGCCAACTCCATTGACTTAAGAGGTGCGATGCTGAACTATGGTTGATTTTACGGTTGTTATTCCTGCATATAACGGCGCGCAACGATTGCCAAGGGTGTTAGATGCGTTGCGTTCTCAGGTCATCTCTGACGCCTTTACCTGGGAAGTCGTTATTGTGGATAACAACAGTACTGATGAGACTGCTGCGGTCGTTGAAGGCTATCAACCAAATTGGCTAGCGACTGTGTCTTTGCGCTATGTAACTGAACCTAGACAAGGATTAGCCTATGCCCGTCAATGTGGAGTAGAGGCAGCTAATGGTAAGTGGGTTGGCTTTTTGGATGATGACACTGCTCCGGATCAAAATTGGGTTACAGCGGCTTATCATTTTGGAGAGCAACATCCTCAGGCAGGCGCTTATGGTGGCCAAATTCACGGTGATTTTGAGGTGCCTCCACCCGAGAATTTTGAACGAATCAAATCATTCTTAGCCATTAAAGAGCGAGGGCCTAATCCCCATCTCTATCAGCCTGATGTGTTGATTTTGCCACCAGGTGCAGGGTTAGTTATTCGCAAACAGGCGTGGCTTGAGGCTGTTCCGGCTCAGTTACAACGCACTACCCGGGGTGGAAATGATTTTGAGATTTCAATATGCATGCATCGTCAGGGGTGGGAAATTTGGTATAACCCCGATATGCATATTTATCATCATATTCCTCAAAAACGTCTAGAGAAAGAAGCATTACTCTCGCTCTCTCATACCGTAGGTAGTTGTATTTGCGAATTGCGATTAATCAATGTCAGCGTATGGCAGGTCCCTGTTATTGTCAGTCGTATATTTCTTGGTAATCTAAAACGCATAGTCAGGCATTTAGTGCAATATCGGTTTCAAATTCGAGATGATGTCGTCCTCATGTGTGAACTCGTGTTCTTTATTGGAGGTTTTTTGAGCCCATTTTATTTGTTAAGAAAAAAGCTCGCGAATCCGTCCGCATAAGACTATTGAGGTATTCTGATGCCTTTGATTTCTGTTATTGTTCCTGTTTTTAATAGTGAAAGGACGATTGCTGAGACGTTACAGTCAGTTTTAAAGCAAACGTTTGTCGACTTTGAAGTTATTGTTGTCAATGATGGTTCTCAAGATTCTACGTTAGATAAAATTGCTGCAATTAATGATCAACGCATTAAAGTCTTCTCCTATGAAAATTCTGGTGTTTCCTTTAGTCGAAACCGTGGAGTAAGTCATGCTTCTGGAGATTTTATTGCTTTTTTGGATGCAGACGATCTCTGGACTACAGATAAGCTCATGTCTCAGGTGACAGCATTACAGCAATCTCCGCAAGCAGTTGTCGCCTACAGCTGGGTTGATTGTATCGATGAAGCGGGGACATTCTTGCGTAACGGCAGACACCCAAAATATACCGGCAATGTCTATCAGAAACTGCTGCTTGGGAATTTTTTGGAGTCTGGCTCTACGCCTCTAGTACGGAAGCAGGTATTTCAAGATGCTGGCGGTTTTAACACAGCCCTATTGACTAATGAGGATTGGGAGATGTGGGTCCGTCTTGCGAAAGACTATGAGTTTGTTTTGGTTCCTGAAGTTCAGGTGCTTTATCGAATTTCTGCTAGTTCTAAGTCGTTTAATCTAACCCGGCATGAACAAACCCGGTTACGGATTATTGAGCAGGTGTTTGAGCAGGTTCCAGAAGATTTGCAATATTTGAGGCCTAAGTGTATTGCTAACTTCTATCGCTATTTATTGTTTAAAGTTTTGGATGCTCCAGAAAATAGTTTTGATGGGGATCGAAAAAAGGTTCTATTGGCCAGTAAGTTTCTCTGGAATTGCCTAATGCATGATAAATCACTATTTAGGCAACCTAAAACGTTGTTTTCTGCCAGTCTGAAAATACTGCTGTTGGGAGTTTTTCCGGCCCAGTCGCCACGCATTCTTTTAGAGCAGCTGAAAAGCAGTTATGTGACACCTAATGCCAACTAGTTATTGATCTAATAAAAGTTATATAGGGTTCTCTATGGCGATAGTTAAAAAACGGCTCAAAATTTTACTGTATGGCAATGTTTTTGGGGCCTATCGTTCTCAAAATCTGTTTAAATATCTGTTAGATTCGGGCTATCGAATTTCATTCATATCGCCTGAGTTTTTCTATGAGCTGGGTGAGAAAAAAGATCTGCTCACAAAAGCTCTACGTATACTTTTATCTAGTTACTACTTGGTTGACTTATTTGTTCAAGCAGCGTTAGCGGATGTTATTTATTTACTGCCCCTAAATAGTAATCTAATTACTCCAGTTATATGGGCTAGCCGTTTGTTTAAAACTAAGCTGGTTGTTGAGATGTACATCTCAGCCTATGACACGCGGGTACGTGAAAAGCAAGACGTTGCTGCTGATAGCAAGTCAGCTAAGTTACTATTTGCGAATGATCGGCTGGCTCTCTCAGCAGCTGACCGTATCATTCATCTGTCACGGTATGAGTTGAGCTATTGGGAAAAGATTTTTGATATTAAATTGGTAGAAGATAAAATTGCGATCGCGCCACTATTTTGTGAATCTAAGCTAACAGAATATCAACACAATACTATTCAGGATAATTGTTTACGGATTTGTTGGTGGGGGACGTTAATTCCCAGTCATGGAATTCCAACTATTTTAGAAGCACTCCATAAACTGCAAAATAACCAGGTCAAATTTTCGTGTCAACTATTTGGTATTCCGCCTAAAGGTCGAGAATATCTGCTCAATACTTACGAAACACAGATTGAGGAACTGGGATTAAAACAAGTAGTCACCTTACGCCAAGACTTGAAATTCACGGATGATTCATTGCCACGTTACCTTGTGGAAAACTGTGATTTAGCCCTTGGAATTTTTGGCGACACTGAGAAAGCACGGGCAGCTGTCCCTAATAAGTTGATTGAATCTTTGACACTTTGTATTCCAACCTTGACGATGTCTACTCCTGCTCTTAAAGAGTTTTTTGATCCTAATGTAGATTTTTGGGCCTGCGAAGCTTCACCGGAGGGAATGGCTGACACGATCACTCAAATTTACAAGCAAACAGCCTATCAAGTTGATTGGAATAAGACAAGAAAAAAGGTTCTGCAAACCTTCTCTGTAAAGAATTATCATCAATCCATTGCCCAGGTATTGAATAGCGTTAAAGCTGACCTTATTGGTGATAAATAGTTGTTCGCAGACATTTTATCGCTGTTAGCGATCGATAGAGGAATAAAGATTTATAAAAAGTGATTTTTAACTCTCGTAGAATTGACGAGCATATTATTCATAGTCAATATTTTAGACGACATTATTCACTTATCTGATCATGTCGCATGCTTGGTTTTAAAGTGAGGAAAGCTTGGTATATTTTCTGAAGCTATACTGCGTGACTTTCTAGGCGCTAAAGATATAAAAGTTGTGGATTACTAATAATACCAAATCCGAATTCACTAAACCCGATTAAAAATGGATAATCCTGTAGGGGCACTCCCTTGTGCGGTTCGGCTGAGCTCACCGTCGAAGCCATGCCCTTCGATACCGGGCGCTATCAGTCAAGATTTTGTATAAGAGAGAAACAAGGAATGCTCTATGAGAAATTCAAGCAAGCTGTGAAATTTCTCTCTGAACACCTGCACCAAATCTGACGATTTCCCCAAGTCAAAAAAATGTAGTAAAGCTGAAATCGATAACTTTTATCACCTCTGGCAACATGATGCATCCAAGTTAGTGTAAGACTGCTAGATTTGAGGTGGCTCAAGATAAATTTTTGAGAGTGTGTAGTATGAAATTGAGTGTAGTGATTCCGTGTTTTAATGTCTCGGATACGCTGGGCGCACAATTGGATGCTTTGGTTCAGCAGCAATGGGACAAATTGTGGGAGACGATCATTGTAGATAATGGATCGACTGATCGCACCCTAGAAATTGCAAGAGATTATATGGAGAGGCTCCCACATCTGAGGATTATTGAGGCTTATGAACGTAAAGGAGCAGCCTATGCTCGTAATCAAGGCGTGAGCGCTGCGGCAAGTGAGAGCATAGCCTTTTGTGATGCTGATGATGAAGTGGCTTCTGGTTGGGTTGCTGCGATGGGAACGGCACTGGCAAAGTACGATTTGGTGGGGGGTGGTTGCGAACTTAAAAAGCTCAACCCATCTTGGGTCATTAAGTCTCGTTTGGGGGGGCAGGAGCGTGAAATGTTAGCCGATGGTTTGTTGCACAGTAAATTATCTCCTGATTATCCTTATACGGCGAGCTGTAATTTGGGGGTTAAGCGAGAGGTTCACGAGAAAATTGGAGGGTTTGACGAAACGTTGTTTACCTGTGAAGATTTTGAATATTGTCGACAGGCTCAGCTGCAAGGATCGGGTATTAAGTATATCCCTGAGGCTATTGTTCACTATCGCCTACGCCATTCGCTAGTAGGAATCTATAAACAAGCGTACTCCTATGCGCACTGTCAAGTCTTTCTTTATGAGAGATATAAAGCAATTGGGATGTCACCTCGACCTTTATCGAAAAGTGTGATGGCGTGGCGTTTACTGATTAAGGGACTGCTACAAATTCGTAGTAAAGCTGATCTGGCTGTATGGTTTTTTAGTTTTGGTTGGCGAGTAGGCCATGAGGCAGGCAAAAAACAATACTTGATTCATGCTGGGATAGATCAATAAAATGTTTAGCAACAGCCTGCCCGGAACAGTTCTTAGGATATGACCGTGGATATCATATCCATATCTTTTGGCTTACTATCATTGTTGATTTCTGGACTGGTTTTTGAAGTATCAAGAGCTATTTGTATTGTCTTACCCAGTTGTTGAATGTAAGGATCTTCAAACATTGCTGGATGTGGGCAGTCAACATCCCAGATATAGAACTTTCCTTTTGATACTAAAGTATCCCATCCAAATAATAGCTTTTTGCGATCTTGAACGGGACCTAGATTAGCCTTTAAGGACGCTAATGATGAAGGAGGATGCTTAGGTACAAAGCTTTGCTGTAGAGCTAAGAAGAAGTTGATATTGCCAGTGTAGGTCTTTGGAACATAGTCCTTCTGAGCTCGCAGAAAAACCTCGAAGAACTGGTCCTTGATCCGTCTCTGCTTAGCTAATGAATGATGTGTATTGTTTTGAGTATTAGTTATAACTGGTGCTAGTTGGTCGGTAGCTATCTCACATTTATTTTGCTGCTCCATATTTTGGGTAGCTGTTGTCAAACCCTTGATATTTATTAGTTTAGAGCTTATTTGACTCAGCTTTCTGCCAACATACCGCAGTTGCTCTACCAAGGTGTGTTTACGTAATTCGTCTAGATGATAGTTAAATGATACTTTCAGATGACGTAGGTAGTAAATTCCTGTAAACAAGTAATAACTGCGATCCCATTGGTGGTGACGGTAGGTGGGACGATGAAAATAGTATCGTAGCCGGTTAGTAAAGTGATTTTCCAGTTGAGGATGTGGCGTGTCTAACAAACCTAAAAATTCAACAATATCACCTTGGTTGGTGAGCTGCTGTGCCATTTCAAAGGCAATAATACCACCAGAACACTGCCCTACTAATTGATAAGGTCCTTGAGGCTGCTTCTCTTTAATTGCCTGAATGTAAGCGCCGGCCATGGCTTCAATTGACGGTAATGGTTGTTGTTGGCCATCTAGTCCAATCCCTCGTAGAATATAGACTGGCTGTTCATTATCTAGGTGGGCAACAATTTTTACCGTGCTTAGAATGTCACCATAGCCACCATGTACGATGTAGAGAGGAAGCTTACTACCACCAACTTGTCCAGTGACTAAAGGATGCCATGTCTGATCTTGATGCTGATTAATCTTGCTCGCTAAGGTTGCTATGGTGGGTGCATCCAGAAGTGTTGATATCGGTAAACGCTTGCCCAAGATTGTCTCGATATCGGTAAACGCATTTACCGCGAGTAAAGATGTGCAACCTAAGTCAAATAGATTATCGTTGAGACTCACTCTATCAATCCGTAAAACCTTACTCCATATCTCACTGAGTTTTTTCTCTATGGTTGTTTTGGGCTCACTCCAGTTATCGTCATGGGCGCGTTTTCTCTGGTGCTGCTCGGTAAGGTTATTAAGTACTTGTATAGGCTGCCATAGATGATGAACAATGTGAGCCCATTGTTCTGATTTGCTTTGTTGTTGTGCAACCATAGGATTGTTTTGCTCTGCCCTAGGCACGTTTTCCTTTGCCTTTGATGGTTGAGTGGATGCACTGGAGTTGAAGCTTAGATTTTGACTAACTTCTAGGGGGAGTTCGTACTGGCAGCCTTCATGGGTATCTTGTTGGTAGGAATGGCCAACAGATGTGAAGAATTCTGCAATTGGTAAATTTTTAGATGTGGGCCGATAGTTTAGAGTAACTGTATTCAGGCCGTCATTGGCCGCAACCTCACCCAGATGCTTCAACATTTGGTGTTCTACTCCACGACCTAAGACACGGCAGCTGAGTAAAAAGCTATCGACATTTAATGTGTGTGCCTGTCTTTGGAAGATCATGACCCCGACGAGACCATAGTCCCCAAACCTATCTTTAACAGTCACAGCGCGGCAGCCATATCCGCTATCGGTCTGACACAGTCTCTGTATCTCTGATTCGCTATATCGACACGTTGTAGCGTTAAACTGATTCGTGCGTTGAGTTAGCTGAGAGACACGAGAAAACTGTTCTGGCGTAGGAGCGGCGATATTGATATCCAGCTGTAGCCCGTCAATAAAGGTCTTAAAGTCTATGGAATGTTGTTCGAATTGCTTACGAGCTGCGTTTTGTTGGTAGAGTTGAGTACGATTTTTGTCTGCTTCAGTAACCTTGAGGGTATCTAAGGGCCAAATATGGTTGAGAAATTGAGAAAATTGGTCGGGCTCTTCAGGTAGCTGTAGCGTAAGTACCTCGGGGCAGTGCGCCCGTACTTCCGAACATTCTACTGGGTTATCATCAATGAAGATAAAACTGTCTAGCCCCAGGTTGAGTTCTGTGGCTAGAGAACGCAAATTCTCTGATTTGGGCTGCCAGTTAATGCGCCAACCTACCAGGTGTTCACGACCCAAGAGCATATCGTCCCGCTGATCAAATACCTGCCAAACATCTTCTTCAACGTTTTTACTGCATAGACACAACAGGAAGCCAGCTTCATTACAGCGCACCATAAAGGACTGTAGTGCCCGGAACGGTTCATCGACTGCGATGCCCAGGGGACCATCTTCTCCACATATGCCGCGCCAGAGGGTGCGATCGCAATCCAAAGCAATGACTTTATAGGGGGGGCGCTTCAGGGCATGAACTGTCCGTGCAATTATTGTTCCGAGTGCGGCAAACGCTTCAGGAGTGAAGGGAATATGGCCGATGCGATCGCGACTAGCGTCATAAAAGTCGTTAACTGGATATCGTGAGAAAATTGTCCCAGACGGTATCAGGTATAGATTATTAATCGGGCTAAGTTCTTCGACAATCGTTTGCTCAATCTGGTTATAAAGGGCTATTGTCTCAGTTGATGTATCTGGATTAGGTGGACAAAAAACAACTATATGGGGTGTTGAAGAACGTTGAACTGACTCAAGGATAGCGTTAATTAAATCCTGGCTATTTCTCTTTAAAATATCCCTATAAAGAGCGTTCAGACTTTCTTCCGGTTGCTCCTCAGAGGTCTGAAATTTAATCCAATCTTCAATGCGTACCAGCAATAAGTTAAGACCCTGAGTGTTTTGGGCCATTAAACTTGCAGGGTTGAGCAGTTGCTGAAATACCTGATTGTAATCAGTTAGGTTAACTTCCATAGCCAAACCCAGCTGAGCAAACCAAAAATCAAGAATTTCCTTGAGAGGGTCGGCGGTAAAAGTTGCGGCTACAACCAATTGACCAATTTCATTACCGGAATTAGATGCGGTTGACTCGTGAACATTATCCTTTGTGACAGTGGGCTTCGGCATAATTATGAGTAGATAGATGTTTTAAATACTTATCTTTAATGGGCTACAGAATGGTGCGTACTTCTCTTGTGCATCCATTGCAGTAATGGGCAAACGTTAGTAAGCCAATCGCCAATCATGATAAATTGTGAGCGATTTATGAAGTGAGTTGGACATTCCACACGTCCAAACAGTATAAAAAGCCACACCGTTTTGAACTTCTTTTTGTGTATACGTTGTGTATAAACGCTTACTCCTGGTCAATAAGGTTACTACTGATTCCACAATCCCTGAAAGCATTAATACTGAGACTTCAAGTAAGCTTCATAAATTTTGTTCTGAGAGTGTGGGTGATATTGCGTACTATCACCTCACAAGCCTTGATAAAAGAGTGCCTGTTGGATTGTCACCATATCAACATAAATTCTTAGAATTTATTCCTGCTTTCAAGCATATTCTCGTCAAGCTAAGCTTATCTATGGCACCATAAATTATGACGTCTTGCTTTACGGACTTCACTCAAACTTCACAAACAGATATGCCTCGACTGTAATTACCTGATCCTGTAAAGGCTATACGTGTTATCCCATATTAGCTATTTGTTCAATCCATTGCTGCCAGGCTCTTTCAAGCCAAGTAAGCGCTTGAACAAGCCAGTGCAAAATCCTTGTTAGAGGACGTTCTAAGTAACTGATATTGTTGACTTTTTTATTTGAAAACTATAAATGGCTTTAAGCGTTAAAGGCAAACTAATCCAATGGTTAATTAAGAAAAACTTTCATCTTTCAAATTTCTATGAACAATTTAAGGTTGCAAAGGCTGATACGAAGGCCAATAAAATCTTGATTTACCAGATGGGTAAAGTAGCTTCAACTAGCTTACATAAGACACTAAAAAATCGAAATCTTGATGCTTCCATCTACCATTTGCATACTTTACAGCCTGCTTCTATCCATGAGGTGAAGCAGGCGTATAAAAAACGGTTTTTAATTACTCATAGAGTTGATGAACATATTATTCATAGTCAATACCTGAGACGATGTTTAGATCGAGGTTTTAATGATTCAAAATCAAAATGGAAAATCATAACGTTAGTCAGAGATCCTGTTGCTCGCAATATATCAAAGTTTTTTCAGGAAAATCGTTATAATTCTGAATTTAATGCTCTGCTAAATGATTTTAATGTTGAGGCTTTGATCCAAAAATATTTTCATCGTTATCTTGATGAAAAACACCCATTTACTTGGTTCGATGAAGAGCTTAGCCCAGTTTTTTCTATTGATAATCCCTTAAATGACTTTTCTAAAACTGACGGATTTAAGATCTATTCATATGATCATGTTGATTTGCTGATTCTGAAAGTAGAGCATCTTGATCACTGTGTTGAAGAAGCTTTTAGTCAATTTCTGAATGTTAAAAATGTAAGCCTTATGAAGGCCAATGTTGCAGGTAAAAGAAAGGAGCAAGGCAAAATCTATAAGCAGTTTAAGCAGCACATCAACTTTCCCCCAGAATATCTGGATAGGCTGTATCGATCTCCTCAAGTCGAAAAAATTTATAGTGAAGCTGAAATTCAGGGTTTCTACCGTCAATGGCAAGTTGCTCAAAAGATTTAGTAGTGCATGTTTGAGGGCATTCTGTTGATGCCTATCAAAAGTTCTGAAATAGTTGACCTGTGCGATCGCTAGTGTTTGATGGCGGATTGGCCATAGGAAATTTGGTAAGGGCTAATTTTGCTGATTGCCAAACGTAGATGCTTAGATTAACGAGGCCAAGCAACTTGGTTCCGTCTTCTAGCATGATAGGCGTGCCAATGCCACGAATGGGTAAAAAATCCGCCGCTGCCGAAAAGACTAGTAAAGCGCCAGAAATTAGCAGTAATCGATAGGGTGTTGTCAAAATAGTGCGCCAGAAGCAGATTGAGATCGCTACTCCAACGCTACTGTAAAGCCCATACATCAAAATTTTAGGAACATCTAATAAAGAATAGAGAATAAGAGTTATCCGAAATGCATCATCTGCTAATAACAGAGATAAAAATATACCGAAACAGCTTAAATATCGACGCAGTTGCCGATGACGTAACAAATGGGCGGTAAAGAAACAGAGTGCAATGGGGAAGCACCAAACAATTTCGGAAATCTCGGTGAGAATTCCTTCATAGGGTATGGAATAGGGCTCACTAAATAACGTAATCAGTAAGTCAATACCCGTTGATCGCCTGAGCGTTCGCCCTGCCGAGTATCCGTTAAGTATGGTTGAGACTTTGATGTAGGCTGTGAGCAGGGCAAATGGAACGATAACTGCCAGATTGAGCAGTAAGGCTGTGCGATGAGTTTGCATAGCGCGGCACAGGCGATACCAAATTTTGAGCATGATAGGTGGCAGGATGCGTTAGGTTATCCCATGTTAGCTCTACCCTCAAGCCATTGTTGCCAACGATGTTCACACCAAGTCAGAACCCGATCTAACCAGCGCAGCATCCTTTCTAAAGGATGCTCTAAGTAGCTAACGTCATTGATGTTAGCTTCAAACGCATGGGGATCTTTGCTGGATAGGCGACGGGCACTGTAGGTATGGGTTGCACCACTTGATAAGCGTTGAGCCCGTGTTTTAACAGTACCTTTCGTCGCTGAAGACGGGTAAAAAACACGAGAGCGAGGTTGAGGATTGTTTGTTTCTAGAGGGGGCAGACTCAGGGCTTTTGGACCCGGTGCCACCTGAGCCCAGGCTTTTCGAAACTCCATCGGTAAGGCGGCAATAAAGACAGCACCAATGGCCAGAATTGTTTTAGCTGATAATTGCTTGGTTTTACGGGGGACAATGGTTCTCGATTCCCGATAGGCGTTCATGACGCAGGCAATGTAGTGTTTTAGGTCTGCCTGTTGTTCAGGGGTAAAAATATCGAAGACCTCATTGCTTGGGTTCACTAGAACTATCTTTTGAGTTTCGATAGAAGATGCCAGAGTGGTGCCATTTTGAAGCAAATCCGCCCTAGCTTGTCGCCGCATTCTTGCAGATTGAGCCACAGCTAACCCTTTAGATCTGTATTGAGGTTTAGCAGACGTTACGAGGTGACTCTGTTTTCTTTGGATGTTGGTAAGAGCAGCGGAACCCCTAGTAGATAATTGGCTCCCTGGAAGTTGTTGCCTTATCCGTTGAATAACACCAGATAGAAGAGATTGTGCCTTGCTTAATAGGCTACCTGAAGGGGCGATTACTAGCTGGGATGAGTCTTCTGAGGAGAGCAGTTGTTGTGTGTGGGTCAAAATTGCAGTGAACGAATGCTCAAGGTCAGTAACATTGCCCTGAGCACGAGTGGTGGGGACAGTGGGTTGGCTGCTGCTAGTGTCAGGGGTATTATTGCTGCCCAGGGCAAAATTTGCTCGTTCTAATGCCCGCATGACGACATAGATGGGAAACACTGCGACCTGCGCACCCCAGGTGGCGGTTGACTGTAGCTGCCGCCAAGCTCGATCTTGTCGTTCTAACCCCTGCTGCCACTGCTGCAGGACGAATCTGAGTAATTTGCTTTTGTAGGGGCGAGACGACGATGGCATAGTTGTATGGCAAGTATCCTCAGATCCTTGATCAATCTTAGTTCGATCTTAGCGGAAGTATGAACGCCCCTATCTCATTTGTGACGAACCTGATTCAAGAGCTGCGGTCCTACAGTCAGCAGGATGTGCAAATGCATTGGCACGGTTTGTATGAGGATATGGGGGGCAGCCTGACAGCGGCGATGGAACAGGGGCCTCAATGGGATGTGATGCCGTTGAATGAACGTCATCACATTGCTTGGTCTCAGGGACGAGTGCTGTTCTTGTATCAACGGTTTACGGTGCCTGATACTCTGAATGGCTATCCCTTAGATGGTTTGACTCTGCGTTTAGTCACTGCTTGGTGGGCTGAAGATGCACAGCTTTATATTAATGGTGAGTTCGTCCAGGCGGGGGATTTGTTCGACTTCTTCACGCGTCTTTGTTTGAGTGAGGCGGTGATGCCGGGACAATCGTTTGAGGTGGTGCTGCGCCTGGCAAGTCCGAAGCATGATGCAGGGGCGTTGGTGCGATCGCATCTAATTTATGAGGCCTTAAATCACGCCATCAGCCCTGAACCTGGCTTTGTGGCCGATGAATTACAGGTGCTGCATTACTATTTGCAGACGTTGACGCCAGAAAACTTGCCTGCAGTGACGGATCTTATTACTCAAGAGTGGCAAGCCAGCAATGGCGATTTACATCAGCGTCTTGCCCACTTGCGCCAATGTCTGTTGCCCTATGGCGATTGGCTGAAACAGCGGCAAATTCACTGTGTTGGCCATGCCCATTTAGATTTAGCTTGGCTGTGGCCTGTGGCTGATACCTGGCAAGCGGCAGAGCGCACCTTTACCTCGGTTTTGACACTACAGCAGGAGTTTCCTGAACTGATCTATACCCACTCTAGTCCGGCCTTATTTGCTTGGTTAGAAACCAATCGCCCTCAACTGTTTCGTCAAATTCAGCAGCAGGTGGCTGCAGGGCAATGGTCTATTGATGCAGGGCTGTGGGTTGAACCTGAGCTGAATATTGTCAGTGGAGAAGCGATCGCACGACAGATCCTCTACGGTCAGCGGTATTGCCAAGAAAAGTTTGGTACCCGCAGTTTAATCGCATGGCTCCCTGATACTTTTGGTTTTTGTTCGCAGCTGCCCCAGCTACTCAAGCTAGGCGGTGTAAATATATTTGCCACCCAAAAACTCCGGTGGAATGACACCACCCAGTTTCCCCATGAGCTATTTCGTTGGCAAGCCCCCGATGGCAGTGAAATTTTAGGGTGGACGTTACCTCCTATTGGTACGGATTTTGATCCTGTCCAGATGGCAGAGTATGCCGCGCAGTGGGAACAGAAAACCAATAGCCCCCATGCATGTTGGTTACCTGGTGTCGGTGATCACGGCGGTGGCCCCACCCGTGACATGTTAGCTAAGGCGAGACGCTGGCAAGAGTCTCCATTTTTCCCCCAGGTGAGATTCTCAACCCCAGTCAACTTCTTAAAGACTGTATCCCATGCTTTACCCCACGCTGATTATCCCAGTACAGACATAGAACAAACGTTTTTTACTAGTCAAATTCTTCCTGCTTTACCCCTATGGAATGATGAGCTATATCTGGAGTTGCATCGCGGATGCTACACAGCCCACAGTGATCAAAAGCAACAGAATCGTCGCGCAGAAGATTTGTTATATCAGGCGGAGCTATGGTCAACGATAGCGCAGATAAAAGCTGCACACCCTTACCCTAAAGATAGCTTAGAGGCCGCCTGGAAAGGGTTGTTGTTTAATCAGTTCCATGATATTTTGCCAGGCTCATCGATTCCGGAAGTCTTTCAAGATGCAAACCAAGAGTGGTCTAAGGTGGAGAGCTTAGGGCAAGAGGCATTGGTCAATGCATTAGAGACCCTATCCGGTCAATCATTACCAGAGCAAGGTCAACCATTGTTTGTGTTTAATGCCCATGGCTGGTCACGCACGGAGGTTGTGACTGCAACATTACCGTTAGGCCAGTGGCAAATTATTAATTGCGAAACCAAGCAGCCAGTGGAGTATGAGGTGCATCGAGCAAGTAACCCATTAGCTAAAAAGGCTAACGAAGAGAGTCAGGTTCTCAGCTTTTTAGCCGCTGATGTGCCAGCAGTGGGCTATCGATTATATGCGCTCGTGTCTGATGCTTCAGAGAAGAGAGACGACCAAAACTCAGATGAACTTGTTTTAGATAATGGGTATTTACAAGTTGTTGTTTCTCCAGATACTGGAGACATTGCTTCCTGTATTCATGTGGCGACGGGACGAGAGATTTTTAAGGCAGCGGCAAATCAGTTGCAGTGTTTTGAAGATAGTGGTCAGTATTGGGACGCATGGAATATTGCGCCAGACTATGCCGATCATCCCGCTGCCCCTGCAAAGCTGTTGGAGATAAAATGGATTTCTCGTAATTCTGTTCGCCAGTGCTTGCGTGTTACCCGTCAGCTCAATATATCCACGATTGTTCAAGAGTATTGTTTGGAAGCGGCGTCTCCTTTGCTAAAAGTGGAGACCTGGGTGGATTGGCAGGAGACGCAGGTGGTGCTCAAGGTTAATTTTCCGACCACTGTGGAGGCTGATCAGGCGACCTATGAGGTGCCCTTCGGTGCCATTGAGCGGCCTACAAAACCGATAACTGACCATGAAAAAGCAAAGTGGGAAGTGCCTGCTTTACGCTGGGCTGATTTGAGTGATGATACATTTGGCCTGAGCATTTTGACAGACTGTAAGCATGGGTTTGATGCCCAGCCAAGTCAGTTAAGACTGACCTTATTAAAGGCTCCGCTATGGCCTGATCCAGGTTGCGATCGCGGTCATCATCATTTCACCTATGCCATTTATCCCCATGCAGGTTCCTGGCAATCGGCCTGCACCCCCCACCATGCTCGGGCACTCAATATTCCCCTAAGGACTTACCTTCCTAAAGCAATGACATCCTCAAATCGCTCTACTCCTGTTTCGACCAGCCAGAGCTTTTTCAGCTTGGAATCCGATCACCTCATCCTGGCCGCACTTAAACCGAGCGAGTCAGATCCAGAGAGGTTTATAGCTCGATACTACGATGCCTATGGAAGATCATCTGCGAAAAATGTGTCCATGACGAATAGTTTAGGGCTCACGGTAGGAAAATCCCTTAATCTACTGGAAGAGCCTACAGAGCCATCCACTGCTCGACCTTACAAAATTGAAACTCGTTGTCTTTATTCGCAAGACGTATGATACGAAACCCTGATTGATAGCGTTCGATATCTAAGGGTATCCACAAGGGGTGGCCCCTACAGGAGTCTCCATGTTTAATCGGGTTTAATAAATTCGGATTGGGTATGAGAAGCATAAAGGCCGAATTGTCAATGACGACAACTCGGCCCGTTTCTGTATATGGGTGTAGGAATAGGGGGTGGGTTACATATAATTTGTTTGTCTACACACTAATTCATCCCAGATGATGTCCATCAGCTAACACTTGAGCAAAGATCGCTTGAACTTTCTTTAAAGACGCTGGAATGTTTCTTTCAAAGGCATTAAAAGCTACTAAGTCACCTCAAAAAACGCTACATAGGTTCGCCGTAAGACTAGGTGTTTATACAGCTACAGGAGTTTTGTCGTTAGCCCTTTGATCACTATGATTGTTGTCCCTATTAGGGTCTTTTACTACATCTAAGTCAATATCGAGAACCTTCATAGTGAGTCCTGCTTTGGGCGTGCCATCTGTCTTTGATACATAGGGTGTGGGCTCTACACTCCCCGTACAAATAATGAGTGAACCTTTTTTCAAAAAAGCTAGGGTGCGCCAGGCGGGAGAGCCTTCCCAAATATTTAATCTCACGGTAAAAGACTCATTTCTATCTTTCACCCCGCGCACATAGATAGTGGCACTAGCTACCTGAGCTTGACGACCACTGCGGAGGTCGACAGTTTTAACAGCGGCGTCAGCAGCTAAGTTACCGCTAACAGTCCACTTGTTTAGGCCAGCACTGGACATGGCAAATAAACCCCTTTTGAGATGACTAGGTGTGCTATCTCAAAATGCCCACCCTGGCCAAAGGGGTTTGTATTGCTTGTGATATCGATTTCTGTTGTTAGCTTAGCGGTGACGGATTGAATCGTAGATTTTAACGTATTGTTGGCCAGGGATATGCCATGAATAGTCATGGGCCATGCCCTGGCGTTGTAGCGTTTGGAAACCTTTGCGGTCGGTGTACCAAAGATCTAACGCCCGATCTAATGCTGACTCTAGAGCATAGTTATCTGACTGGTAGAACACAAAACCATTGCGTTTTTCAGGCGGTTTACTTTCGTCATAGTCAATGTCAAAGACAGTATCCACGAGGCCACCGACACCGCGGACCACCGGAACAGTGCCATATTTAAAGCTAATCAACTGAGTCAAACCACAGGGCTCAAAATTACTCGGCACCACAATCATGTCCGCACCAGCATAGATCAGGTGTGATAGTTCCTCGTTGAATCCCAGCTCCAAATGGCAGTTAGGATTATCATTTTGGTGAGCTTTTTCGTAATGGAAATGGTCATTAATACTGGCATTAGTGGCTGAGCCCAGCAGTACAAACTGAGCACCCCGGTCGAGGGCTCGGTACATGGCGTGGTGCACCAGATGTACACCCTTTTGCTCGTCCAGGCGACCAATAAAAGCGACGAGTGGTTTGTCATCATGGCTTAGCATCAGCCGTTCGCGTAGCGCTTTCTTGTTGTAAAGCTTATGGTCTAGCGTATCGGGGGTGTAGGGCTCGGGAATGTAAGTATCAAACTTAGGATTCCATAGGTTATAGTCGATGCCGTTGAGGACGCCCTTAAACTTATGCTGGTTGATATGAAGCGTTTGGCCTAAACCATAGCCAAAGTCTCCATGGTGTGCTTCCCAGGCATGGTGGGGTGAAACGGTGGTAACAGCATTGGAGTAAGTAATCCCACCCTTCATGTAGTTGAGGGCGAAGGGGTTAAAATTATCCTGTAGCCGCTCATGATTGAAGTAGTAGGGTTCGCGATTTAGACCCGTCGCCCATAGCACCTCGGTACCAGCATTGCCCTGGTGCTTAAAGTTATGGATGGTATAACACACCCGCTGGTGCTCCATGCCATGATACTTATAGATTTCGAAAAGCATCACCGGCACTAGACCTGTTTGCCAGTCATGGCAGTGGATGATATCAGGTCGCTTATTGCTTTGCTGTAAAAACTCTAGGGCTGCCTTACTAAAGAAAGCAAAGCGCATAGGGTCATCGTCGCAGCCGTAATACCGGCCACGGCGGAACCAATTGTCTTTGTCGTGGGGCTCAATAAAGAAACAGAGACGTCCATGCACCCACCCGCAGTGAACATCACAGCGAACTTCGGCACCATACCAGGGCACTTTGAGATCTTTGTAGGCATCGTGTAGACCCCAAATGTGGTCGTACCGCATGCAATCGTATTTTGGCAGAATCAGCTCTACTGTATGGCCGGATAATTCCAACTCGCGACTCAAACCATAGACCACATCCCCTAGACCGCCGGCCTTAATCACCGGAGCGCATTCGGAGGCGATTTGTACGATATACATGTTTACCCCTCGCTGCTTATAAAAATGGATTTTTAATGTATGAGCATTTTTCTTAATAGGAACAAGTGCACTATAAGATGAGCATTTATTCCTATTAAGAGGATATTGTATAGAAACATGAAGCCTTCCGCACTGTCTATTTGATGTAGTTTGATGCGGAAACGTAATGATCTCGGTGTGAGTTAGGTTATGACTGGCTTTAGGACATTCTTGCAGTAGCACGTTGCATGAGCTGTTGATGGGAGCTACGCTCAGGTTCATCAGAGTGAGGGTGGCGTTGTGCATAGCTGCCATCAGACTGCATTTCCCAGGCTTGACGGTTATCTGCCATGAAAATGGCTAGCAGTTCCTTGAGTTCATCCACCAAGCTTGATTCTTCGATAGGAGTCACGGCTTCGACCCGTCGATCTAGATTGCGGGGCATCCAATCGGCACTGCCGATATAGACTTCTTCTTGGTGATTATTTTGAAAGTAGAAAATCCGAGAATGCTCTAAAAATCGGCCAATAATGCTGATGACGCGGATGTTTTTGCTAACCTCAGGAATGCCGGGTTTGAGACAGCAAATGCCACGAATGATGAGGTCGATCTGAACGCCTGCTTGGGAGGCTTTGTACAGCCAACGGGTCATCTCAGGATCAACTAACGAATTCATTTTGGCAATGATCTTGCCGGGACGTCCTTCTAGGCAATGGTCGATCTCACGTTGAATCAGGCCAATCATGCGATCTCGAAGTGTAACCGGTGCCACCAGCAGCTTGCGATAGGCTTTTTGGTGGCAAAAGCCAGTCAAATAGTTAAACAGATCGGACAAATCCGCACCCAGAGTTTCTTGACAGCTCATGAGTCCCAAATCAGTATAGAGCTTAGCAGTTTTGGGATTGTAATTGCCGGTGCCAATATGAACGTAACGACGTAGCTCATCGCCTTCTTCACGCACGACGAGAGCTGTTTTGGTGTGGGTTTTTAACCCTAGCACCCCATAGACAACGTGAATGCCTGATTGCTCTAAGCGTCTGGCCCATTCGATATTGTTCTCTTCATCAAATCGGGCCTTTAATTCAACCAGTACTGCTACCTGCTTACCATTTCTCGCTGCCTCAATCAGTGCGTTAACGATGGGAGAATCCCCAGATGTTCTGTACAGAGTCATTTTGATGGCCTGCACTTGAGGGTCGTGGGCAGCCTGGGTGATCAGGGTTTGCACCGAGGCATCAAAGGCTTCATAGGGATGGTGAAGCATCAGATCCCCATCTCGAATAATGGAAAAAATATCCGGGTGAGTATCGGGTAGATCTAGAGCTTCTTCAACGTCTACTTCATGGATAGGTTTGAGACGCGGTGGGATAACAGCTACCCAGGGAGAATCTTTGAGGTCTGGTCTGGAGATAGACAGAAAAAAAAAGAGATCCTGCAGGTTGAGTAAGCCGTCTACTTGGTAGATGTCAGTAGGGCTAATTTTGAATTCTTGAATCAGAGAGTCTTGTAGTTCCTGGGGAAATGTTGATGCTACCTCAAGACGAACGACAGATCCTTCCAGTCGACGTCTGCTAATCTCTTGCTGAATGGCTAGTAAGAGATCGTCAGCTTCTGCCTCACGTACGGGGAAGTCGGCATCTCGGGTAATCCGAAACAGATGACTACTGAGAATAGTCATGCCTGGAAACAAAGCCTCCAGGTGATGAATGATGATATCTTCCAGGGCTACACCTACCCAATGAACTGACTCACCATTAACAGTTGTGAGTTCGTCTGGCAAACTAATGAACCGCGGCAGGTTGTTCGGCACTTTGATTCTGGCAAAGCGACGTTCTTGGTTCTTGGGGTCTTCAATTTCGGCGGCAATATTGAGGCTGAGATTGGACATGCGGGGGAAGGGATGGGCAGGATCAACGCCCAGAGGAGTCAAAATTGGAAAGATGCGGGAGTCAAATAATTTGGCGAGGTGAGACTTTTGTTCTTTGCTGAGTCGATCGTAGGTGAGAAGGTGGATGCCTTCGTTAGCCATTTGCGATCGCATCTCACCCAAGAAATACTCATGTTGTCGTTGCACAACTGGTAATAGGTGACTATGAATACGCTCTAGCTGTTGTTGAGGTGTCAGACCATCTGCCGGAGTCTTTGTAATATTTGCTTGTGCCTGCTCCAATAGGCCAGACACCCGTACCATGAAGAATTCGTCCAGGTTGGTACTGAAAATTGCTAGAAATTTGAGGCGTTCTAGCAGAGGCGTTCTCTCATCAAAGGCCTCGTGGAGCACCCGGTCGTTAAACTGCAACCAGCTCAGCTCTCGATTGCAGTAATAATCAGGGTTACGCAGATTGGGGATCGTTTGCTTCTTTACAGAAACGGTCATTATGGGGGCTCCTCAAGGTAATCCTTGACTTAATGGGGGCTTTTCCCTTTGATACCGCAGATTTGAATAGCTGCAACGACAGGATTAAATTGCTTAACTATCTTGGCTGCTACGCAAACGATATCGGGAGATGTCAGACTATAATCTGTCGGTAAAGAAAAGGTTATGGAACGGGGCAAATAACTAAAAAATGGTTGTCTAAGACCGATTTCTGGGTGTTTTAAAAGTAGGATGGATGGGGTGTGATCACAAACAAGTCACTGCTTTAGTTCGCCTGTACTTGTTTTCGGATGCCATGCCAACCTATTCCTTAAGAAAGGTTTCTATGTAGTTGGACCCATTCTTTTCGATAGCTAACCGAAAGGTATCTGGATTCTCCAGAAAAACTCATTGGTGAGCCTAAGAATCTGCTCTATGCTAGTTTGGGTGTTCCGGAGTTTGGGTGATTTAATGGCCAAAAATGGCAGATTCTATAGCTTACAGATGGCCATTATGTGGAGAAAGAGAAGTCTCCGCCCTTGTTGTTAGTGGATAAGACAGATTTGTAGCAGTGTCTAGAAACAGCCTTAGTGGATGAGGTCACTGCGGAAATAGATTTTTGTCAATGGGTTTGTGCTCAGTCTAGCTCGCCAGGTGAGTTGAGATTTAAGTTCTGCTCAATCTATTCCTGAGCCGTAATGTTATGTTGTTGATAGAAAGTTGTTCGTTTTGCGTAGCGCTCTTGACGGTAATGCTCTCGTTCTTTTGCTGTGGCTTGAGCTACAGGAGTTTTGGAAAATCCTTCAATAACTGGGTAACTTGCGCCTAAATACATCAATACCAGTTCCTGTATGTGAGTATTGTTGACCAATTCTCGTGGCAAAGTACTAAAAGCTTGGGAGAGTTTTTGTTGCGTTTCCGGTGACCTGACTTGCTCAGGTTGAGTTAGATCGGCATCAAGAGGTATTTCAGCAGGCCATTGATAGAAGGCTTGTTCAGCAAAGGCAATCAGCCATGGAGCGAATTCAGGGTGATGCCAAAGGGTGATTTGATTTTCTAGAAGTGAGTTGACTAGGTCGGTGGGCTCTAGTGGTTGTGGTGCTGATGAAGGATCGGCAGTGTAGAAGTCATCTATATTATCATCGAACCAGGCATACCAAGTAGAGCTACTGCCGTGGTCTTGAAACCTGCCAGGCTGCGTAGAGTCCTCGGAGGTGGCACTGCTAGGTGTTTGATGAGTTAAGCCAAGCGTTTTTTCTTGGGCATAGCTACGGATGAGCCATGTTAACCATGGCATGAATCCTAACTTAATGGAGCTGGCTAGGATAATGTCCCGTAATGTCGCTAATGGTTGACTCAACAATTGTTTATGCATTTTGGCAGTTTAGTACAAACATTCTTTTTGATCAAGCTTATTTACATTTTTTAGTGGTGTTAAAACACAAATCGATGTCTATTTGATGTAATAAGTGTGTCTGTAGATGAGAGGCGGTATCATGGCCGCTATGACCAAACGTGTGCAAGTAACCCTTCCAGACCGCCTAGCGGAAGCTCTAGAGCAGTGGGCCGCCTATGATGGCCGACCACTGAGCAATCTTTGTGCTTTTTTGCTGGAAAAGGCAGTGCTTGATGCCAAGCAAGCTGGTGCTGAGTGGTCTGAGTCTGATAACGCCTCTGATAAGTCACGCAAGTGATTGCCAAGCCATATAAGGGGATTGTCAGGGGTATCTATCTATGTCCGAGAGGAAATTATCAATCGCTGGTTTAGTTCAGCTCTAGATATTCAAGAAGAAACAGTCCTGGGATGTTGGAATCTGTAAAGATAGTCATTTCCCACTCTTTCCGATAATGGAAAAAACAAGATTTAATCTTTCCGTTGGTGGAAGGTCTTAGCGCTTTTGCTTAGCCATACTATTGGCAAGTCAGGTGAGTGTTGCCCCATCGTCAGCATGCTGTCTAATGCGCTATAATCCGTCACCGCTAAACACATTTATTTGGAATTTATCCATGCAACTCACTCACCTCGGCGCACCCTACACGCCTTCTACCCAGTCCATTGAAACTGTCGAAACCAAGGCTAAACTTTCCTTCTTGGGCCGTAGGTTCAAAATGAGAGCTCCCGTTGCTATGCCGGTCACCCCCAGATCTAACCCCCTCACGTTATAGTGTTCGCTACAACGCTTAACTATAGACTCACACAGTTTCAAAACTGCTGTGTACTCTCTCATGTAATACAGATTGTCAGTGTTCATCACGACTCCCTGGTCTCTGGTTGTTTTGCCAGGGACCACTTTCTTTTGTGGCAGCCACCATAAAACGTCCTCCAACTAAGAACTGGTATTAAAGGTTCTTGCGTAGCGGGTATTGGCATTCACTCAGGCAAGTAAGATTGTTATGTAGATCCGAGTGATGGAGTCTGGGGAATGATGGTGACCCTACGCACTTGCCTCAGCGCTTTGAAGAATTGGGGACAAACTCTAGTTCTAATGGGGCTGTTTCTAGTCTTGTCTATCTTAGTACTGTCCACGAATAGCGCTTTTGCCGCAGGAGCCCCAAGCCAACAACCGATAGATACACTACAGGTGCACCTGGGTGATAAATCAGGTGCTCTGGTCTTTGAACCTGACACGTTAACCTTTGATGCTGGTAAACGCTATAAGCTGCTGCTAGATAATCCTAGCCCCGTCAAGCATTACTTTACGGCCAAAGACTTTGCGGATGTAATCTGGACTCAAAAAGTAGAAGTAGGCCAGGTCGAAGTCAAAGGTGCTATTCATGAACTGGAGCTGAAGCCTGGAGCTGAGGCTGAATGGGTATTTATTCCTCAAAAACCAGGGATTTATGAACTCCACTGCTCAATTGCTGGTCATGCTGAGGCTGGTATGGTTGGCGAGTTGACAGTAACGGCTGGCGTTTAACTGCCCCACTATTTGAGGGCATCAGATAGTGGAGCATCATCATTCCATTGTTTTTTGCAGCAGGCTTGCCACCTGCTCTGCGCTGTCACTGACGGCTAAAGCTGCTGCTGCAACCCTCATGCAGTCCAATTCTGCTGGATTTTCCAGGAGTGCTAAGACCCACTTTTGCAACGTGTCGCCATCAAGGTCTGACTGTCGATATACCTTACTCGCTCCGACAGTGCCAAAAGCGTTGGCGTTATAAGCTTGGTGGTCGTCTGCTGCAAAGGGGTAGGGAATTAAGACAGATGGGGTATGGGTCATGGCTAGTTCCGTTAATGTGCCAGCTCCGGCCCGACTAATCACTAGGGTGGAGCGCTTAAAAAGGGCGGCTACATTTTTAAAGAATGGACGATGAATGTATTGAGGGTGGTTCAGAGTCTCGGTATCTGGATCATTGTTGCCCGTTTGATGAATTACCCAGGCACCTTGTTCCAACCAGGCTGGGGCTGCAGCCCGTACAAGCTTATTTACAGCGACAGCGCCTTGACTGCCACCAATCACAACGATTAAGGGGACATTGTCAGGGATGGAGAAATCCTGGAGGCTAGCATGACTGTCAGTCAAAAACTGCGATCGCACTGGTGTCCCCACCCAGACTGTCTGCGCTTGTTTAGGCAAATACTGGCGGGTTTCCTTAAATCCAATAGCAACTATTGAGCACAAGCGGCTCAGCCAACGAGTCACTTTTCCCGGCATGGCGTTGGACTCATGCAACACAGTGGGCAACCCCAAACTGCGGGCGGCAATGATGGCAGGTGCCGCAATGTATCCACCAGTGGTAAAGACGCCCTTAAAGTTACCTCGCTGTAGCAGTCGCCGAGTCGCCAACGTGGCTTGTGCAAACTGGACAAATAGTTTTATAGTCCCTAACCCCAGTTTGCCCTGAACGCCTCCCATGCGAACCGTATGGAGGGGGTAGCACGCCGGGACAAGTTCAGTTTCTAAACGATCGGGCACACCAAGCCATTCAATTGGCCCAGTCAGATGCTCGGCAGTTGCGATCGCAGGAAAAAGGTGGCCGCCAGTGCCACTGGCAGCAATCAAAAGCTTATTGCCTTCACCATTTCCTTGTCTGTCGTCCATAATGTGAAAGACCCTGACCATCCATCAGTAACAATGGCCTGAATAATTAGGCTTTATAACTGTTTCTAGATTGGGACTTGGGTTTAGGGGTATGTTTAGCAATAACTTAGCCAGGAGCTATTATCCGCTGAATCGGCACCAATGGGTCAGCGATTGCAATTGCACAGACTGAGCCAGTCGGCTCTAAGATAATGCCTTTTGCTTAATTTGACCAACCTCAATTGTCACAGATACTACTATCGAGGACTTTACATATGATTCACCCTTGCCACTGGTCGTTATGTTCACTGGGTGTGCTAGGGATGAGTGTATTTGGCTTGACTGCCCAAGCAGCTCCTCCAGAAACCGCACCAGCAGCTTTGACTACTGCCCTAGAGCAGATTGAATCTGCTTCTAATGAGCGAGATATAGATGGGGTGATGGAATTTTATGCCGACAGTTTTACAAATAATGACGGCTTTACCTATGCCACCCTTGAAACAACGCTACCGCAGCTATGGGAACGCTACGAGACTCTTAATTATCGGGTAGAACTGCAGTCATGGGAAGAAGTTGATGGTGGCTATGTTGCTGAGACCGTCACCTATATTGATGGCACGCAGACCATGCCTCGGCGTCTAAGCCTGGAGTCGGTCATTCACTCTCGCCAGCAGTTTACGGGAAATAAAATTACATCCCAAGAAATTTTATCTGAGCGTAACCAGCTCAGTTCTAGTGCCACATCCCCTGAGATTGTGGTGATTTTGCCGGAGCGTGTACAGCCAGGTGAAAGTTATGGATTTGATGCCATTGTTCAAGAACCCTTAGGCGAGCGTTATTTGCTAGGTGCAGCGTTAGATGAGGGGACCACACAAGAAGATTTCTTTACGCCACGACCCCTGGATCTAGAACTGTTATCGGCCGGTGGTTTATTTAAGCTCGGTGATGCTCCCACCGATGACGATAACCTATGGGTTTCGGGGCTACTGATTCGTGAGGACGGTCTGATTGTAGTTACCCGGCGTCTGCGGGTAGAGTAGTCGCGTCTGCCGTCTAATGCAGATGTAGCGGACTACCATCTGGAGCCACCGCACCCCAAACATTACTGTCCACAAAAACAGTATCGATAATCGTTGCCCCGCTCAGGTCAGCTGCTCGGAGGTCAGCTTTATGTAGCCTGGCGGTTGTCAAGTTAGCGCGCCGCAGGTTAGCTCGATGTAAATGAGCCTGGGTCAAATTAGCCTTTGTCAAGTTAACATCGCGCAAAATTGCCCATTCCAAATCGGTGCCTACTAAAGAGGCCTCACTTAAAATGCTGTAACTGAGATCAATCTCAGGCAGCTGTAAGTGGCTTAAGTCACATCCACTCAAGTCCAAGCCGTGAAATATGCGCTCACCCTGTTCGTAACGTTTGATTAAACATTGAATGTTCGATTGCATCGTGATATTCATCAAAGAAGTCTAGTAGGCTTACTCATCTACTAGTGATGACATCCGTGTATATGTGACCGGTCAGTGTAGTGGTCAATACAGTGATTGGGTCAGTGAGCTAAGGCTGGCTAAAGTGGAAAACACCTTGCTGTGAGAGAAATATAGCGGTTTTCTTAATATGCTATATCCGGGGTATGGATAGGTAAGGGGTGTGGCAGTTGCCCGTGCTGTTCGCAACATTGCTTCATGGCAGCTTGGGTGGATTGTCCCATCACCCCATCAATGGCTCCGTTATAACAACCGTGTTTGTGAAGATATTGCTGTAGAGTTTTGCATTGGGATTTTTGCAGACGCTGGGCTAAATCCTGGAACGCTTCGTTTAGCCATGCTTCATTCAGGCATGTCTGCAATTTTTGCTGCTGGTCAGTAATATCGTTTTCATCAATCCAACTCTGTAAGTGAGCCAGCATATGATCAGCTTCATCAATGAGAAAGCTAATGAGTGGATTTGTTTCGGCAGTTGCCAAAATGGTATCCAAACGATCTGCATCGTTTTTGTTGAGAGCAGGCTGCACAGACAACTGACAATAGGTGTGGATCAAATCGCGATGCAGCTGAGATTGATCGTTAATACCGAGATTGCGAGGACTGGAGTAGCTAAACATGGGATGGTCTCCATTGCAGTTATTGGGTGAGTCGCTAAGGGGTTAGTGGCTGGGGGTGTGATCATGTGACATCCAATTTCAGAGGGTTGCTCGATTCGCCGAAATCAGTACAACAAATGACAGTTTCCGGTATGTGCCTTTACCTATTTCTGAACAATTGTAGGCACAATGCGGAATGTCACGGAGGTAAGCTGTTCTTCACTATTAAGAGGAATCATCAACTCATAACAGGATCACCTGGCTCATTGGTATGCCTGACCAACCTGACTTGCCTTCTGACTTGCCTTTATTGGATGTTTTGGATCTTGCCCTTTCAGAAATTTTAGGTAGCGGCAATTCCTATGCTTATTCCACCTTGGCTACAGTACGTCGTCATCTTTTTCAGTTTCGACTGATGCACCAGTTCGAGCCCTATGAGATTTTATTTGAGGCTTATTTGCGGGGCAAGGCCCGTCAGCGCAGTGGTGAAGTTATCTACAATCCCCATGCTTGGTTAAAGCGCACCGCTTTTAATATTGTGCGTGAGAAAAGTCGTCATGCCCAGCGACAGGCATCCCAAAGCTACGATGATATTGAGTATCGCATCAGTGCGGAGCCTGAATATGTCTTGGAGTCTATCGATCTGAGTCACGAGATTGATTTGCTTTACAAAGCCCTTAGGGCACTATCCCGCGAGGATGACCATACGGCTCAACTCTTAGTGTGGCGAACGATTGAGCAGCTGTCATGGGAGCAAATCACTAGCCGTCTAGTGGAACTTGGGGACACAGATATTCCTAACCAAGCCACCCTACGCAAACGGGTATCACGGGCAAAAAAGCGTATGCGACATATTATGCACAGTTACGGCTTGCCGACAGGGTAAACGGTTGACGTTGAACTTACGGTTTGGGAATTTGTTGTAGAAGCGTTACCTGGAATGCCTCTACAACAAATAATTTTTGGCCCTTGTAAAATTCTGATATCTAAGAACTCAACAGTCCTTCTGAAAGCTTTGTTTTCACATTAAAGGTCAGAACCGTTTCATCAATTCCCTTCAGCTGTAGCGGACTAAATTTAACGATTTCTTGTTCATCGAGGTAGTCGGCGACAGCGGCAGATACGAGAATGCTTTCACCATCGGCGGCTTCCTGTAGACGTGCGGCAATGTTGACGCTGGGGCCAATGGCTGTGTAGTCAGTTCTGTGGGCGCTGCCAAACATGCCAACTACGGCAGTACCCTGATGAATACCGCAGCGAAATTTCACTGATGGAACGCCCTGTTGGCTCCAGCGTTGATTGAGGTCTTCTAGGGCCTTATACATTTGGCGAGCAGCTGCGATCGCACGCATGACCTGTTCATTAGGGCTCAAGCGTTCTGGAGCACCAAATAGGGCCAGAACCGCATCACCCATAAACTTATCCACGGTGCCACCATTGGCAAAAATGGCATGGGTCATGACCTCAAAATATTCATTGAGTAATTCGGCAACCCGCCGCGATCTCAATGTGTTCGACAACTGAGTAAATCCTACAATATCGCTGAATAACACCGTTACGAGACGGGGTTCGGGTTTGAGATTCAGTTGTAGGTCACCATGGGCTGCCTTTTTGACCAAAGAAGCCGGTAAAAATCGCTTAAGTACCGATTCGGTCAGGTACTGATTGAGTTCTGCGATCCGATGTTCATTGGCTTTAAGCGCTAAGAGATTATGCACCTCTGCCAGCAATTCGCGGTCCTTAAACGGTTTTGATATGTAAGCATCTGCACCTTGCTCAACGCCCTCTAGTCGCGTGTCGTCATCGACTTTGGCGGTGAGTAAAATAATCGGCGTACCTTGTAGAGCTGCATCCAGACGTACTTGCTGAATCAGTTCTATGCCTGAGACTTGGGGCATCATCAGGTCAGTAATAATCAGATGCGGCTGCCGTTTGCGGGCTATCTCCAATCCAGTGGCTCCGTTGTCAGCGGTGCTGATGCCATATCCCCGACGTTTCAAGATGCTAGCCACATAGCTGCGCAAGTCAGGATTGTCATCAACCACAAGGATATGAATGTTTTTGTCCAGTGCTGGTGGGTTGGCTTGGGAGAGGTCTATGGACTGAGGCTGGGCTGCCTTTGGTCTCTGAACCTCTGCTGCTGCTGTATCGACAACTTGGTTGTGGAGATCCGCTAGCTCAACTGCGGCGCGGCGTGGCTCCAGTGTGCGGAAGGTTTTGCTGACACGATCAACGGGTAAATGGTCAGCTCCCATGGGGAGTTCGATCGTAAACATAGTGCCTGCTCCATAGGTGGAGGAAACTCGCACCTGTCCACCGTGGAGCTCCACTAACTCTTTCACGAGCGCCAAGCCAAGCCCTGTACCTTCATGGGTGCGGCTAGCAGAGCCGTCAGCCTGTTGGAATCGTTCAAATATGTGGGGTAGCTGCTCTTTACGAATACCAATGCCGGTGTCTTCGATTTCAAGATAGCAGCGGTTTTCAAAGGTATTGAGGGTGATTTGAATGGAGCCTTCTGCTGGTGTGAATTTCACAGCGTTAGACAGGATGTTATAAAGCACCTTGTCAAATTTTTCGAGGTCGAGATAGACCGATGAACATGGTTGGATTTGAGTGGTGAGAGTAATGTGTTTGCGATCGCAATAAGCCTGAAATGACTCAGCCACACTTTTTATCACCTGGTCAAAGTCACAGGGATAGAACGTAGCCTGCATCTGCCCAGCATCAAGACGCTGGAGATCAAGTAATTGGTTGACGAGGCGCAGTAACCGTCGTGAATTACGCAGGGCAATAACCGACTGATCAAAGGGCAAGCCTGTGCCGTTTTCTACGGCTGATTCTAAAGGCCCAATGGTGAGGGTGAGGGGGGTGCGAAACTCGTGGGAAATGTTCTGAAAAAATGTCGTCTTTTGTTTGTCTAATGCCAGCAATTGCTCCGCCTGTTGACGAGTCGTTTGATATAACCGTGCCTGCTGCACTGCAATGGCCGCTTGATTGGCAACTGCCTGAGCCAAATTGATTTCTTCCATATGCCATTGGCGAGGCTGGCTCTGACGCAGACTGATACTGCCAATAATCTGGCCATCCGTAATTAGAGGCACTACCAGTAATGCAGTTGCCTGGGATTGGATCGATAGGTGCTCGGGAGTATGGGCTGTGGCCTTGGATAAATCATCAAAGACTACGGGAGAGCGACTGACTAAGAGCTCTTGCAAGATTGGATTTTCGCTAATTTTGGCCTGGGACTTAGGCAGGGTCAAAATTTTGGTCTGTTGGGCGTCGTAAAGCCCTACACAGTCTACGTAGTCATCGTCTTGGGTCCATAAGGAAATAGTACAGCCATCAGTTTCCAGGGCCTGCCCTAGTTTTTGCGTAATGGCCGAAAAGATTTGTTTGGGTTCCAAACTACTGTGGATGGCCTGGGTGATGGTGTTGATTAACACTTCCCGTTGGGCCAGGGCTTGTACCCGCTCGTGGGTCCATGCTTGAGCCAGAGCCAATGCCGCTTGAGCCACCAGGGTACCTAGTAACTTAAGCTTCTCTGGTTGCCAATGATTAGGCTGCTGACAGTGATGTAATGCCAGGATTGCCAGAGGTTCGCGTTTGCTCGTTAGAGGGATAAGAACAGTGGAGTAAGGCGCTAAGAGTTGATACACCTTGTGATCCGGAATGTCTGGCGCTGTGAAGATTTGCAGGCTATCCGTATCAATAGCGGTATCTGTTAGTGTTTGGTCATCTAATGGCGCAGCTGAATCTGCCTGATAGGTCCAATAGTTTTGTATTTGGTTAGGGAGGTTATACAAAGGGCGAAGTGCACAGTAGTCAGCTGCAAAGGCTGAGCCCAACATGCGAGGGATTACCTGCAACATCTCTTCGGAGGTTTCAGCACTGCGAATAGTGCGGGTAATTTCGTTTAGCAGGGTTTCTTGCTCAACGATGCGATCCAGCTCTCGTGTTCTGGCGATGAGGATAGAATGAGTTTCGATCGCTTGCTGAACAACGACCCTTAAATCTTTTTCTTCCCAAGGCTTAGTAATGTATTTGAATACTTTGCCTGTATTGATGGCATCCACCAGATCTTCCACATCGGTGTAGCCGGTCAGCATGATGCGGATCGTGTTGGGATAATGCTGGGCAACTTGGAGCAGCAGGTCTGTGCCACTCATATAAGGCATGCGCTGGTCTGAGATGATCGCTGCAGTATCTGGGTTCTGGGCTAAACTCTCTAATGCGGCGTGACCACTCTCTGCCCGTAGTATCTGAAATTCTCGATGGAACGTTCGATGAAACAGGTCTAAATTGTCAGGTTCATCGTCGACGACTAAGATCTTGGGTTTTGTGGTGTGGGCTTGTCGATTGCTGGTTGGACTGGACATGCACCCTATGGTTTCTCTAATCGACTGTGGGTATTGAATAACTGCAGAAATGTAGTGCGCCCTGGGACCACGGTTCCAACCATGGATAAAATCAACGAAAAATCAACTAAGACACCCATCAATTACGATGTGGGCATTACCTGGTTGAATGGTCCTATCACCCATCCAGAGTTCCCTAGCGAGCAAGCTGCTCACCATGTCCAGACTTAACTGGGACAGAGTCCATACTCTGCCTCAAGACTATTGGCTAAGGCCTGCTTATCCCGAAGATTTATCTCAACTAGTGGAGTTACTCCTAACCAGCTTCTATCCTCAACATCGTTGTAATCGATGGTTGTACCCATTGATGCGTATGGGTATTCAAGAAGATATCAAGCGCCGTCTGAAGCACTCGTCTAATCAGTATGGCTGCCTGGTCGTCATTGATAAGTCTGCTGGGGCTGCAATTGTTGGGACGGTGGAAATCTCATTGCGATCGCAACTATGGCAACCACTACAGCCCCGTCGTCCATATATCGCCAATGTTGCTGTCGAACGGCAACATCGGCGTCGTGGCCTCGCTCAGCAAATGCTCCTAGCCTGTGAATACATTGGCAAAAACTGGGGATGTCAGCAACTTTACCTACATGTTGCTACTGATAATCCGCCAGCGATTGCCTTGTATCACAAAATTGGCTATCAGCTTCATAGTCAGCATCCATGGCAGCGAAAGCAAATGATGGTTAAAGAACTGTTTCACTAATGAGCATTTAACTACTACAAATAGCAATTTCTTAGAGAATATTAAAAACGTTGTTATGTAAGTATGTTCAAGAGTTTTAACGCACTTTGGATACAGTGTTTGTCGCCCCTCATACCGTGAAATTATCCATATCCTCCTGATAAATATTATTTTTTATGTAGTGAGTATGAGGAGGGACTGGTAACTATCAAAGACTGGATAAAACTCGTCTGATTTCCTGCACGAAAGTGATCGTGTTCGTATCAAATAAGAGTAATTAGTCTGGATTACCTTACCCCCCAGGTAGACGCTCTAAAATGATGGATGCTCAATCCAATCCACCTTCACTCTACTCATCTTCGGTCAAACGATTTGGCCGAAGAAAACATCCCCATATTTTTAATGTGCAAGCGAAACCGTCCTCGGGCAATGCTATGCATCTAGAAGATAGTACGGTAAAGTGGTGGGCTGAGCGAGCTAAGCAGCCTCTCGGTTCAAGTTCTAATGTGCCTGTGAATGAAACGCTAGCTGTTGACAGTCTGCTCAAAAAAATAAATCGTGGCGATTTACTGGTCGTCAATAGTCGTCGTCGCAACGGCCTGATTATTTTTCGAGAGTTTTATGCTGAATTTGCCGGCCCTGGTGCAGCAGTGGGTGGTGACTTTGACCAAGGCTGCCATAAGATTATTCCGCTGGGTAACCTGTCGCTGGTTGAGCCCGATGATCATGAAGAGCATCAAAAAGCTTTAAAAATCCGCCTACAGTGGATTCGTCTCACCCAGAATTTCACGGATCAGCCGCGCTCTACTGACCGGGCTCAAATGATTTTGGACCAATTCAAAACTTATTTTGATAAGAGCACTATCGACAACGTGCCTAATGAAGCCTTTGCTCTGATGGTAGGAGTTTTACCTCAAACGGTGAGGCGAGTGCGCCTAGGCATGGGCGGTTAACGGTTCACTAATAGCCTCCAAGTTTTTTCGTGTCCGCTGATTTTCCTCAGGTGTGCCCAGGCTAATCCGTAAACCCCCTCCGGTATAACGAATTAAGGTTCCTTGCTGACGCAAAGTGCCGAAGATATGCTGCAGACCTTCGGCTTGGGACATCCCCAACTGAGATCGACCCTGCTCACTTAAACGGCAATAGATAAAGTTTGCTGCACTAGGCCATAGGGTTAGTATCGGTTGCTGTTTGAGCCAGTCGACCATTGTCTGACGTTCTGCAATGGTGACCTGTACAGCGGCTAGAAGTGATGCTCGATGGACCAAAGCTGCCAATGCTGCTGCCTGGGAAAAACTGGGCAGATTGTAGGGCAATCGAACTTTTTCAAGCGCTTCTATCAGAGCTGGTTGAGCGACTGCATAGCCAACTCGATGGGCTGCCAAACGAAAAGCCTTAGAAAAGGTTCTCAACACAACCCAATTGCTACGACTGAGGCTATCGGCGACAAGGGTGTGCCCGCTGAATTCAAAATAGGCTTCGTCAATAACCACCAGAACATCGTTAGGTAACTGTCGGAGCCATGCAATTTCCTCTGTGGTTAAAGGATTGGCGGTAGGGGAGTTGGGATGCACCATGAACACGACTCGGATAGCGTGTTGCTCCATAGCAGTTTGGGCTTTCTCTAAATTGATGCAGAAGTTCTCTCGACGACCGACATCTATAACCGGAATGCCTAAGGTTTGAGCCAAGATCCCGTACATGGAAAATGTGGGGCTGGCGACCAAAATAGACCCGTTACCAAGGGCGGCTGCAATCAGTAATGACCGGATCAGTTCATCGGACCCGTTCCCTACTGAGATGTTGTTCTCCGCCACCATTACTGACTCTGCACTCGATTCTGCGACATAGTTGGCAATGGCTTGCTTTAGAGCTGTATGCCCACCATCTGGATAGCGATTGGCGGCAATAGCTTGCTGGTAAGACGCCGCTAGGGATGCTTTGACGTCATCAGGTAGATCAATTGGGCTCTCATTCGTGTCGAGCTGATCATAGGGCTTTGGCATTGGGGGGTGTGGCTTATAAGCCTTGAGATTAGCCAAATCAGCACGCAAGAAAGGCAGCATGGAAAAACCTATGGATTGCAGACTTTTTATTGTGCCATTTTTGCTGATCAAAGCGATTGGTCCTCTTAATCGGCAACGGCTTACAGTGCATAAATGGTTTACAGTGCACAGAAATCCTGAATGGCGATCCAAATATCTTCCATTGCATCGGCCATACCATGGTCAGTATCTAAAGACTGTAGGGTGACCCAAGGGCGATGTTGTGCATAGAGTCGGCTGGCATCCTCAGCAATGACCTCATCTCGTTGGCCGTGAAGAATGAGAGTAGGGATCGACTTTTTAAGTTGACTATCTGGGTAGCGTTGAGCATCGGTTAAAAAGTCGTAGTGCAATTGCTGCTGGGTATCTAGACCATAGTGATATATCGATAGCCAGCCGTTCGATTTCCAGTTGTTTAGTTGTTCTGTGCCCAGTTTGGGTAACCACTGGTGCAAAAATTGAAAGGCGGGGGCCAGCAAAATGAGCCGTTCAACGCAGGTAGATTGCTGGGTGACCCATGCTGCTACGATACCCCCTAAACTTGACCCGATCAGGATGGTAGGCCCGTGCAGCTGTTGGGTAACTTGATGGATTTGGCGAGTGAGGGTGAGATGGCTAAAATCCCCCTGGTTTAGGTCCAGTAACTGGAGGTCAATATTGTGGGTTTGCAAACGCGATCGCAACCATGTTCCTTTAAAGGACTGTGGCCCCGATGCAAACCCATGAAGATAGATGTAGTCAACCACGACCCGATCGTTTCCAGTGCTATGCCATGCTTACAATATGATGTTCGATCACCCAAGATCTCGACTTAAGTCTCCATGACCCAGCAGTTTCGTATTACCCTTCTTCCCGGTGATGGCATTGGGCCTGAAATTACAGCCGTTGCAGTTGATGTCCTCCAGGCCGTTGGTGCCAAATTAGATATTCAGTTTAACTTTACCGAAGTGCCTATTGGTGGCTGTGCCATTGATGCTACCGGTGGTCCGCTTCCAGACGAAACCCTTGATACCTGTCGGCAAAGTGATGCGGTCTTGCTAGCGGCGATCGGAGGATACAAGTGGGATTCTTTGCCCCGTGCACAACGGCCAGAAACGGGTTTGCTGGGATTGCGAGCAGGGTTGCAGTTGTTTGCTAATTTACGACCAGCGGCGATTTTGCCCCAACTCATTGATGCTTCTTCCCTCAAGCATGAGGTGATAGAAGGGGTAGACATTATGGTGGTGCGCGAATTGACTGGTGGCATCTACTTTGGTCAACCCAGAGGGGTGTTTGACGCTGATGGCGATCAGCGGGGGGTAAATACCATGGCCTACGCAGGTGCCGAGATTGATCGCATTGGTCGGGTTGCATTTGAAGCTGCTCAAAAACGCCAGGGCCGCCTGTGCTCAGTAGATAAGGCGAATGTGCTGGAGGTGTCGCAGCTATGGCGCGATCGCATCACTGCTTTATCCAGTGACTACAGCGACGTGGAACTCTCCCATATGTATGTAGATAACGCGGCGATGCAACTCCTGCGCTGGCCCAAACAATTTGACACCATCGTTACCGGCAATTTATTTGGTGATATTCTCTCGGATGCGGCGGCGATGCTCACTGGCAGTATTGGCATGTTGCCGTCTGCTAGTCTGGGGGCTTCAGGACCTGGTGTGTTTGAGCCGGTGCATGGCTCAGCTCCTGATATTGCTGGGCAAGATAAGGCCAATCCCTTGGCCCAGGTGCTCAGTGCTGCCATGATGCTGCGCTACGGTTTAAGCCAACCCCAAGCCGCTGACATGATTGAAACTGCCGTAGATACCGTGCTCACTCAGGGCTATCGCACAGGCGATATTATGGCCGAAGGAATGACCGCTGTTGGCTGTAAGGCGATGGGTGATGCTCTGCTGCACGCCTTAGTTTAGCCATGATTGAAAAATCCTGGCACAATCCATAGATGATAGCTAGTATTGTTGTACTGAATAGTGGCAGGGCTGTTTCTATTAGCAGACATAGGGTATCTTCAGCAAATGAATTGCTGAATTCGTTATAAATTCAGGTCAGTTCCATCACATACGTACTATCGAGCTAGAGGGAGTATTCAGTCGTGTCATCTTTACAGCGACCAGAGTACAGTAGCCATGGTGAGGCGGCAGTGCACCCCAGCGTGGCAGCAACCGGGCTGAGCCGTAGCCCGCTGAACTTAAGGTCTCCATCGTCAATGTTAGACCCCGCACTATTGCGGGCTGCCCGTCACATTTATCGCACCTACTATGAGGTGCATCCTGAGGTGGTAGAGCGTCCCATTGGTGTGGCCATTGGCCGCACTACCCGCCGTGGCAAGCTTATCTTTGGTCCTAAGCCTGTGCTGTTGCCCCACGAGAGCTTTATCCCTTTAACTCAATTGGAGCCCGGCTTGCACTAGATGCTAGACAGCCTGGTCATCTATTTATTTGTCTTTGTTCTAGGGGCTTCCATTGGGAGTTTTCTGAACGTTGTTATTTATCGGTTGCCAGCTGGAATCTCACTCCTGTCCCCGCCCTCTCGCTGTCCCCGCTGTTTCACCCGTCTAAAGCTCTATGACAATGTGCCAGTGGTGGGCTGGTTGTGGCTGCGTGGACGCTGTCGATATTGTCGAGCGTCGATCCCGATGCGATATCCCCTGGTGGAGTTGATGAGTGGTCTGCTGTATATCGCTCTATTTCTCAGATTTGGTTGGAACCTCGAAACGCCTATTTATTGGGGGTTAACCACCTGGCTAGTGGCACTCACTTTAATTGACATTGATACGCTCACGCTGCCTAATGCATTGACGATGTCAGGTGTGTGTCTAGGCTGGCTAGCTCAAGTACTGTTGGCAACTGGGCAAACTCCTGAGCAAACTGTGGCCTCAGCTTTGGTCGCCAGTGTTGGCGCTAGTATTTTGGGTCTGTGGTTATTTGATGGCATCAGTTTGCTCGGGGCCGTTGCGGTTGGTAAGACGGTGATGGGTGGGGGCGATGGCAAGCTGGCAGCTATGTTAGGAGCCTGGTTAGGTTGGCAGGGATTATTGCTGAGTATGCTACTGGCTTCGTTTATGGGTGCCATGAGTGGTGGGCTGGGGATAGCGTTGGGGGTACTAGATCGTCGCCAACCTATTCCCTTCGGACCATTTTTAGCCTTCGGTGCAGGAATTAGCGTATTTTTTGGGAATGCATTGATACAGGCCTATTTGGGGCTTTTTTTTGAAGGCCATTTGTAATCTATGGCAACAAGAAAATCTCTATGGACTATTCCAGGGGGGTGGGCGAGCCGGTAGGATTGGAGAACGCTATGTATCGAGAACAGGGTCTATGTCCCTCTTTGACTGGTTTGCAAACCGTAAGAAAGAAAGCCCCATTAGCCAAGATCGTCAGGAACGCGAAATTGCCGATGGTTTATGGACTAAGTGTGATCAGTGTGGGGTGCTGACTTACACCAAGGATTTGCGGGCTAACCAGATGGTTTGTCCGGAATGTGACTATCATTACCGTGTCTTTAGTGATGAGCGGATCGTACAGCTGATCGATACAGATACTTGGCAACCTCTGAATGAGCAAATTGAACCTAAGGATCCCTTGCGATTTCGCGATCGCAAAGCCTATAGTGATCGGCTGCGCGATATGCAGAGCAAGACCAATCTCAACGATGGTGTGCAAACCGGTGTTGGTCAGATCAACGGCGAAGGAATTGCCTTGGGCGTTATGGACTTTCGCTTTATGGGCGGTAGCATGGGCTCAGTTGTCGGTGAAAAGATTGCCCGTTTAATTGAGCATGCGACTGCGGTGCAGTTACCTGTAGTGATTGTCTGCGCCTCAGGCGGGGCGCGTATGCAAGAAGGCATGTTAAGCCTCATGCAGATGGCTAAAATTTCAGCTGCCTTGGAACGTCATCGTGACAGCCGTTTACTCTACATGCCAATTCTGACCCATCCCACTACAGGAGGTGTGACGGCCAGTTTTGCCATGTTGGGCGACATTATCTTGGCTGAGCCAAAAGCGACCATTGGTTTTGCAGGGCGTCGTGTGGTGGAACAGACATTGAGAGAAAAGCTACCGGACGACTTTCAAACGGCAGAATATCTCCTTAAGCATGGATTTATCGATAAAATTGTGCCGCGTACCCAGCTAAAAGACACCATTGCGCAGCTGATTCGCTTACATAAATTGCCTGTAGCGTCTGCCTCGCTGAGTCATGTATCACTCGATAGAGTTGCCAATGGTCACCTTGTGCCGATCAAACCGGTTATATAGTCAAGCTTTTAACTGTCTTGGGAATTGACCCTATCGGTGGCATGATAGGTATTAACTATTGGCTACCTGAAATAAATTTTGTCCACGCCCACACCTATAGTTTTCCATTGCAGGAGCTGTAGATTACAACTTGGACGTTATTTATCAGATAGCTGCAAATCGCGAGCTTAGCCTGATTATTGGGCTTATGGCTTTGTGCTGTGTTGCGTCTTTTACGGGCGATCCATTTCGAGGAGAATCATGTTGAAAAAGTGCATTTGGCTGGTGGTCGCGGCTGTTTTTCTTGTCGGTAACCTATTTGTAGGTGGCAACGCGATGGCGGCTGAGCTGGATGAAAATATCCGTACCATTCCCCTGAATGAGCAGGGTGACACAGTTGTGCTTTCCCTAGAGCAGGTTTCCCAGGGCCGGAGAAAGTTTAATTACGCCTGTGCAACTTGTCATGTGCAAGGTATCACCAAGACCAATCCAAACGTTGGTTTAGAACCTGAAGCTCTAGAAGGTGCTTATCCCAATCGTAACAATCTAGAAGCTCTAGTTGATTATTTGCATAACCCAACTACCTATGATGGGTTGACTGAAATTTCTGAGCTACACCCCAGTACCCAGAGTACTGATATCTTCCCGAAGATGCGAAGCCTGACTGAAGACGACTTGGTTTCCATTGCCGGTTACATTCTGCTACAACCCAAGGTCATGGGTGATATGTGGGGTGCTGGTAAGATCCGGTTTTCTGCACCTGCTACTTTTGACTAATTTTTGAGTGGGTTCTTTGTTAGGGCCTTTGTTATTAAACCGTGATAAGAGGGTGAGGTTGTCAAACCTTGTCCTCTTTTTTGCGATCGCAAGATTCGCAATTTTTTAGTGTTCTACATTGGATGGTGTTCACCTATTAAGCTAGGTTAGATAGGCAGTTTCGCAAAGCACGATGGTAAAACGACGCACGGTAATGTTGGGATTGCTGGGGTTAGGGACTGCTGTTGCCAGTTGTCGTTCCAGTGCGTCTGCCTCCTTAAAAGTAAAAGTGCTGGCTCGATCGGTGCCCGCTCAAGTCTTAAAAGCCTTTAGTCGGGACACACTAACTCACTTTGAGTCTGAGCTTAATCTCATTGATATTTATCAACAGTTGCAGTGGTGGCAGGCTCGTTCCCCAATGACTCCCCCCCTGTGGCGGCGGTTGATTCCCATCGGTCACTCATCCAGCCAAGATGCAACAAAGCCCCCACCCGTGGGGGCTCATCTTGTGACCTTGAGCGATCCTTGGCTAGAGCATGCAATTCGTCAGGACTTAATTCAACCATTACCAGACTTTCCCTTGGCCTATGCCTTGCCTGAGCCCTGGCAAAAATTGCTGCGCCGTGATCGTGAGGGGTACTCCAGTGAGCGCGGTAAGCTCTGGGCTGTTCCCTATCGCACCCAAGGATTGATGATTGCTTATCAAAAGCCCATCTTTCAAACCAACACCAATAATAAGCCCATTACCAAATGGGCAGATCTGTGGCGGCCTGAATTAACCGGGCGCATTGCGATGCCCAATCAACCTAGACTGGCAATTGCCATTGTCCTAAAAGCACTCCGATATTCCGTCAATGATGAAGCCGCATTGCTTCGAGATGATGTTCAAGAGCAGCTGCTGGCCCTTTATCGACAGGTTAAAGTGTTTGATTCTCAGGCGTATTTAAAGGCCCTGGTGAATGAAGATGTTTGGCTGGCGGTGGGGTGGAGCGGTGATATTTTAGCGACGCTAGTACGCTATCGACGGCTAGGTGCTGTTCATCCTCAAGAAGGAACGGTGTTAACGAGTGATTTGTGGGTTGCTCCGACTAACGCAAAACTTACGGAAGAGGCCCAAGCTTGGATGGAGTTTTGCTGGCAGATGCCGATTGCGACTGAAATTTCTGTGTCTAGCTATGGGGTGTCTCCATCATTTTTCTTGCCGGATGTGAAGGTGCCTGAACAGCTATCTCAGCAGACGCTATTGGTACCCGGTCATGGAGAGGTTCTGTTGCCGCTATCAAGACGTGGGCAAACAAATATAGAAACATTATTGAGCGTTGAGGCCGAGGGTTAAAGCTGCCGTCTACCGCGGATTGCGCCCTGGCCAAAATAGTTCAGCTCGACAACGCATTGTGGTGTGTAAGTTGCTTCATTAGTTGCGGCGTTTCTGTCCGAAAAATCACATACATGTAACCCGACCAAGCGATTTCCAGTGAATACCCTCAGCTGATAGCCGTAATCCTTAGTGCTTTCTCCAAACTGATTGATGAGTGAATATCGTTCTAGATAATTTAATAATGGCCAAAGCTGACCGTTGACGATGATATCCACATGGGGGGTAGATCCCTCGGTCTGGATGCTGGCTCCGCTGTCTAGGTTAGTGTTTCCATAGGCTCTCCAGCTATCAATTAGGCGGCTGTTGATAGCTTCTCCTACTACCTGCTGCTGCCACCACAAACTCGGAATTGAAAAATGTTCAGGGGATGGATTGTCGTCAGTTGCGATCGCGCCATCATCTGTCCGGGGCTCTTGGCCATTGAGCTGACACATGGCCTCTAAATCTTCTGCCAGTAATACCCGAGGAGACTGTGTGTTGTCCGTTGAGCTATCTTCTGTTCTAGGGCGCTCAGCACTAAGCTGACAGTCTATGCGCTGCACTGCTGCTGATTGTGCCACAGCATAGGGCCCAGGCAACAATAGATACAGGCTTGAAATCGCTGACCACACCATAAGTTTCATGTCTAGCACATTCCAATTCTTAGATATACAGACGTTGCATGTAACGTCTCTCCACGGATTTTACTAATGGCTTGAGCTTTTACGTCAGAATTAACTGTTGGCGATGCACATGGCCTAATACTAACGAAGAAGCGGTTGCATCTTCCCGTTGTCGTTCTAGCATACGCAGCATCTGCTCGGGACGCAGCATATTGCCATCATTCCGGCAGCTGCCTACATATCGAATAACCACATCCCCTGTAGTCGTTAGCTTATGAATAACCCTGCTGGGCAAATGAGAGGGTAGAGTCCCGACTACTTCTACGGTATGCAATCGTTCTCTGAGGTTGATTTGCTTGACCTTGCCTGACTTTGTTGTATGGGTATCAATAATTTCATCTGTGGCTAGGATGCGATCAATCAACGCCTGCCAATTCAGAGCCTGTCCTTCTTGTTGTGTGGTGATGGCTAGTAAATAGTCAGCTTGGTTGAGGGCTTTAGTGGCTGATGGAGCTTTGATATCGACTTCCTGAACGTCATAAATAGGCAGGCTATCTGATAGCTGTACCTGTAGCCGCTGTCTAAAATCAGTACGGTCCATTTGCTCAGTCAGTTCGAAGTCAACTACTTCTCCTGTGCTGGTTGCGCCAAGGGATAGAGCATTTGCTGGAGCAATACGGGGGCCAGGATGGTAGCCTCCTGTAAACGAAATTGGCAGAGCAGCTCGTCTGACAGCCCGGTCAAGCATTCTGGCCAAATCCAAGTGGCCAATGAGTGCCATGTCCCCTAGTTTGCCGAGAGTCACCCGCAGCCGTTGCACCCGCTCAGATTTGGGCTTGCTATGGCCCTCGAAGGAAGGAATCGGTAAGGGTGGAATAACAATGTTATGGCCGAAGTCAGTGCCACACACGCCGCAATGGGAGCAGCCTTCAAAGGAACAATCAGGCACGATGGCTGCTGCCATTGCGCGGCGAAGGTCATCTTGCAGCCAAGTTTTATCAATGCCTGTATCTAGATGGTCCCAAGGCAGTGGAGCATCCATTGCCACTTGCCAACGATGCAGATTCTCTACTTGAGTCGCATTCTCTGCTTGATCTACACTCTCGTTTTCTAAAGACTCTCCCAGATTCCATTCTCCCTGCTCAACCTGGCGATACTTCCAGGTGAGGCCAGCATCCTCAATGGCTTGAGTCCAAGCATTAAAAGCTCGTTCTAGGCTCTCCCACCAGGCATCCATACCTGCCCCCAGCTCCCAGGCTCGACGGACCACCTTCGACAGTCGTCGATCACCTCGGCCCACAAAGTCTTCCATGGCCGAAATACGCACATCGGTGAAGTTGACCTTGACTCCACGAATTGACCGAAATGTTTCCCGAAGCATGGCTTGTTTCCGTTCAAACTCGCTAGTAGAAACAGAATGCCACTGAAAGGGAGTATGGGGCTTGGGGGTGAAATTAGAAACCGTAATGTTGAAATTCAAAGACCTCCGGCCTTTGATACGACATTCCCGTCGCAGCCATTGGATAGTTTCAGCAATGCCTAGCACATCGACATCTGTTTCCCCTGGCAGACCAATCATGAAGTACAGTTTTACCTTGTCCCAGCCCTGCTCATGGGCAGTTTTAACGCCGCGCAGGAGTTCCTCATTAGTCAGGCCTTTGTTAATAATGTCCCGCATGCGCTGTGTGCCTGCTTCTGGGGCAAAGGTGAGGCCAGTTTTGCGGGTGCCACCGACTATGTGAGCGATATTTTCATCAAATCGGTCGACTCGCTGACTGGGTAAAGACAGGGACACATTGTCGTTTTTAAGTCGATTTTTCACTTCGACACCTACTGCAGGCAGCGCCAAATAGTCTGAGCAGCTGAGAGAAAGTAGGGAAAATTCGTTGTAGCCTGTTGCCCGCATCCCCCGTTCAATAGTGTCGATTACCTCTTCAGGCGCAACATCACGGGCCGGTCGTGTCAGCATTCCTGGTTGGCAAAAACGGCAGCCCCGGGTACAGCCCCGGCGAATTTCAATGGTGAGCCGATCGTGGACAGTTTGCACATGGGGTACTAACCCGATGGAATAGTCGGGAATCGGGGTGGCGACTCGACGGAGAATGCGCTTAGGGACATCCTCTCGATTGGGATGTACTGAGCCATCATCGGCCATGTCGTAAAACTGGGGCACATAGACTCCTGGCACCTGGGCCAGGTCTAGCAAGATCTCTTGTCGAGTCATTCCTGCTGTTTTGCCTTCTTCAAGTACTAAACCAATTTCTGGCAATAGCTCTTCGCCATCTCCCAAGGCGATAAAGTCAAAAAAGTCGGCGTAGGGTTCAGGGTTAGACGTGGCGGTTTGGCCACCTGCAAAAATCATGGGCCAGCTAGATTCGTTCCAGAGACCATCGCTATTGCGCTCTTGCCAAGTAAGAGGAATCCCTGCCAGGGTCAACATTTCCAAAATATTGGTGGCACCCAGTTCATAACTGAGGCTAAAGCCCAAAATATCAAAATCGGTCAGTGGTCGACGGGACTCAACAGCAAACAGAGATGTGTCGGTTTCTGTTAGCTTTTGTACCAAGTCTGAACCAGGAAGATAGGCGCGATCGCAGAGCTGTCGAGGCTGCTGATTGATAATGCTGTAGAGAATGATATGGCCCAGATTTGAGGCCCCTACCTCATAGACTTCTGGATACGTTAAAACCCATCGGATTGTAGCTGTTTCCCATGGTTTATTAACTGCTCCTAACTCATTACCTAAATAACGGGCAGGACGAGCAATATCTGGAGTAATCAGTTGGTCTACAGCAATAGCCACGGCAATGGAAAAAGCAACTCAGACCTAAACTATAACTGATTCTTAAGTGCTGCGAATGTTGTGCCTTGGTGGGTAGAGCGCTAACTAGAAGCACAGCCAATTCATAATAGCGAGGCGACGGTCAACATGTTGACCGTCGCCTCGCCAGCGATATTTATAAATTTGTGCGGTCCTGCATTATCAATCAGCTATGTATCAAGACCGAAGGGAACAAGAATAATTGCAGTTAATCAATCTAAGCAGCCAGTAAATCTTGACTGTCTATCATTAAAACAGCACGATCAACTTGAGCTAGCTCAAACACGATACGTACGCGAGGAGCAACATCACATAGGCTCAACCGCTTCCGGTGACGCTTAGCTGTGTCACATCCGGCCAACAGTGCGACTAATCCAGAATTATCTACACTGTCTACTGCTGCCATATCGATCGCTACCTCGCTAGCACTTTCAGATGTGATAGCAGTTAGCATTTCCTCTTTAAATGCGTCAGCGTTGGCAGATGTTAAAGCGCCCATAGGTCGCACAACCTGAACTGATGTTTCAACGCTATTCATATTCTGTCTCCTATCAGTTTGATTAGATTAAATTAATTGTCTGACTACGACCTTTCCATATGTTGTTGAAGCTAACTTGGCAAATCTAAGCTTGCCCAGATGCCTACCACCTATTTGTGGAATCTTAATGTCTAGCCCATCTCTTTGAAGTTTCCAGAAAGTTGCTCCATCAAACGGTAGCAACAGCTACGTCATGAGGGTAATGCCCTTGGGTTGGCATGTTGGGTGATGTGGATCACTGAGTTAACTAACTCCAGAAGTTTCACTTGAGATACCCCCAAGTAGTGACAACCATGTTCCAGATGGAAAATGGTCCTTGGAATGTAAATACTGATGCAAAGCCTGCTATAAGTCATCATGCACTCGTTTGCTATTCGCCACCTGGTTGAGAAAGCTCTTTATACAAAGCAGCTAACTCCAGATATTGAAGAACAAATCAACTCCGAGCTTTCACGCCTGGGTTACATATCAGAAGTTGACTATGAAGCCCTCGAACTTCTGATGAGTGAAATGGATGAAGGCCGTATCAAGTTAGTGCCAACTGTTCGATAGTTGGCACCAAAGATATCAATGATATGGATACTGCCCTAATGTTGCACCCATTCAAAACTGATTAAACTGAATCTTATTTTTTATCGTATTGAGAGCAGCTTCGTAGATGACTGAGAAGCATCATTATTTGAGCTCCCAGGGTTCCAACATGTGTGCAGAAAGTGTTGAAAATGCTGCTTCGCCAGATCTTCAGAGTCATTATTGTCTGCGATCCGTAGATAGAAAAGCAAAGCAAAAAAGTCTGTATCGAATGCTAGCTTGAACCTATCCATCGGCCAGACAAGGTCAGGAGCTGTTTTTAGATCGTAGAGGTCTAAGTTACAAGTTTCGGGCTTGGCAGCGGCTTCTGCGATCATCATTTGCTGTTGCCGAGACCCATAGGGAAGATTGCATACCAGCATTAAGGGGCGGCACCACAAGCGTACCGAACCAGCCAATTGAATTGCCTCAGCATAGAGACGCTGATCTAAACATTCCAGGTAAACGATTTGCCCAGGGTTTATGCTAACCATGTTGAAAAAGGAGTTTCAATAAAAACGTTATAGATGGGTCGATACAAGGTGAGCTAAATTCTCAAACCATCACCCTGTAGGGGAAGAAATGGATAAGAGACCATTTATATGGCTCTAGGAGATGAAAAAATTCAAATTTTGTTAAATTAGCTAATAAACTACCATTAAGCGTGTTGAGAAACATTTACTTAGATTATTTCTTTGTTGCTTTTAAAGCTTGTGGTAATTTTCAAGGACGTGCAATGCCTTATCCAAAGCTTTGTTTAGAGGTTTATGCCTGAGTTTTTAGATAAGTTCTGGTTAAAATTAAAAACAGTGTGTGTGGCTTGATTAGGAGTGGCACTCCGAGGTAGCCGTCTGTCATAAAGAAATTTGCTTGATTAACGATTGGATAAGGTCATGGTGTCTACTGGGACAATTGAGAAGACAGTTACGTCAAATAAGCGGCAGCATGCTCCTCGCTATAGGGTTTTACTGCACAACGATGATTTCAACTCTATGGAGTATGTAGTGGAATCTTTGGTTAAGACTGTGCCCAGTCTTTCAGTGCCGCAGGCAGTCGATATTATGATGCAGGCCCATAATGCGGGCGTTGGTTTGGTGATTGTTTGTGAGTTAGAACACGCTGAGTTTTATAGTGAAATGCTGCGTTCTAAGGGGCTTACAAGTACTATTGAGCCTGATGAGTAAGACTCAATAGCTTGATTATGATCAGATTTTTTACTCCAACCATGGCTGCTTAACCACAATGGTCAAGCAGATTCAGCTATATCGACGCTTAATGCATGCTCCGTTAGCTTGGCGGATCATCGCTTTCTTGGTGACATTGGTCATTCTATGGACCCCCTTCGCATTAACTTTTTACAGCATAGGAGGTTTGACCGGGCAGTCTGATGTAATGAATGCGCTAGCGTTGATTGCTCTATATGGTTGTTTCCTCGGCCATGCTTGGTTTTGGGGGCGTTGGGGTCATGCTTGGCCTAAGCCTTTTCAAACATATGGGTTAGTCTGCTGTCAGCGCTTCTTTTGCGATTTAGCGTTTGCTGTTGCATTTGGTTTTGCCTTGGTATGTCTCCTATTTGGGATAGAAGTATTGTGTGGTTGGGCCAACTTTCATCCTCAACCTCTAACGAGGATTGCTGTAGAAGGCTTAGCCGTAGGTCTGGCTTTTGGTTTTGCAGAGGAACTGTTATTCCGTGGCTGGTTGCAAACTGAGCTTCAACAAAATTTGCCCAGGTCTCAGGCAATTGTTTGGAGCAGTTTGATTTTTGCTATCGCCCATTTCATTAAGCCATTACCTGACATTTTGAGAACGTCCCCCCAGTTTTTAGGATTGCTTCTCTTGGGACTTATTTTGGGATGTGGGCGCTATCTATATTTTCGGAAGCGCTCTTTTGCCAGTTTAGGGTTGCCAATGGGGTTTCATGGAGGCCTCATATGGGGCTACTACATTGTAGATGTGGGGGATTTAGTTCTTCCCTCAGGGCAGGTACCTGAATGGGTGACGGGCATCCATGGTAATCCTCTCTCTGGAATCCTGGGGATGTCAATTCTAGTTTGTTTGACAGCTTATGTCTGCTTTAAGCTGCGCTCAAAATAGCTGCTAGTAGAGCCTTTTGAGCATGGAGTCGATTTTCAGCTTGGTCCCAAATACGAGATTGGGAGCTTTCCATGACATCGTGGGTAATTTCTTCACCGCGATGAGCTGGTAGACAGTGGAGGACTATGGCCTGCTCGTTAGCCAAATCAAGCATGGCCTGGTTGATTTGATAGGGCTGAAACTTAGGAATTCTAGACTCTGCTTCTGCTTCTTCGCCCATGCTGGCCCAAACATCTGTGTAAAGTGCATGGCTTGCTTCTACAGCAGCTTTAGGATCAGTGGTAATAATCACCTCACTACGTCCCTGACTAAGTTCTATTGCTTGCTTCACAACGGTTGGATTAGGGGCGTAGCCATCTGGTGTTGCGACGCGAATATGCACGCCTGCCAGGGCGCAACCTAGCATTAAAGAATGGGCGACATTATTTCCGTCTCCCAGGTAGGACATGGTTAAGTTCTCTAGGGTGCCGAACGCTTCTTTGAGGGTGAGCAGATCTGCCAAAATCTGGCATGGATGTTCCAGATCAGTCAGGGCATTGATCACTGGGATGGAGGCGTATTCAGCAAATTCTTCTATTTCAGATTGTGCAAAGGTACGAATGGCGACTATATCCAGATAGCGATCGAGAACGCGTGCAGTGTCTGCGGTGGGTTCTCCACGCCCTATCTGGGTGACGCCGGCATTGAGATCCAGAACTTGACCGCCCAGTTGATACATGGCCACTGAAAAACTCACACGGGTACGCGTGGATGCTTTGGAAAATACCAAGCCCAGTACCTTGTTCAGGCATTTGGGCCGTTTGGTGCCATCTTTGAGTTGGGCTGCCAAGGCGAGTAGTCCGTGTAGTTCTGTACTGGTTAAATCTGCCATGCTAAGCAGATTCCGTCCCTTCAGTGAGTCCATAGCATCTTTGGTGAAATTGGTAGAGTCAACAAGATACTACTATTTAGCCTGAACAGGCGATATTGATGTTTTAGGGGGATGTCCTAAAAATTTTTGGAGTTAAAGTATGGGCCTTTATTCACGTATAGTTTTTCCGCGCTTACTAGATCTGACAATGTCAGGACAAGAGTTAAATGACTATCGTCAATCCCTACTACAGTCTGTGAAGGGCCAGGTGCTGGAAATTGGCTTTGGCACAGGGTTGAATGTGTCTTATTACAGTGATGAGGTGACAGCGTTAACTGCCATTGATCCTAACGAAGGGATGGCTGCGATCGCAAACCCACGGATTCAAGACTCAACCGTAGATATCACCTTAAAAACAGCCAGTGCTGAGGCGTTACCCATGGCCACTGAAAGCTTTGATGCGGTGGTGTGTACTTGGACTCTGTGCAGCATTCCCAATGTTGAAAAGGCCTTGACGGAGGTGTACAGAGTACTCCGGCCAGGAGGAAAATTTTTCTTTATTGAACATGGTCTAAGTCCAGAACGTGGTGTGGGTACCTGGCAGCGTCGGATTACACCGCTCCAGCGACGTATTGCCGATGGCTGTCGTCTAGACCAACCTATGGCTACCCTCGTTAAGGCTGTTTTTGACCAAATGGAGTGTGAAGAGTTTTATTCCAGGGATTTGCCGAAGCTGATTGGCTATTTCTATAGGGGGATAGCAACTAAGGGGTAACGCTAACCGTCTTGATGTAGATAAGCTTGCTGTATACAAGCTCATGTCTTCCCTTTAAAGATTTGCGCGGTTGCGATCGCAATACGCTCAATATCAGCATTCAATAGCGGTGGCCACTCTACTTTGGCGCGTTTTCCTTGCTCATAGAACTGGCGACCTTCATAAGCGAGTTGATGTAAAGCATAGACTAATGGTCGATCTAACTGCTCAGCAGCTTTTAGGTTTTCTGTAATTGACTTTAAAGCTAGTAGTAACGACGTCACTTGTCCGGGGACTGGCGGTTTATACTGCTGTAGCCGTGCCAAAAATGCATCAGATACGGTCAAATCCGCTTGGGTCATCACCACATGTTGAGCTGTTTTAATATCCATAATATGAGAGGGAAGAGAAACTGGGGCAGCACTCTGCTACTACAGGTTCCGCCCACCATAAGGTTAGAAACGACCATCGTCAATTCTGAAGCAGGGACAAAGGGATTTAACAAGCTTCATAGAGACTTTACGATGTCAATATGCCCAATTCTCAAATTAACAAGAGAAACTGGTGAATAGGGGCACAAATATAGCAAACTGCTGGATGCATATCTCCAAAGGAGAGTCTGCGCCAAGCTTACATATACCAGACCCGTACGACTCCTATAGTTCTTCTATGAAAGCTGTGTATGCAGGTGCGGTGTGATTAACCTGCTGTTTCCACAGGTGTCACTGGGTTTTAATAGGGAACATTTTATAAATGGCAGCTACTCTACCCGACATCTGTTACTAACAACTGTGGGAGCAAGTGCCAATATTGCAGTAGAAAGTTCACATCATGGCTAGTTCACGCTTTGTTCCCTTTGTTGATTTATGCCAACAGCACGACCCATTGCACTCGGAGCTAATGGCGGCGATAGCGGCTGTGGTGGCTCGGGGTGACTATATTCTAGGTGAGTCAGTCGTTCAATTTGAGCAGGCATTTGCCACTGCCTGTAATGCTTGTCATGGTGTGGGGGTGGGGTCAGGTACCGATGCTTTGACCCTGGGGCTCCAGGCCTGCGGTGTAGGACCTGGGGACCAGGTGATTCTGCCGGTTAATACATTTGTCGCCACCTTAATTGGCGTACTTCAGGTTGGAGCCATTCCTGTCTTTGTAGACTGCGATTTAGAGACTGGGTTGATGGATTTGGCTGCCGCAGAACAGGCGATAACTCGAAGAACTCGAGCGATTATTCCGGTTCATCTTTATGGCCAGATGGTCTCTCCTCAAGCTTTGCGCTCCCTGGCTGAGACGTACGACGTGATTATTTTTGAAGATGCTGCCCAGGCGCACGGCGCAGAACGTGAAGGAAAGAAGGCCGGTAGTGTTGGCTTGGCAGCTGCCTTTAGCTTCTATCCCAGTAAAAACTTGGGAGCTATGGGAGATGGCGGCATGGTCACGACGCAAAATGACCTCGTTGCTCAAACGGTCAGATCGTTGCGTAATTATGGGTCTACCCGTAAGTACTATCACACGGATCCTGGTGGGACTAACAGCCGTCTCGATACGCTACAGGCAGCAATACTACAGATAAAGCTAGCGTATTTGGCGTCATGGAATTGCGATCGCAACCGTCTCGCAAAACTTTATGACGATGCCCTAAAACCCCTGGCTAACTATGGCTTAGTCCCTATGCTGAATCAGAGCGGCAGTGGTCATGTCTATCACCTCTATGTTATCCGCCTAACCCAAGACTGCTCAATTGACCGCACCCGTTTACAGCAGGAATTGGCTACCTGTGAAATTCAATCTGGCATTCACTACCCAGTGCCTTGTCACCTACAGCCTGCGTTTCATAACCTGGGTTATCGCGCTGGTGACTTTCCCGTTGCTGAACAGCTGAGTCAAGAGATTTTATCACTACCCATGTATCCCGGCATGAGTAACGACCAACTACAGTATGTTGTGGAGACCATTGCCGGGGGTGTCCAAGCTTGTCCAGTCTTGATTTAAACCCATAAGAGCAGCGGATATACCCAACTATGATTAGTATTTCTCAATCCAAAGCGTCGCGATGGGCACTTGAGCTTATAGTGATTAGCTGTTTAGTGATTCTTTATGGACCCTTGCTCTATCACTGGGTATGGGATGGTTGGATTAACAAGAATATTAGTATTCAGCATGAATACTTTAGCCACGGCATCTTAGGCATTCCCTTGGCTTGTAAACTCGTTTGGGATAAACGCCAAGACTGGAAAAAGTTGGGTGATGTTTGCCACTGGGCAGGTCTGCTGTGTCTGGCCATAGCCCTGGTGTTTTATACCAGCGGGGTGATAGATGCGGTGAATATATCGTTGCCCCTGATACTGACAGGCTTGCTTTTGTGTCTCAAAGGCCCGTCAGGTTTAAAACTGATGCTGTTCCCCCTGGTACTGATCATTTTTTCTACCCCGACACAGCTGCCCTATCTAATTGAGCCTCATATCTTGCCGCTACAACGATTTATTGCCACCGTGGCCGGAACTATTTTGCACGGTCTTGGTTATGAGGTGGAAGTCAATAACATTTATCTCAGCATGAATCAGCAACTGGTAGAGGTTGCCCCTCACTGTGCAGGCTTAAAGATGCTGTTCACCAGCCTGTACATGGGTCTGGTTCTTACCTATTGGACCGGTCTAAATTGCTCAAGGTTGCGCACAGGAGTTTTTTTTGTGGGCATCATTTCAGTAAGTGTCATCGGTAATATCCTCCGTAATACAATTCTGACTTTCTTTCATGGCAACAGTATGTCAGAGGCTTTTCACTGGCTCCATGACAGCTGGGGCGGCGATGTGTATTCTGCGATTATGTTAGGCTCTCTGGTTTTAATAGTGAATGCTATCCAAAGCCATGTGCCAGAAAGTGTATCCATGAAAACTGTGGCACTCGAAAATGTCCATACAGATGGCAGTCAACCTGCTCAGCAGATGCCTCCCGTCGATTTTTAGCTCGATGTTCCAAGTGTTCACAAAGCTTTTCTCGGGATGTTCGTAACCAATGGCTTTGTCCTTATTGTCTGCAAACTCTAAATCTAGACCTTGGCTAAGGTGGCTAGTCGTAGCGTTACTAGCCGCCATTATTGCCGCCGTTGCCATTCCTCGGTATTTAGGTCAGTGGCCTTGGCACTCACCTCCCGGTGTTGCCCAAATTCGCGATATTCGAGAGCTGAAAGAAACGGGACTTACCTTAAAGGGATGGTCTCAAGATTTCCAACAGAAAATCACCATGGGTGGTTCTCAGTGGTCAGTACAGCAATTGACCCATAGCGATAATGCCACCTCAGAACAAATGGTACTCTTCCTAAAACCCCAGGGGCAGGCAGAGGACCAGCCTCAAGTTGAATGGATTGATTTAAAGGGGGCCCAAAAATGGCAAACTTCTAACCCTCGTCGCTTACGTATAGGAAAGCTAAGCATAGATACGTTTCGAGCTTGGACATCCAACCAAACCTTTGCAGTAGCTCAATGGTATGCACTACCCAAAGGTGGTCATCCTGCTCCCCATCATTGGTTTTGGAGAGATCAAAAATATCAGTGGACTCGAGGCGAACGTCTGCCGTGGGTTGCAGTAAGTCTACTGGTACCGATGCCTCCCCTTGGGGACGTCTCACTCTTCTATGCTGACTTAGAAAGTTTGAGTCAATTAGTGCAAACAGCTTTAGAAGAGGCTGTGTTGACCGCAGTGTAGCCTCTCATTTCATGTCCGCAAACACGGGAATGCATCAACCTATGACGGTACAGCAGATGAGCTAAAGTAGCTACATTGAAAAACCTATGGTTTTCGTGAACTAGCTTTATTTCAAATACGTTTTGTTAATTTTGAGTTGGTATGGTTCTTATCAAAAATGCCAAGGTTTCCCATAGCCCCTGGGATAAGAAGTTCAGCCTGCTAGCTGGGCAACTGTTGCTCAGTACCGTTATTTGGAATCTTTGGCAGAATCCAAGCGTAGCGCAGTTAGCTCCTCTTCCATCAGACACCTCAACAGAGGATGCTGTCCCTATGGATACACCTGAGGAGGATATTGATGAATCTTCCCTGGCTGATGAAGCTGTAGGACCCGAACTCCCGTCGGTGGAAGTCTTAGAGAGCCGCCCAACCTTAGAAGACTTAGATCCTCGCATTCGAACAGGTTCGACTCCAGGATCGGTTGAGCGTAACTTTGATCAGTATCGCTTAGGGCCTGGAGACGGTATTTTTGTTAGTGTTCAACGGTTTCCTGATCTGTCATTTCAAGCAACCCTTGATCAGCAAGGCAACGTGATTTTACCCATTGAGGGCGCTGTGTCTTTGGAAGGCCTCACTCTCAATGAAGCTGAAAATAGAATTCGTGCCGTCTACAACCAATATGTAGTGCTTTCCGAAGTGCGTTCTGTCGGTTTGGCGAATGCTCTTCAGGGGGTACCATATCAGGTCTCAGAGGTCGAACTTAACCGCCGTATTGTTCCCAACTATCAAGCTCTGCGAGCCAATGATCCAAGAAACTATCGGGTCCCTGATGTTACCTTAACGTTGACTGCCCAGCGTGGGGTAGAAGTCATCATGTTAGGAGAAATTGAACGCCCAGGACTCTACCCCTTGGAAGCTCCACGGGTGACTGCCGCCCTCTTGGCTGCTGGTGGTGCTCGTAGTACAGCCGATTTGCGCGAGATACGTATTCAGCGACGTTTGCCTGATAACAGCGTCATTGAAAAGACAGTAGATCTTTACACGCCCGTTCGAGATGGTTTACCTTTTCCCGAGGAGCGCTTAGAGAATGGAGATATCGTTATTATTTCTCGTCTTGATCCGGCGCAAACCCAAGACTATGACGTCAACTTTGTTACCCGTTCTACCCTAGCTCAGCCTGAGATCCTGGTGCGAGTGATTAACTACCCTAGAGGCTCTGTCGGCGGACAACGTTTGCCGAACGGCAGTACATTTGTTGATGCCTTGGTGGGCAATGCTGCCAGGGGAGGGAATGGTATTGGTATCCCTCTGAATCAAGCTAACCTCAGTTCAGTGGCTCTAATTCGCTTTGATCCAGAGCAAGGTGAAGCTGTTGTCACCAAGTTAAACGCCAAAGAGGCCATCCATGGAGATCCCACACAGAATCCCCCACTCAGGGATAACGATGTGATTGTGGTTGGTAGGAACTTTATTAACCGAATTACCTTTGCCATAGATACGATTACGCAACCTTTTCAAGATATTCTCAGCTTTGTACTCTTTTTCGATGGCATTTTTGATCGCGACATCTTTTGATTAGTCGTTGTCCGTATTCACAGCATGCCCTAGCAAAGAGGTATCCATTTGGTGATTGAGCTATGATTGCCTTAACTGTCTGGATTAGTAGCCTAGATTTCTGAAAAATTACTGACTGTCACCTGAGCAAATGATTCAGGCCATTGCCTTCCCTTAGTTCTCTTTATCCGATGAGTGCCCATGGTATCTCCTATTTTTAAGCGGTATCTATTAGCTGTTCAGCGATATAAGTGGGCTGGACTGACCTGTTTACTGTCAATTGTTGGTGCTTCGGGGGTTGTAGCTCTACAGCCGCCCCCGCCAGTTGAGTACTATGCCGAGGGAACACTGGTTGATAATGCTCCCTTGGTTTCACTTACTAATACGGCAGACACTATTGATCAGCTTGGGAGGGGCATCATTAGTAAGGATCAGCTGCTATCTGAGGTCTTGCTGAAAGAGGTGTCTAGACAGCTGGGGACAAGAGGTATCGATCTGACACCAGGGGAGATTCGTAGAAATACGACGGTGACAGTCAGTGGTGGCAAAAAGGGTGAGACTGGCCTTCGGGCAGATGTTAGCTTTATTCATGCTGACGAAGAGACGGCAACGGTTGTGCTAAACACACTCTTCCAAGGCATGGTTGAGCTAAGTCGTGTCCGTAATAAAGCCCGTCTGCAAGCTATTATTGATGCTTTGAACGAGCGCCTACCACCCATTGAAACCGCCCTCAGGCAAGCGGAACAAACTTTAGAGCAATATGACCGTCAGGAAGGACCAGCCATTCAAGCTGCATTAGATGGCAGTTTGTTGGGGCAAATTTCAGGTAGCCAACAGCAAATTCGGCAGAATGAAATCACCCTGGCTGGTATTGATACTCAAATTCGTAGTCTAGAACAACGGTTGGGACTGACTGCTGATGAAGCCTATGTGTCTTCAGCTTTAAGTGCTGACCCGCTAATTGCTAATTTGCGAGCGCAAATCTATCAGGCTGAAAATGAGTTAAATATATTGCAAGCGTCAGATTATCGTGAAGATCATCCTATAGTTGTGGAATCTCTACGGAACTATAGTGCATTGCAATCACAGCTCAGTCGTCGGGTAAACGATGTTCTGTCTGGTGATGGTCAAACGGCTGCTTTGCCTTCTGGCATTGTTAACATCAATAGTAATTTAGACCCTGCCCGAGCTGGTTTGGCCAACCAGTTGGTCAATTTGCAAACGGAACGGGATACTCTGATCAGTCAGAGTCAAGTTTTGGCCCTATCGGCTCGAGACTTGCGCCAGCAGTATTCCAGTTTACCTAATAAGCAGTTGGAGCGTGAGCGTTTGGCCTATCAGGTGGGCCTGAAAAAGGCACTTTATGATCAGATCCAAGCTCGAATTGTCGATGCGGAAGCTGCGGAGGCTGAAACGGTTAGTAGTTTAACTGTGGCGAGTCCTCCTACCGCTGTTATTAACGAACCTGAAAAGCCAAACCCTGCTACCATTCTCCTGATAGGAGGCTTGCTGGGGCTTGTTTCAGGTGGTGGAATCATCTTCCTATTGGATATGCTAGACGGCACTATCCGTACGCCCGAAGATTTGGAAAAACTGCTGCGCGATCAGGATATGCCAATATTAGGGGCTGTCCCAGTTATTCGTACACGCCCAGCTAAAGCGGCACCCATTTTGGTGCAGTCCGATTCTCAGTATCACAGTAGCTATGAACGCTGTTTGAGCAAGTTGCGTTTGACAGGCTTTGAAGATAGTGTAATTGGTCCTCGTGTGGTGTTAGTGACCAGCACGATTAGTAATGAAGGTAAGAGTATTACGGCCTATAATCTGGCAATTGCAGCTGCTCAAGCGGGGCGTCGTACCCTTCTAGTGGAAGCTGATTTGCGTTCCGGCTCTAAGGCTCAATATTTAGGATTAGTGAATGATGATCAAGTTTTGATGGAACCGCTACGCTATTACGGTGGCAGTATTGGCGACAATGTGCGTATGGTGCCATTTGTCGAAAACTTGTATGTGTCGCCTAGTCCTGGTCCTCAGCGTCAAGCTGCTGCCATTCTTGAATCAAGCGAGATGCGTCGTTTCCTAGACGATGCGCGTGAGCGGTTTGATATGGTTATCTTAGATACGCCGTCTTTGAGTCGTGTTGATGATGCTTTATTGCTAGAAGAGCAGACCGACGGCATGATATTGGTGGCGCGGCCTGGTGTAACAGAAAGAGCTGTTTTAAATACAGCACTTGAGGAGCTAGATCTCAACGAAGATATCCGCTTGTTGGGCGTCTTAATTAATGGCGCTAATGTCACTCTTCAAGACGAAATTGACGATGACGATTATCAAGATGATGATGAGCGTTATTTCCTTGAAGAAGATGAACAGGATACTCCTCGAGAAGTCGCTACAGCACGGATCGATTTCTAGAGATCAGTCGGATCTTCAAAGGCTAACGATACGAGGTGGTTGGCTACGCTGATATTGGAACAGACATAAGTATGTTCTAGTTTCTAACGTTATAAACAAGTCAGGCTTGTATAGGTTGGCTGCGTACAAGGTTTAATTACAGAAAATAACAGTGGTTCTGCATTCCCTGTTAGAATCCTGTCTATTGGATTTGAAATCTGACCTTACGGGGTCATTACTTTTGGTGGTTTTATAAGACAGATGACAACATACTATTACGCCGTAGCCAGCCAGCGCTTTTTACTGGAAGAAGAGCCCCTGGAAGAAGTTCTTAAGGAACGGCGACGTTATTATCAAGAACAAGAAAAAGAGATTGATTTTTGGTTAATTAAGCAGCCTGCTTTTCTGGAGGCATCTGAACTAGAGGCTGTTAAGGTAAGTTGCCCACAACCTTCAGCAGCCATAGTTTCCACTGATAAGGTGTTTATTACCTGGCTGAAGTTGCGACTTGAGTATATTGCCACTGGGGAGTTTGAGACTCCGTTGACCTCCGTTAACGATCCGCTTGCTTCCTTAGCTGCTGCTGCATAATTGGCATACAAATCATATTCACGCTATAACTCTGGGGTATTTTCTATCCGAATAACAGCTTTGGGGTACGAGTGCGGTTGAGTTAGCTAGGAGGTTTAGCTATGGGGTATCGGTGGTTAAGTGGAGCCATGCTTATTCTCCTTAGCAGTGGTGTGCAAGGGATAGCTCAGAGTTATCCTGACTGTCCACCCCCTGCAAGTGGAGAATATTTATTGCTTGTGCGTGGTTCTGATGCGGAGACTCGCGATCGCACTATCTCCGTCCTCCCGGTCGATAAGCCCACTCTGGTGTGTAACTATTTGGACGATACCGTCATTCGTGCTGGTGGTTTCACGTCCCTGGAGGTAGCTAATTCTTGGGCACTGTACCTCAACGATATTGAAGAACTTGAGACTGTTGTTGTTGAGTCATCCACTGCAACGCAAGAGCCAGTGGTTGTAGATGCTGAGCCATCCACTGCAACGCAAGAGCCAGTGGTGGATGACTCAGCAACATCCTCTACTACTGCTGAGCAGGAGCCAGTGACAGGGCCTATTGTAGCTGCTACGCCTGTTGCAGACCTGCAATCTCAGTATCAGCCAACATTGTTGGGTGAGGGGGTGGCCGTCCTGGTGGACTATCAGCAAAATCCTGAGATTGGACGTAATTTGGCCCAACAAGGAAGCGTGGGCTTAGCAGTTTATCTCCAGCAGCCCTATCTGTTAGTGCTGCATACAACCGATTCATCGGCGGCGGCAGCAAGATTACAACAGCTAGTTGATAGCGGCCTAACGTCCTTCTTAGTGAATGGAGAAAAGGTCATCCGACTGACCGATACAATTCAGTAATTCCTAACAGTTGCTCATAGGCAAGCCGAGTCGCTTTTTGATAAGCTACCAACCCTAATAGGTCGGTGCTGCTAATAGCCAAATAAACACACCTAAGGCCGCACCGGCAATTACTTGTAAAGGTGTATGGCCTAGGAGTTCTTTGAGCCGATCTTCTTGAAATTCATGATCGTTAAAGAACTCATCTACAATTTGGTTGAGGACCCGTGCTTGTTTGCCAGCAGCCTGGCGAACTCCAGCAGCGTCATACATAACAATGACGGCAAATACGGCAGTCACAGCAAATGCTGGACTGGACCAGCCGATGGTCTGGCCGATGCCGCAGGTGAGCGCAGTGACTAAAGCTGAGTGAGAGCTGGGCATGCCGCCTGTTTCGACCAGAACACGAAAGTTCAAGCGATGGTGGGTAATAGCCTCAATGATAAGCTTGAGTAACTGGGCGCTTAAGCAAGCAACTAGGGATACGACAAGAACGTGGTTCTGGAGAATCTCGATAAAGGTTTCCATATAAGTATATTCAATTCAATAATTCAACGAGATATTAGTGAGTGCGCGCAGTGATAAAGTCTGCGATCGCAACCAGAGGTCGTTTCAGGGGGCCAAACGGTTCCAGCTCTTCTTTAGCTGCCTGGATCAGGTCGTCAGCCTTCTTTCTTGATTCATCTAGTCCCCAAATGCTTGGATAGGTTGCCTTTTGAGCCTGAATATCTTTGCCAATCGATTTGCCCAGTTCTTCTTGGGTCGAGGTAACATCTAGGACATCATCCACAATTTGAAACGCTAGACCAATATTCTGAGCATAGCGAGAAAGACGCTCAATGGTGTCATTGTCAGCTCCTGCAAGGACCGCCCCTGAGACCACAGAAACCTCAAGCAACGCCGCAGTTTTATGTATGTGGATAAAGTTGAGGGTTTCAATTGATGTGTCGGGTTTGCCTTCGGAAGCCAAATCAACAATTTGGCCGCCCACAAGACCAGCAGCCCCTACGGCGTGCCCTAGTCGGCGGATAACGTCTAACACTGCTGTTGCCGGAACATCCTCAGTGCGGTCAGCAATGAATTCAAAGGCATAGGCTAGGAGGGCATCACCTGCCAAAATTGCCACATCGTCACCATAAACCTTGTGGTTGGTCAGTTGACCCCGACGATAGTTGTCATTGTCCATGGCCGGTAGATCATCGTGGATTAGCGACATGGTGTGGACCATTTCTAGCGCACAGGCTGTGGGCATGGCTTGGGCGCTCGTCCCTCCCACCAATTCGCAGGTTGCCAAACAGAGAATTGGCCGTAACCGCTTACCCCCGGCCATCACTGAGTAGCGCATTGACTCATAAATGACTTCGGGATAGACCACCGCTAATGACTGATCGAGAGCAGCCTCAACATCAGCCCCCTTAGTGGCCAGGTAGGAGTTGAGGTCAAAATCAACATTGACATCGGTGGGCATCATGGTTATGGAAAACGAATTTATGGAGCAGTCAACACCATAGCAATGGAAAATGCAATCGCGTGGCGTTAAAAACGAAAAGGCTAACTATTAATTAACCATTAAATCGTTTACGGTAGCTTAATACTGTATTGTGCAACAACATGGTCACTGTCATGGGGCCAATTCCACCGGGTACGGGGGTAATTGCTCCAGCTAGGGGTTCCACACTGGCAAAATCAACATCTCCAACCAGTCGAGATTTGCCTGACTCGGCATCCTGAATACGATTAATTCCCACATCAATCACAGTGGCTCCTGGTTTGACCCAATCAGCACCGATCATATTGGGGCGGCCCACAGCCGCAACTAAAATATCTGCCTGACGGCATAGTTCAGCTAAATCTTGTGTTCGAGAGTGGGCAATCGTGACCGTGGCATTCGCCTCTAGCAACATGAGGGCCATCGGTTTACCGACTAAGATGCTACGCCCTAATACAACAGCCTTTTTCCCGGCTGGTTCAATGTTGTACTCCTTCAGGACAGCCATGACGCCAGCGGGAGTGCAGCTGCGCAGGCCAGATTCTCCACGTATCAGCCGCCCCATATTTTCAGGATGCAATCCATCAGCATCCTTAGCCGGATCGATGCGATTAAGCAGTGCTACAGCATCTATATGGTCAGGTAGAGGTAGCTGAACTAAAATGCCATCTACTCGGTCATCTTGATTCAGCTGGTCAATTATTTCAGCGACCGTCGCTTGAGACGTGTCAGCAGGTAAATGGGAGCCAAAAGATGCAATTCCTAGCCGTTCGCAGGCCCGTTCTTTATTTCTGACGTAAGCGGCACTGGCGGGATGGTCACCTACCATTAGTACGGCTAAGCCAGGTGGTCTGTCCCTATGCTCACTGTCATGATTAATGTCGGCTGCGAGCTGGGATTGAATTTTGTTGGCAAGTGCTTTGCCATCTAACCGCTGGGCCATGAAATTTTTACTAACTTTATCGGCGACTTTACCGATGCAGCTAGTCAATTAGGGGATACTAGCCACATTGGCTCTATCCAGAGTACCAAAGGCTACTCCTTGACCCAAATGCGAGCGTTTCAAGTCAACATGGCCTGCTTGATAACTGATAAACAAAACCAATATGCATTCGTTGCACAGCCTTTCCTAAATTGACTGATGCTCGAATGCTTTGATTGGACCCTGACAGACGTGAACCCTGACAGACTCCTTTTGCAATGCGTTTTTTAAATTACAGACTGATTATATTCAGCCTCGGAATCAGCTTCATGACGATCTGTTCCGCTTGTCAATCCCCATCGGGTGGCCAAGTGCCCGTTATCTCTCTGCCTCAATCAACGGTTACGATTGATTCCCTGCGTCAACCCCAGCGTGTTGAGCGGTCGGTTCCTCTCCAAGGCTCGGTAAAGCAACATCTAACGATTTTGAATGGCTGGCTATATCAGATTGATGATGGCACCGGGCAGGTGTGGATCTTGACTCAACAAGAGCCACCCGCTGTCGGTAAGCAAGTATATGTGGAGGGCTTGCTGCGTTACGAAGCGATTCCTATCAATGGAGCTGATGTCGGGGATTATTATTTAGAAGAAGAACAGCGAGAGCTACAGCAGCTATCTGAAGATGTGTCTTAATCGCATCAAGATTGCGACCCCGCAAGGGTTCTTAAATGAATGGGAGTTACTGCATCGTTAGAGGGTACGGCGTGGTACATGTCATTGGCGATCAAGTAGCGATCTAGGATGGCCTGGGCATCGTCGGCGGATTTGAGCTGATAGGTTACAAAAAAGCGATAAGATGCTTGGCCTGGAGGAAACGCATGGCTATCTTCCCAGACATCAAGACAGATGCCTTGTTGATTGGTGCGCAAGCGGTAGTTCAAGGTTTTGTTACCTGATGTTGGGTTAGAATTCATCGTCGGTACGGGTGTTATTTGTCACTTGGTTACACTACGCATAGTGCCCGTCTGTTGCCAGGCTTCAACTTTCTGGTGCCACAAATCGGCACGATCCCTGATTAAGGGAGACGGTGAGAAGCCTGGGTATTGGTAAAAACCGTTGTGTTCTACGCAGGTATCACAAAATCCTGCGTGAAATTACCATGCAATCCGTAGGGCACATGATGGGGGAGCTTCAGTGTGGCTACCGGACCTTGTGTCACATTTTGAGCATCTAAAATTGCTAGCTCTGAGCAACCGCGTTCGGCATTGTAAAACTGACTTAAAATCCAGCCATCATCTTCAACTGTGCTATTGGGACGCGGCACAAAGATCGGTTCACCGGCAAAGCCGCGGGGGGCAAAACTCCAAATCTCTTCTTTGCCAGTGGCTAAATCCCGTTTAAGTACAGCCTGGAGAGGGGCATTACCTTGGGGCTGATGGGCAACACCAATGTATAAATAGCGGTAGGGACGACCCACGTTGTTGGGGTTTAGGTCAGGAAACTCGCAACCGCGCTCAATTAAACAGTCCGCTTGGCTAGTCTCTGTGGTCAGGTCTAATTCAAAACGCCATAGCTGTCCTTCAGGAATTCGACTAAAATCAGCTTCTAAGTAGTTTTCTGCACCTTTAAGATCGGGAAATTCTTGATAGCAAACGGAATCTAAGTAGAGCTTGCCATCAGCCTCGAACGCATTGGCATGATGGAAAACAAAGCAGGGTTGCAGATCAACTGTTTGAATGGGGCTGATGCCATCGCGGGGAATAACAATGGCTCGTGTGGGTTGTTTCTCATTGAACTGAATACATTCAGCAGCTCCTTTGATGCCTGCCAGGTAAGGTATGGGATTAAAGCTCACCGGGTTTTGAAAGAAGATGCAGTAGTTCGGGGTGATGGCGAAGTCGTGCAGAAACGCGAACCCTGGAATATTGCGGCGGTGAGTATGCACCAGGCGGCCTTTTGGATCAAATTCGTAGAGGGTAATGGTGCTAGATAGTCCCGTTTTAACGCCGAAGTTGACCAGGCAGGGTTGGTTGTTGGTGCGATCGCAACTTGGATCAATCCGTGGATGGGCAGAAAAAGCTTCCCCCGGTTTGAGCACACCGTCTAAGTAATCCAGACCCAGGGTGTCTAATGTCTCAGGATTGAGTCGATGGGGTTCCGCTGCTTCCCATAGGGCCAGCAATTTTTCGCCCCAATAAATCACATTGGTATTGGCGATGTTCTTGAGGCGTAAATCAAAGGCATTGGCCATGGGACCACCGGGTTTTTGGGTACCAAATACACCGCGATAGAGAGGTTTTCCAGCAGCTCGTTCTTTGACATAACCCTCGGTACGTACAAAGCGATTGCGAAAATAGGCTTTGCCTTGGGCAATAGAGATGGCCGTAATCATGCCATCGCCATCGAAAGGATGGTGTACAGGATAACCGTTAACATCGAGTAATCCTGGGCCATTCCGAAAGAGTGTTCCTTCTAGTTCAGCGGGAATGGTGCCATCAATGTCTTCAATTGCATAGGCATACTCATTGGGCTGTGAACGATAGCCGCTACGCCAATCGTCCATGTCAAAGCTAGTGGAAGCACTGGGAGATGAGAGAGTCTGCATAGGAAGAGGTAATTGATGTGATTCGGGTATGAATTGTGAATGTGTAAGGCCTGCGTGTGATGTTAATCACCACCTAATTGGCTAGCGCGTTATGACGATGTAAGTACCGGTTCTGGAGCCGCTGAATCTTTGTCAGCAGCGTCTTCCCCATCGGCCTCAGATAATTCCATGTCTGACGATGCAGACGTGCTAGGGAGCAAAAATAGTAGTGGCAGTGGTAATAACGTCGTGAGACTGGTAATGGTTACGAGCAGCCACAAATTCTCAAAATCTGTCTCAGTCACATGCAACCAATGGGTTAAGAGGGCACCTAGCTCATGGGAAACAAGACCGGCCAGATTGACAATCGACATTAGCAGCGCAAAGAGGGTGGCTTCTACACCAGCGGGGCATAGTCTTGCTGACAAGACCAGCACAGGCATAAACGCAATTTGGCCCATGATGGTAAGAATTGCGCTATCGCCAAGACTAAACCAGTGATCGTCAATACCGATGCTGCGATTCGCATGGGTCACCAAAAGCAATGTGGTCATGCCCCCCAACGCTGCTAGAACGGTAGACCAAGCAAAAATTGTCCGAAATGGAACGGCTTTGAGAAAGCGCTGAAAAATAGCGATACCTACCAGGGCTGCCAGACTGGTGACTAGGCGGACTCGTCCTAGAAATTCAGGCTCGAACCCTAAATCGTTAGTGGTGAAAAAGAAAAAAGCTGAATCAGCACTGGGGGTGGACTGCCAGAGAAACAGAAATAAAGCAGGCATCCAAATGACCCGTTGGCTAAAGGCTGCCTTTAGCTGTTTGACCTGACTCCATACCGTTTGAAAGTTTGCTTTTTCTTGGGCCGGTTCCTCTGCAATCAGCCAGGCGACGACGGAGACAATTAGGGGAAATGTGGCGGTTACCGCAAAAACTACGCGGGTACTTGTTTGCTCCAAGAGTAATCCGCCCAGGTAGGCCGTTAGTACCCCCCCTAGGGCAGACGCCCCCCAGCACAGTGACTGGAGGGTGCCAACTTCGCTCTGGGATTCTTGACGGGCACGCTCGACCACTAAGGAATCCACAATCACGTCTGCGATCGCAACAGACAGCGAACTGAGCAAGATCATCGTGGTCGCTAGCCAAGCGGTATTAGCGAGGGTTGCCAAGGTCAGCCAAGCCGCTGTACCCATCACGCCCGATAAGACTAGATAGGGGCGTCTGCGATAGCCAATGATAGGTAAGCCATCAGATAAGAATCCGAATAGGGGCTTAATGGTCCAAGGTAAGCTAGCGATTCCGGTGAGTGCTGCAACTTCTGCAGGGCTCAGACCTAAATCATCCTTAAGAAAAAAACTAATTGCTAACCGAGCCAGACCTAAGATGCCTTGCACAAAGTACACCAGCAAGATAGCGGTTAACTCAGTAGTCAGGGGCCGACCTAGTAAAATGCGTTTTTCCAAAAATTGCTTAATACCCTGCGAGTCGGCAGCTGCAGTCATGGACGACAAAAACCTTTAAGAAATGTCAATTAATTTTAATCATAACGATTCTCCTGCCATTGCCCCAGAACATTGGCCAATAATCCAAAAAAATGGGGGCAATGATTTGCCCCCTAAGCCCTGAAATTAATTGAGAAAAAGCGGATCAAATGCTATTGACTATGACTTATCGCGTGTATCTAGAGCGTCGAGACGATATTGCTGGATAGTCGTGTCAGTTAGTGAGCCGCTGCTTTTTGTGCGTAGATTTAGCTCATCTAGGCGACGCTGCTGAAGCGTAGTATTGACCAAAGAATCACTGCTCTTCGTGCGCTGATCCAACGCATCTAACCGACGCTGCTGAAGAGTGGTGTCTACTAAAGAATCATGAGTAGGACTTTTAGCTTCAACAGCAGGTGTAATAGCAGCAGCAGCTAATAGAACTGATAAACCAGAAAGTACGAAGCGTTTCATAGTGTGTCCTCCAAAGAAAGGAAGTTTTTAATGCTTTCTTATCTGTGATTTTGGACAACACATCTGAATAGCCTCTGATAGAAGTCTGAGAGCTTTTAAAAAAAGAATGATAGTTGGCTGAGCAAAGAATGTGATTTAAATCACATTCTTTGCCGGATCACTCAAGGATACGAACAGCTACCGTACTAGCTTTAAACGTGTAGATTTTGCCTTCTAATTCAATGGGGGTGCCAATTTTAATTCTGCTATTGCCTAAGACAGGACCATCCTTGGTAATCTCGGCGGTTCCTGTCAGAGTGATCAACATGTCAGCCGTAAATCCTAGTTCAGGTCTTGGATCAGGAAACGATTTCACTGAGCCATCAGGTTGGGGGACGGCAGTGCTACGGGGCAGAGCTTGCACATCTTTGACGGTAACTTGGCCGTAGGGTTGATTGCGAATAATGATTTTGGTAGTGCCTTCAGCCTTCAGGTCGTCTAGAAACTGTTCAGGATTGAGAACAGTCAAACCTCGAGTCATCACATCGACTTCGACCTCCTGATTAACAGCTCCAACTGGGGCCACCGAACCTGAGGCACCAGGGTAGAAAAATATGGCAACTGCCACCATTAGAATAATCAGTCCTGCTCCAATATCTAGGAGACTGATTTTGCCAAATAAGCGGCCTTTAGAATCCAAAATAGCCATAGTTTCTGGCACTCCGAACAATCCCTACTATTTAGACTTAGTGCGTTTGAAAGCGCTGATTAGCCCAAGCGATAATGTAACAGACATGCAACGTCTCTATACAGAATATGCAAAGCAATCGTTAGTATTTAACCATGGGGCATGTCGATTAAATGGGCGTCAGACTATTAAGCAGTGCCTGGGTTGCAGTGTCAAATCGTAGATTGATGGAGTATCCGCCAGTTGACGAATGCTGCCTCCTCATGTGACTGCTTAAGCTGGGTTTAGTGCCCAAATTTACAGTCAATTAACTGTCACAGCCTCCAGATTAAGCCTCGGCAGCTATCGTTATGGTCAAACCATGGACATCAATTGACTGTTGTCGTTGTCCAACTTCAGAGTTGACCGTACCTGTCTTTTGTTTGATTCATCGTTTCACTACAGTAAGCTGACCATGTCTAATGCATTTCTCCGCTGGGGTAATCGCTGGCAACGCCGTTTAGCCTATGGCTTGATGGCTTTTTTCGTGACGTTAAGTTTTGGCGTCTTTACACCAAGACCTGCTACTGCCGGTTTGCTCGACATCATTTTGCCGACGATTCAAGTGTTTCAGATTACCAATATGTCTGATGAGCAGGAAGTTAGTCTGGGTAAGCAGGTTAATCAACAGCTGCTTTCTAGCTCATTTCGACTACATCGAGATTCCTCCCTCACAGCTTATGTAGATCAAATTGGTCAGAGCCTGATTCCCCATAGCGATCGTCCAGATATCCCCTACGTATTTCAGGTGGTTGAAGACGACAGCATTAATGCGTTTGCCACGATGGGGGGGTATGTATACATTACGACTGGTCTGCTCGCCGCGGCTGACAATGAGGCAGAGGTTGCAGGGGTGCTTGGACACGAAATTGGACACATTGCCGAAAAGCATGCCCTTGATCAGATGCGAGATGTTGCCATTGCCCAGGGTGTGGCCGGGGCCTTTGGGCTGAGCCGCAACCAAATGGTGGGGATTGCTGTGGATGTGGCATTGACTCTGCCCAACAGCCGTAGAGATGAGCTTGTAGCTGACGAACATGGCTTTGTCACCATGGGTGAAGCTGGCTATGATCAGACTGGTATGGCAACGCTGATGCAAAAGCTAGATAGTGGCAACAGCCCACCAGCTATCTTTAGCACGCACCCAAATCCTCGTGATCGAGTAGTGCGTCTACAGCAAATGGATAACGAATCAGCAATTCCTTCAGCGACAGCCGGTACTGATACTACAGCCTATAGTTCTCGAGTTTCCTCCTTGCGGTAAGCAGAGATTCCCCAAAACATAAGGTTTGGATCAAACCAGGTTCTATTTACTAGAGCCTGGTTTTGTTGTATCTGATATTGCGCCAGGTAAAGGCGATGGAGATACTCGCCGTCACCGCCTGTGAATAGAATAGATGTGTCAGGATATTGGCTGATCCAGCTGTGAATAAATTCATGGATGCTAGCCAGGATGGTATGAATTACACCGCCTTGAATGGCACTAGGAGTATCCTGAGCCCACCGTGTTGGTAAGTGTGGCGGCGGGCTGAGATGGGGGAGTGCTGCGGTGTAGTGATGTAAGGCAGCTAGATGCGATCGCACGCCCAATAAAATGGCTCCTCCCACAAACGTACCAGCGTCTCCCGCTGTAAATGTCAGTGCGGTACCTCCATCGATGACCAAAGTAGGCCAACTATAGTGCTGACCCGCGCCCCAAAGCGTAACAATGCGATCCAGCCCCATGGTGGGATACACCTTCTCTAAAGGAAAATGACGGAGCCATCGAATCGTAGATATATGTTCCACCCCCCGTGTTTGGCTGGGCACCACTGAAACAGCCCAAATATTGAGAGATTCAATTGGTAAGAGCCGTATCTGAGAGGGGGCATGGGCTGCCAAAATTGAGGATAAGTCTGGGGTGGGTGTTTGGCTATTGACTAGATGTTCATGGTGCCAAACGTGTTGTAAGTGATCATCCTGAAACCAGGCCCAGTGCCATCGCGTATTCCCAATGACGAGGGCTAGCCAATCAATCATTATTGCTTTAACTATTGGCTTAGTACAGATTTATGCGGTCTAAAATTATTCATTAAAATAGGGACCAGTTATTTCTAACTGGTCCCTTTTAACTTGGCAAAACTCAAAAACAATCGCTAGTCTACTGTTAATTTGGTTGGAGAAATAGATAAGATTAAGTTGCTAGGGTTTACGATTCAAATTTGCTACTTGCCTTATATCGATTGAGATTTGGTTGCTTTTTTCAATTACTTGAAATGATGCTAACCCTACTTAGACACATAGCTAAACCTGAAGAAGATTTGGATTTCAAATGTCAGGAACAATTGGATTTGCCTGACAGCTATTCAGTTGTTTCTATAGGATTAATGTAGCACTAGCGACATGGTCTGATCGATGGCCTTTACTCAAGTTTACAACGGTTTATATAAGTCTTCGATTGATTATCTTTATCAATTTAGAAAATTGGTTAGAGTCAGTTTTGTAACGTTTTAGTCCTACTTTAAGGGTTTCATTTTTTGTTGGCTGACTAATATGATCCTTTGTTCATTTAGCTTCGCCAATCATGCCTGCACCATTGCGCAGCGCGGCTGTTATGAGCATGAGATGCCACCGTATCGAGACTATCTGCTTTCCGATTGCACCTTAGGTAGATAGAGCATTGCGATGACAGTTGCCATCGCAATGCTCTAGTATCGGTCCCGGATATTGTGGTTGAGGCGTCGGTGTCGCGAGCCTGCCCAGCTTGATGGCTATACCGCCCAATGAATTCCGAAGCTGACCCTCTCAGGTTACAATTGTCGCCGCCCGTGGGCACCTGTTTCGAATATCTGGCAATATTGCTGATGACCACCAGGAAAAACCACATTTAGCTTTAGCGGGTCGCTATTATCCCGTGGATCACCAGGGCCTTGGGTTACTTTTGAGATACCATTTTGGGTCTCCACTTGGACGGGACGACGGTTTTTAAGTTCTCCACCACTGCTGTCGACATAGGCGACGAGATTGCCATTATTAAAGACGTGGCCGATATTTTGGATCAGCTGGAGGAAGTTGCGATCGCTCCCACCACGCTGAAACACCAATCCATCTTCTGTCTCCACAGCCTGGCTGGTAACCGTATCACCAACACCAATGATCAGCGGCATGTGCGCCGGGTCAAAGTCTTGCTTGACCAGAGCCAACATATCATCCATCGTTCTAGGGGCTTGCCGCGCATTAAATCCAATCCCTAAGGGGTGTACCCCTATTTTCTTGAAGTAATAGCGATTAAGTAAAGCCAGTACTCCAGCTTCCTTAATGGCTCCGCGCAGCATAAATTGAAAATCTGTGGTGCCTGAAGTGGTCTCATTGGCCCACCATACAGCTTCGTCACCATTGTTGTTGCGCCCTAAGTTAGGGGCATAGTGCACAAAAAATGAGTCCCCCAAGCCTTTTTCTACAGCCTCTGTCAAAAGCTGATCCATTAGCACTTTCATGTGTTCTTGAATTTGTTGATAAAGCGCTGGATTGGCAAGCTTTTCGTAAAACGTGTTGAGGTTGGCTGTAGGGGATGCCATATTGTCTAGTACTGATGCATTGATGCAGTGGTTTAGAACTTCTGAGGATAAACCGTGGTTAAGGTTGTTCAAAAACTCACGCAGGGCTGTTGTAATCCGATTGGGGACAGATTGAAGAAAAATGAGCTCATCATCACTGACGCCAGGGTGGTTTAACTGGCCGTAGCGGTCCTGCCACTGCACACCTCCGGCTGCTAGCCCTGGTAAGTGACAATCGCTCACGTCTTTCCCTAATGCCTTTTCAATAATGCCGTTAATTCCTCGTTTGCCAATGTGTTCACCATTGGTCAGAACAAAAAAATGACCATCATAGGCTGTGACAGCTTCTACATATGATGGATGGATTTCACGGTTGAGGGGATCTTTAACCAGTCCCATGCACACTCCATCCAAATCTTGAATGATCAGTAGGTTTTCGGTGTGGGTAAGTAACTTAGTGAACGCCGCGTGATCTAAGGAAAACGTTTGCTGATGTAGTGGTACACGTGTTTCAAAGCTGGAGGTGACCATAGGACTTTTGTTAAGAGAATTAGCCGTTTTCGTAAAAATACGGTAGCACTCGTTACGATACAGTTTGCAGTAGCGAGTCACGAGTGAGGGCTCGACCCATGGCTACAATTTATACTCTCCATCCAGAGTCGCCTCAATTGTTTAAAGTCGAGAAAATTCGTAAGCAGTTGCAAAGTGGTGCGGTGATGCTCTACGCCACTGATACTGTTTATGCTATTGGCTGTGATTTGCTGTCTAAGAATGCCATTAAGCGGGTACGGCAGCTCAAGAAACTGTCAAATGATAAACCCCTGACATTTCTGTGCTCGTCGCTGTCGAATATTGCTGAGTATGCCTATGTCAGTGATCCGGCCTATCGGACAATGCGTTATCTGGTGCCAGGACCCTATACATTTATTTTGCCTGCGACAAAATTAGTGCCGAAGCTAGTGATGAATCCTAAACGTAAGACGACAGGGATTCGGGTGCCGGATAGTGCAGTGTGTCAGGCACTCTTGAAGAGTCTGGGCAACCCGATTATTTCCACGTCGGCCCATACGGGGGATATGGATGAAGCTTACTTCTCTCGCTATGAGTTGTTTGATGCTTTAGAGAAGCAGGTTGATCTGATTATTGATAGTGAAGCTGAGCCGAGCTATCTGGCATCGACGATTTTGGATATGACTGAAGATGAGCCAGTCATTCTGCGTAAAGGCTTAGGCTTTGATGCCGTCGAACAATTCGCAGCAGCAGCAATTGAGTAGATCCAGCCAAGGTTTTAGTGGCAACAAGTTCCTATGACACCATTGGTAATGTGTTTTTCTCTCCCATGATTCACATTGAGCCTATGGCACTGAAGCACCTCTTAGTGATTATCTCTGCGTTTCACATACTCAGCACAAAGGCTATCTTCGAATGGATTTATTATCTGGAAGGGCTGTCTCAGGATGATCAAGTTGTGTTCGAGGCTGTGAGCGATGACGGTATTGATGCAACAACGTTGCGATCGCGACAACAAAAAGAGAACGCCAATTGATATGATGTGTCAAGAATAGGGCTACACAGGTCTTCATTCGCATACTAATCAATATTAATGATTTCTGTAGCTGTAACAGTTTTTTGTGATTGCTATTTTTTAGGGAAGATAGTGCCTGAAAATGAATAAAACTTCTTGATTAAAGGCAGTATTTTTACCTTTTACAATACGTGGTTTTTGATTGGAAAGTGAGATGCGCAAAAAAAAGACTGCCGGTTTGCACCGCACAGTCTAATCATTGGCTTTCAGAATCAAAGAGACTAGATCGTACTGACAGCTACCTTCTGTCTCGGGGAAGATTGCTGATGTGCTCGTTCGGCACATTTCTAGAATAGTCAGTAACTTCGATAGTTGGATAAATCGCTGATGAAGAAATCAGTATTTCGTATGATCTGCCTATAAAACCCGCCTGTAGATAGCGGCTTATACTGGGACTCACTGATTTTCAAAATGAACAGGCTGTTTTTTTAATATCAATTGATTTGACTCTACAGTCAGTCATTTAACCTAATAGTTTTTCTACTCGGTTAACCTGTTTTTGGGCATGAATATCAGAGTATAAAGCTAGGGCACGATGCCAGTGCTCATGGGCAGTATCTTTTTGATGAAGGCTCATATAGCTATGTCCTAGTTCCACATGGGCATTGGCTAGGTCGCACTTGGCACCAATGCTATGAAATAGGGCAATGGACTGTCTGTGATAGTCCATTGCCCTATCCATATGCTGACGCTGGCGGGCAATGGTGGCTAATCCAGTCAGAGCTTTTGCTTTTACTTGTAGATAATGGCCAACATCAGCAAATGTGAGGGCCTGCTGATGTAATGTTTCAGCTTGTTCCATATCCCCTAGCTGACCATAGGTTTGCCCCAAAAGCTGGATAAAATAGGCGAGTCTGCCTGACTTTGGACTGTGATGGGCAAAGGTGCTGAGGCATTGGCTAGCGAGGGTGTGGGCAGCTTTCGTTTGATTATGATAGGCCAGGGCCAGGGCCAGGGCAACCATTGCCTTATCTGCCCAAGCCTGATGTGGGGTATCTTGCCCAAGTTCTATAACGGTATTAAAGGCTGCTTTGGCTTGGTCTAGTTCCCATAGATCCATGGCATACAGTCCCAGGCTCAACCGTGAATCGATGTTTAACATCTGGAGGTAATAGTGGTTGAGGGAATCTGCTGGATCCGTAATCGCTAGTCGCTGCTGAGTAGTTGAGATCGCACCTTGCTGACATTCAATGGCCTGACTAATTTCCCCCGTAATCCAATAAATATCGCCCAGAATATTACGGAGTTCGCTCACCTGGGGCAATGGGTCAGGTGCCGTTTCCAGATGGGATAACACTTCTAAAATTAATGTGCTGACAGGTTGCAATAAGCCCATGCGATACAGGCTACTGGCCAGGGGTAAGAACTGTTGCCATTGGTTATGACGGCTCTGCAACAGCACCTGTGCTGCTGCCTGATATTCATCGATCGCAACATAGTGATAGTAGGCTTCCAATGCTTTCTGAGCATCTAGCAGTTCTGTTAGTTTCTCTATGCTATTAGTCCAATACTGGGCAGCTACCTGATTAGCCTGATACCAGAGGTCGCTTTGTCGTAGCCGTTCAATCGCGACAGCACGAATGACTGGATGCAGCCAATATTGGCCATTTTCCATCTCAATCAGTGAGCGGTTGCGAAGAGATGAAATCGCCCGCTGACCGTCGGTACTGTTACATTGAGCCAGAACAGCAGGCAGCGATAGTGTAGCAATGGTTTGATAGCGATAACAGCTCAGACGACACAAGAGTTGATACGCTATGAGGTCGAGGCACTGGAGTCGATTGATTTGGCTGATGACCAGGTTATTTAAATCAATCTCTGCTAACGGGTCTGCGCCGTAAGCTTGCCAATAGGCCTCTAGGTCACCATTGAAATCAGTTTGTACTGTACTACATAAAATCTCCATTGCCTTGGCGTTACCACCATAGGCACGGTGTAACCTCTGCAAAATCTTGTCAACCTCAGGTAGGCGCAATTGATGATAGGTAAAACACTGTTGCCAATCTGTAAAGGTGAGACGAGGTAGGCGATAATGATACGCTCGGATGCCTGGCTCACAGAGACGATCGCGGCTAGTTATTAAGGTTGTTGCATTAATGGAAAAATCCGCTAACAACTTTAGGAGTTCTGCATAACAACGAGCCTCAATAACAAATTGTCCATCACCATCTAGAGCGGGCTCAAGGTTGTCAATGAGAATACCAACGCGTTTTTGTTTTAGATGACGTTTTAATCGACTCAGGCTAATACTCAAGTCCTGACCGGGTTCATCATTGAGATCCTGACGCAGCCACTCGTCGAGAATATTTTTAACCGCAGTTAAGCTGGAGGTTTCCTGCGCAATACGCCACTCTAGCACTACATCGAATGTCATTTGCCGTAAATAATGCTGGGCGAGGGTGGTTTTGCCTAGCCCGCCCTCACCTTGAATAACGATGATTTTGTGCCCTTGATGACTAATGGTATTGATTGTTTCAAGCGCTGCGCTCCGACCAATAAAATGTGGATCTAAAATTGGCGATTCGCTGTTTGGGATCGTTTTTTGAGTGGATTGCGAGGTATGCGATGCACTAACGCGGGGCCAGGCTTCCTCAGCAACGTGCACCATTTTGCGTTTGGCACGTTTCAGCCAGTAGACCAGCCGTGAACGGTAATTACCCTTAGTAATGCGCTCCCCTAATACATCGGAAAGCAAGCGCCATAACTGAGACGCGACATCTTTTACATGACCTTCACTATAGCCAGCAATGGTTGCGATCGCACGGTAGGTTTTGCCTCCCCATACCTGCTTCAATATGCAGCATTGCAGGTCACTGAGGTGTTGTCCTGTTTTCTCATAGAGTAGATAATCCGTAAATTCGATAGCAGTATCGACACCCATCGGCCACAGTCAATGGAAAACCATTGATAGACTACCGTTATCTTCCAAGCCATTGCGCATAGGATATTCCGACTTTTTCAGACCTTTAAATTCAAACCCTTACCTACAATCTCAGACAAAGAACCCTATAGGGTGTAAACAAGCAAGGGGGTACACTGGTCTGACCTGTCTTTTAATCAAAGGATTTTGATGCACTTTCTGTAGTCTGCTGTTCATAGATTATAGAGACGTCTAAATTTCAATGATTTAGGGCATCCTTGAATCATGTCACCGTTCTTAGTTAAGGAGCGTTGTGTGGATGATTGTATGAAAGTCAATGGTTTCGTAAGAGCCAATATTTTAATTTTTCCTTGAACTTGACTATATCGGTTGCGTGACAGCACAGACAGGCCATTCACGTTTAAGGCATATTTGGAGCAATACGTATCTGCAATTATGACGATCCAAACTCTGAAAACTCTACCGTCTGACCTTGACCCTCGCGGTCTACCTAACCACGTTGCTGTGATTATGGATGGCAATGGCCGCTGGGCTCAGAGCCAAGGTTTACCCCGGATTGAAGGCCATCGTCGAGGGGCCATTGTGCTCAAAGATTTGCTGCGCTGCTGTAAGGATTGGGGGATTGGAGCTCTAACTGCCTATGCCTTCTCGACTGAGAATTGGCGACGTCCCCACGAAGAAGTCGATTTTCTGATGGTTCTGTTTGAGCGCTTGCTACGCAAAGAGTTAGCGGAAATGCATGCAGAGGGGGTACGTATTCGTTTTATTGGTGATCTAGACGGTTTACATACATCCCTGCGTCGTGAAATGGAACGCTCTATGGAGCAAACCAAACATAACGATGCTGTGGAGTTTAATGTTGCTATCAATTACGGTAGCCGCCATGAAATTACTCAGGCCTGTCGCTCGGTTGCTGAACGTGTTGAGCAGGGTGAGCTGTCTGCTGATGCGATTACTGAAGAGCTGTTGGAACGTCATCTCTATACTTCTGGCTGTAGCGATCCAGATCTGTTAATTCGCACCAGTGGCGAGCAGCGGCTCAGCAATTTTTTACTATGGCAAATGGCCTACGCCGAGATGTACTTTACTAATGTATTTTGGCCCCAGTTTGACCGCCAACAGTTTCACCAGGCACTGCTAGCCTTCCAAAATCGCGATCGCCGATTTGGAGCCCTGTCAGAACCCGTAAAAGCTAAGGCCCTGACCGCCTAGTTTTGGGAGTATTGCGTTCAGAGTGTTGAAGTTTGGTGGGTGGATGTCACTCAAAATTCAACACTCAGCACTCAAAATTATTCATTCACAGCGGCAAACACGGCTGAATAATCTTGGTCAGCTAGTCCTTTGTCTACGGCTTGTTGCACCATATGAGCCACACTTTTGGCGACGTCGGCGTTAAAGGTGTCGGCAGCTTGCACAAACAGGTTCATGTCTTTGAGTAGATGCTTGCTGGGGAAATTGGGATTGGCAAAATTGCGATCGCACATACGGCCTAATTTTTTGTCAAAGGTGGGAGCGTAGAGTGCACTTTGTCGCACGATGGCCATGAATTTCTCAACGTCGATGCTTTCTTGCTGGACCAGTCCTAAACTCATGGAGAAGGCAGTGGTCAGGGTGCCAATCAGCTGGTTCATAGCCAGTTTGACACCACTGCCTGCACCCACTGGACCCATTAACTGAGGTTCTGGCCCAAAACATGCCAAAATGGGTCGCCATTGAGCAAATTGCTCTGGGGTGGCCCCTACCATCACAATTAAAGTGCCTGCTTTGGCTTCGGGGATGCTGCCGAGAACAGGCGCTTCGAAATAATCGCCACCAGCCGCTTGGACGGCTTGGGCAATGGCTTTACTTTCTTGAGGGGCGATGGTTCCCATTTGTAACACTGTTTTGCCCGTTAGCTCTGCCTTAGCTTCTGGACTTAAGAGTGTGGTCTCGATGGCGGCAGCATTGGTCAACATCAGGATAATCAGTTGGGAAGCTACGATCGCACTAGCAGGAGTCTCTGCCTGTTTAACCCCTGTTGCTAACAGCCCCTCTAACTTATGAGCACTGCGGTTCCACGCATATACTTGATATCCAGCTGATTGGAGCAGCTGTGCCATGGGGGTACCCATCAGCCCTGTACCTAGAAACCCAATGTTCAATTTAATTTCCTCTATGTCAGTATGTTTGAATTCCAGCTGTCCTGGGGTAACCCTAGTAACCTGTAAAACTAAGAAGCGATAATATTGCTGCTTGTCCTGTGGAAGTTGGCTAATGTCTTTTCACTGGAAATCGGGAGACGCATAAAGCCAAAGGGGCCTTCGTCGCAACCCAATCACTGTATGTATAAATCTTATATGTCCACTTTTTATTGTTCTCGTATCGTAGGTCGCTTAGTTTTATCGTTAAGTGTTTCGGCGGCCCTAATTTTGACTAGCTGTACTCCTCGTGAAGACTGTTCCTTAATTAATGGAGCGCTAGCAGAGGGCAACTTACGTATTCAAGAAATCAATGAAGGCAATCTGGGTGGCTCGGACTACAACCAGGGCATTGAGCGTCAGATTGGCCGCATTTACTATGATGTGTCCCAGGTACTTGATAGTCTGCTGATCTCAAATCGCAAGTTGCAAACGATTCAGTTCCAGCTTGTTGAGGTATATCAGCAAGCTTCGGACTATCGCTATCAAGCGGCGGAGTTGATAGCTAGCAACCCTGACCCTAACGATCAGATTAAAACCGATGTGCGTACACTACAGCTAGATTCTGAAGCGCAGGTGGGGGCAGTGACGGAAAATCTACGTAAACAATGCCCGCTCCGTTAGTAAAACTGTAGAGCGGGCAGCGAGTCAAATAATTTGTGACTGATTGTTTTGGCTATTTATTCGTTATTTAGCTGCGGTGGCTAGGAACTGAATATTGGAGAAGTTGAACTCCATGTCGCCCTCATCATCAGATGAGATCGCACGACGAGTCAAGATAAAGTAATCACCTACTTTGTCGTACTCGTCGGTAAATTCGCTACGCCCTTTTTTCTGCTCTCCAGTTTTTGGGTCGTGGTATACCGAATCATAGGTATGGGATAAGTAGCCGGCACCAGTGTCGTGAGTGCTAAAGGTGTTAATAGTAACGACTACGCCGTGAATGTGGCGATGAACTAGCACCACCTCATTATCAAGAACCTTGTACTTATCACCAGTGGATTTTCCTTCGACCAGGATCTCCACAGCTCCACGCTCATCAGTGTCACCCATGGCAAATGTATTTTTTCCATGGGTATCTTCAAACTCACGGCGTACTCGATGAATGGCAACCTCCCAGAGTTGCCCTTTAACCAGCTTCAGCGCTGCCTCATCCTCAATATCAAAAACCTCAGCTGACAGGTCGGGATTAACTCGAGCTTTCCCAATATAGGTTTGCTCACCATGCTTAAATTCGACATCTGTAGTGTAGCCAGGGAAGTTTCCATCCCAGGTGTAGCGGTTTTCGTAGGCGGCACGCATGATATCGCGCGCAGAAAGCTGTACAGCAGTCATGGGCACTTATTGGATTACATCTACCCTTTACTTTAGTCAGTTTTTTATCCCTTGAGCAGATAGATATATATCGGCTGTCAATTGAAGTGATTCTGCCGATGGGAATCATCGTCACAACATGCACTCAAATTGAGATTACTCGTTTAAATTACCCCAAAGCTCTCCTAAACGCTGATCACGACCACAACCAAAGCGATATAACCGATAGCGAGCTGGATGAGTCTGATAATAATTCTGGTGGTAATCTTCTGCCGGATAAAACGTGTCTGCTGGTAGCAAGTCAGTGGCAATGGGTTGATCAAATAAATCACTCACTACTTCTTTTGACGTTTCAGCAAGCTGACGCTGAATTTCATTTTTATAAAAGATGATCGATCGATATTGGCTACCTTTGTCGCAAAACTGCCCTTGGCTATCCAGGGGATCTACATTTCGCCAAAAGGTATCTAAAAGTGTTTCATAGCTGATGATGTCGGGGTCATACTGAATCTGTACAACCTCTGCATGGCCTGTTGCCCCTGAGGAGACCTGACGATAGCTAGGGTTTTCAACTGTGCCTCCCATGTAGCCTGAGGTGGTATCTGTTACCCCTTGTAGCTCATCAAAGGGATGCTCTATACACCAAAAACAGCCCCCTGCAAATGTTGCCTGGGCCGTTTCTGCTACGGCTGTAGAGGCTCCTAGACACCATATGCACCCTATTAGCACACTCAGAAATCCTTGTTGTAGCAACCGTCTCAACGGCCATTTCTTGAAAATGCTGTGCATCATTAAAGTGTACCTCTGCCAGTGATTAGATGCTGGGAATAACAATGGCTCCCAGCATAAATGACAATGAAGCCAGTAGCCAATAGTCAACATACCGTTTGCTCATAAGTCTGATTTTTTAGCCCATCATGTCCAGTTTCTATTGCCTCTGTCTAGCCGACATTGATTGTCGCAGGTTGGTGAGACCTTTCAAATATAGACCCTAGGGTTCAATGCCTGCCTCATCATTCCCCAAGACGCTGTTTTCATCCGGTAATGTTGCTGAGTTGGCCATGATCACGCCGGGTGTCATGAGGGTCGTGAGCTGAATAATAGAGAGCTGATTCAATTCAGAGTTTGGATGCCTGCGTCTAAAGTCTAAGATTTGAGAGGTCATTGCCAGCTGATCTGTCCCTTTGATGCCCCAGCGTTGAGGTAGTTGCGGGCTGATTGTGTTGCCTGCTCTACTCCACTGCTGGGTGGATAGCGGTGTCATGATTCCGGGTGCGGTGCGACTCTGCCAGGTCATTGTTAACTGGTGGCGTACCAAGGAAGCCGTCATACCTGCCATTACTGCTAGTGGTAATAGAACAGCTACACTGCGATTTCGCCATTGCTGATAAATGGCAGTACGTTTACTCAGTTGTATAAATTTTTGAGCCAATGTAGAAAGCTCTTGCCCATGTACCAACAAGAACTGACTAATATCGTTTAAGTACTTTTGCCCTAATAGATAGTCAGAGCATTTTAATTCCCCACGGGAGTGCCATATCCATGCACGGGTTTCAAGGTCCCGCTGCTGACGTAACGCAGGACGATCAGCCTGTAGCCACTGTCGTAGTAGATGCCAGTCTGATACCAAAGATTTATGGGCTAGTTCAATCCTTTCGTCGGATGTTATTCCCTGTTCACACCAGTGAGCGATGATGCTCATGTCTGAGCGGTTGGAATGATGATTAGCTTGCCAAGCTGCTGTTGCAATGGTCTGACCGTTTGTTTGTGCTGCTAAGTGTGGTTTATCTGAGACTACGAGCCGGGCAGCTACTAACTTCTGCAACATTCGCTCAACCATCACTGCGGAAAATTGTGGATTGATCAGCTCAGATTTGCGAACGGAACGACCCTGATCCAGGCGACCGTCCCCTAAATCACATAGAGCAATAAAAATACGTTTTGCGATCGCTTGTTCATTTGCTGGTAAGGATTCATAAAAAGTTGTTGCTCTGTTCGTGAGCATTTGCGATAAACGCCCTAACTTCATATAGCTATCTACTGAGAGACAAGGACCGCCTTTGCTATAGGACATAGGGGTCCGATGTTGCCAAAGTTCATATAGAATACTTTGTAGCAAGGCTAGTTCACCGGGAGCTCCAGTGAGATCTAACGTTAAATGATGTACTAAATGAGGGTCTATTTTGAGCCCCAGCTTCTCAGCAGGTTTCTCAATCACACTTCGGATTGCTTGGTAATTCATCGGCTTGATGACAACCTGATTATTTTCGATTAGCGAAAACATCTCGCTATGGCATGTCAGATGGTCGAGAGCATCTGAACGGATGCCAATAACAACGCCTAAGGCTATGGATGAACAACGCAATGCGGTGACTAAAACTTCCATAACCTGAGCACGTTCTTGTTGAACTAGGGGATCCGTCGTTGGCATTAATAGCTCTTCAAACTGATCAATAACGAGCCATAACTTAGTGCCAGTAGGTTGTTTTAGTAATGCAGCAGTAGCTAAGTTAATCAGACCACTGGATTCATGACGCAGAAGTTCTTCTGCTTGCCATAATTGTTTAGCCACATCTATTTCCCGACTGCCGAGTGTGAACGCGGTTGCTAAAGTTTTCAATGGCGTTGTCCCAAGATTGACATAGCGTATAAGCCAATTATCGCTGCCCAAAATATCATTACCTGCTGACAATCTGGGAATTAATCCTGCTCGCAGGAGTGATGTTTTTCCACTACCTGATGCTCCTACTACGGCACAGACATTGGTTTGTTGGAGTGACTGAAGAAGTTCTTGTATCAACTCGTCGCGACCAAAATAATACTCAGCATGTTTCTCTTCAAAGGGATGTGGACCTCGGTAGGGACAAAAGTTAAAACTATACTGTTTGAGGCGAGAGATAATTGAGATGTTCTCTGATGTAGATGTTGAGAGCTCTGTGTGTTGGGTAATAACAATTTCACTGCCTCCCTGTTCAAAGAGGGGTTGTTGCAGCTCGCCACTTAGTTGATTAGTGATAGATGCAACTAAGTCAGTACTTGTGACCCGACCACTATTAGAATTTTGAGGCCGTAGGCTAGAGATAACTGCCTGGGTGAGCACACTATAATCGCTACTTAATGACTCATAAGCTTCCTCATACTCACGGGATGCTGCTATAAAGAGATAACTCTGACCATCACAGCCTTGCCATGCTTCATCTTTTAGTGAAAGAAACTCACCACTATGACAACAATCTAAAATAATGATGATTTGTCTGATAGGGCTATGTTTAATAAGTCGGCGCAGCCAGGACAATGATATGCCACTATTATTTGAATTGTTTGGCTGAGTTTCACTAGTGGCGAGATATCCCTCTCGTATACCTATTTCACGCTGAAGCCCATGGCCTGAAAAATAAAAAAAGACAGCTTCGGGAATATGATTGCCTTTGGGCAGTAGAAGTCTAACTAAGCTATTTTCTAATTGTTGTGTAGATACTAATGTTTGTTGGCCTACTTTGGGACGCTGATTTTGTATGATTTCCGGTAACCTACGTACACGGAAATTACCATGGTTCTCCAACAAGTTAGCGATGCCTTCTGCATCTTTAGCTGCTGCTGTGAGTCTAGGTAATGTCTGGTATTGATTAATGCCGACAATAAGTGCGTCCCGTGACATGACCGGTACATTCCAATAAATATTTAGGTGGCGTCATGATTTTCTACTGTGCAGAATACTATGGCTGCCAGATGGATTTTTCATATATCTTGAGAGAAAAACACAAGCAAATGAGTTTTCTGGAGCAAGACATGAAAGCATCAGATCGTTTTGATGCTCGTTTCAGATATAAACAATATTTTCAGAGCTAGCTCGAAGAACACTTGGGTGTTTGAGCAAAAACTGATGCCAGCACGCTTTGAATATGATTGTTTTCATACTCAACATACTAGAAGTTTTTGCGGACAGTCGAGAGGGGTGAGACCCTCCTGTCGGTAATATCAAAGAGAATTAATGGGTTGTGCTTTATGGGTTATCCATAAAAACTCGTAGGAACTTCATTGAAACACTGATTATGGTTGATATATTGATTATGGTTAGACGTATGTTTACTCAAAGTAACAACAAAATTTGCTAGTAAAAATCAGTGAATTAAGGGTTTACTTTGTCCACAGCAAACAAAAAAAAGGTGCCAATCGGTCATCATTAATTTATATCGGCCAGTCGGCGGATATTTTTGAATAAGACTCCGTAAGACTATGCAAGACTCCGTTTGGGTGTTTCGGTGATGACCGATGTAAACCTTTGTTTAATAGGGGTTCTACTGATCTGTCTGAATGAAGTCTAAAAATATATAGCGTTTTTAATATCATTAACGATGGTGTTACTGCTCATGTCTCATGCACTGACACTATCAAAATCTGTTGATATCAGGGTTAGACATGTCTATATATTGATTTGCTTGAGCTATAACCCGTGGTGTAATTATCTTTGATTACAAAGAAAAAATCTAAGGTTGTGAATCTGCTCAATATGAAGAGTCTAGACAGAATCGCGTAGAGTTTGGGGGGTTATCTATCAGTAGTAATGATACTTAGGAGTTTTTATACTCAGCAATTTAAGGAGATCTACTAAACTGGTTGTTTGTGCTTTAGCTATTTTGAAAAAATATAGCGTTTCTCTATCTGATAGAGCACGGACTTAAGGCTGAAAAGCTTGCTAATAAAGGATTCTAATGTTCTTTGTTTGCGTGGGAACGTTGTCAAAAGTACTCTCGATGGAGTCTTTATAGGTATAAGCCTTAGCCTAGTTGAGCGATATCAGAACTTAGAAAGATCTTCCTGCAAAGCGTTGCCTTGCCTTTTACTATGGATCAGCAAAATAGCTTAATTCACAATTATAAGGAACAAACTAATGCACCTCAAAATCTAAAGGAACAGCATCAATGAATATGATGAGATTTTGGGGGAAGAACAGTGCAGAATAAGAGAGGGTTCTTGTTTGCTGAATGCTAGCTTGTCAATGGGCGAGACCTTTAATAAGCGCTTGTGTGACTATGCTAAACCGTTGATTCCCCATGAATGTTAAGGTTTGCATTTCAATATTGTTCAACTCTAGGAACTTTGCGTGCCTGCATCCTTCAAGGATAAATAATGGGTGGTTTTGAGAATTATTTATCTTAACAGTTAAAGTCTCGAAAAGTATTAACTCAAACTATTGAAATTGGTCTTAGGGGCTTAACTTAAGCATCAGGGTGCTGCTGAACTACCTTAATCGAAAACTCAATTCATACGTTTATTTAGGATAGTTTCATATGTCACAAGAGATTCTGGAGGCTGCTATAGATGCGGTTAGGGTCGGACAGTTTCAAGCAGGTATTAGTGGCTTGAGGCATGTTGCGTCTCAAGTGCGTCCACCGGATAAGCTATATTATTCGGCAAATATTTGGTTGGTCAGAGCCTATAAAGAGAGTGGTCAACTGCCACAGGCCATTAAACTCTGCCGTCAGTTGGCGACGAGTTCTCATCCCAGAGTTCAAGTTTGGGCTCAGCAGGCTTTGCCGGTTTTGCGACAACCGTCAAACATTTCTAGTCGTCTAGATATTTTCTAGAAACTCTAAAGAAATTGGCAATCCTTAACTCGAATCTTTGATTTAATATCTCTATTGCGGCTATGCCATGCTGGAAGACGTCGTGGCAATCGCTGTCCAGGTAAACTAGGCTAGCGCATGCATACTTTAGAAGATCGTTTAGGGATGTAATCAGGGGTTGCCATGTATCTGCTGTCGGTTACCCTTACTAATTTTAAGACTCATCGCGATCGCAACTTTGAGTTCCAGCTAGGGACCAATGCCATCTGTGGGGTCAACGGTGCGGGTAAGACTAGTATTTTAGAAGCGATTGCTTGGACCCTATTTAACTATCGAGGGAACTATAAGCAAGAGGACTTGATTCGGAATGGCAGTGGTAGTGCGCAGGTTAGAGTCGCGTTTGTTTCTGGCCATGATGGCCGTACCTACGAAGTAGAGCGTTGTACTAGCCGAGGCTATACCCTATACGATCCCCAGCTTGGGGAACGCTTAAATTATAGTCGCATTAAAGATGAGGTAGAACCCTGGCTCAAGCAGCATTTAGGCGTACCGATCGGAACAGAGTTGGGGCAACTTTTTGCTAATACGGTTGGGGTCCCCCAAGGGACTTTTACCGCTGATTTTTTGCTGAGTACTGAGAAGCGTAAACCTATTTTTGATAATGTTCTCAAGGTAGAGGAATACCGCCGGGTTCATAAAGATTCTAACGCTCTGCGGCGGTATGCTGAGGCTCAAGTAGATTTGCTTAAACATCAGCTACAACAGTATGAAGAGCAACTCCAGTCTTTGGATACGCTACAGACTCGCTATGATGGTGTTGCCGAAGAGATTGCTCTTGATGAGCAACAGCTGGTTAATTTACAGCAGGATCTGACGAAACTCCAGGCAAAGAAAGAGGCCTTAACTAGGCAAGCTCAAAAAGTGCAGACTTTACAGCAACAGCAACAGCAACTAGTGTTGCAGCTAGAGGCAAAGCAGCAAGCCCAGCAAGTGATGGAGCAGGCTCAGCTAAGAGCACAACAGGCAACAGAACTATGTCAAGCCCATGCTGAAGCTTATCGATGTTATCTGGCGGTAGAAAATATTCTTAAGACGTTAACCCAGAGAAATAAGCAGTATCAGCAATTATTACAGCAACAGCAGTCCCAACAACGTAGCTTGGATCAGCAAGCAGCTACCATGGCAGGACTTAAAGTGAAACTGGAACAACGTAGTCAGCTTCAAACTCAGGCAGCTAATGTAGCCCAACCATGTCAGCAACAAGATGAGCTAGAGGCTGAACGCCAGGGGGTGATTCAGCAACAACAAGTTTTGGGTAAGTTGCAGCTGCGTTGTCACAGTTTGAAAGAGCGTTTGTCTAGAAACCAGCGGGATGTTCAACAGGTGCAATATGAACGTAAGGCTCTTGATGCACTACAAGACAGTGTAGAGACAATTTCTAGTTTGGAGCAACAGCAACAACGTTGGCAGCAACAGCTGAGCCGAGTTGAGGCCGCTCAACAGTTTGAAGCAGAGCTTCAACAACTGGTTGTTACCCATCGTTCTCAAGCTATAGACTATGGTCAACAAACGATGGCTGCCTTGGCGTCCTTAGAACAGTTGCAACAAAGTTTACCCCTGCTGTCTAATGATGTATTTGAGCAGTTAGAAGCTGCGATCTCAACTGGACAATCTCTTAGTCAGACTACTCTGTCAACCCTAGAGAATATTCTCAATGATCTCTCGGGACAAGTGGACACTGAACAGCTGACTCGTAAATTAATGTCTGTACAGACACAGTTAAACAAAGCTTATGGCCATAAAGCGCAGCTGAGTCATCGCCCACGTCTACAACAAAAATATGCAGAACTGCTCGAGCAACAAAGCCAACTTCAAAACGATATTCTCCAGCTTGAACAACAGCTGACACAAACGGAGCAGCTTGAGCAGCAGTTAAGTGAGATAGATAAAACTTTGGATGCTCTCGGTGATCCGAAAGGACGGCGGCGGCTTTTACAAGAACAGCTTCAGGCAATGGAAAATGTTGAGGCTGACTATGGGCGTCTCACTGCCCAGCATCAAATTTGGGAAAAGCAGCTTGCTGAACTGACTACTCAGCTTTCTGACTTTACTGACCTCGATCAAGAAATTGCCCAGCAGCAGCAGTTGCGCCAGGAGTATCAACCGGACTATCTGATCTATATTCAAAATGAAAAAGATGCCCAATTGTTAGAACAGCGGACCGCTGATGTAGCAGCCACTCATCAGTTGGTTGTGGAATTAAGCCAGCACCGTGAACGTCTTGTTGATCAGCTGAGTCGTCTCTTGGATGAGTTAGACCCAGCAACATTACAACTGGTAGACCAACGGTATGGGGAGGTGAAGTCTCAGTGCGATCGCATCACGGGCAGTCTGCCTCAGCAACGCAAGCTCCAGGCTGAACTGACCGATCAACTTGAGAGTTTGCAAAAAGTAAAAGAAAAGCGAGATCAGACTCAGCTCGACCTGAAACAAAAGGAGCGTACCAAACGCTTTATTAACTTCGCTCGAAAAGCATATAAAGAAGCCGGACCCCGCATCACTGAACGTTATGTAAAGGGCATCTCCCAGGAGGCAGATCGGCTATTTCGCGATCTGCTCAATCGACCCAACGTCTCATTAGAATGGACACGGGACTATGAAATTGTGGTTCAGGAAGGTAGCAATACGCGTCGGTTTATTAATCTGTCTGGTGGAGAGCAAATGTGTGCCGCTCTCGCTGTGCGTTTAGCCTTGCTAAAGGTCCTTGCTGATATTGATATTGCCTTTTTTGATGAACCGACTACTAATATGGATCGCTCCCGACGTGAGAGCCTGGCTGAGGCGATTGCGCGGTTGAAGGCATTCAAGCAGTTATTCGTGATCAGCCATGACGATACCTTTGAAAAGGTAACCGAGAATGTCATTGTTGTTGAACGAGAAGATTAGCCCGAACGGTTGGTCAAACGTTTTACCACGGTGTCTTTAAGGGTTGAGGGGAGGGGCAGCCACTCAACCAAGATAACCCAAAGGTTTCCCATGCCAACCCTCCATATCTAGGATCTAGATCTAAGGCCGGGTTCCAATCACTGCTCCCTAGATATAAGCTTTTATCAATCTAATTCATTGATTTATTAAGCATTCCGAAAGGTAGAGCTGCAAGGGCAATTTGCCTGAATATCAGCATTTAAGCAACGTGAGATTTTACTGGACTTGATGTGTAATCAGTGGGTGAAAACAGCAAATGAAAACCTCTGTATTGCCTTGCATGTAAATCTTCCACAGGAATTTTATCCAAAAGGTAAATCCGTCTTGGATTTGTAGGCTTATAAGTTAAGCTTTTCACTCCAATTCAAATTAATAAACGAAACAAATAGTGGAGTCATTTCAATTTATTGGTAGACTTTAATCAATGAAAATTAGGAGTTTCATTTATCAGAGTCAATTCTCCCTTGGTAGCCTAACCATTGAGTCTGATTTTCTGAGGCAGTGCAAACAATAGCTTTCTTTGGGAGGCATCAGGCAAGCTTGCTGATTTCAGAACCAATGGTAGGCAACTGGTAGTCTTGGTTGGACTAATAGGTGCTTCAAAATGCAAATTACAAATAAGATACATTTCCGAAATTTACGCGGTGACCTCTTTGGGGGTGTCACCGCTGCTGTGATTGCGTTACCCATGGCCCTAGCCTTTGGTGTTGCCTCAGGTGCTGGTGCGGCATCAGGTTTATGGGGGGCTGTATTAGTAGGTTTTTTTGCGGCTTTATTTGGTGGTACACCCACGCTGATTTCTGAGCCCACTGGCCCTATGACAGTTGTTATGACAGCTGTGATTGCCCATCTAGTGGCTGCTGATCCTGACAACGGTATGGCGATGGCCTTTACCGTCGTCATGATGGCCGGCGTATTCCAAATTATTTTTGGCGCTTTGCGGCTTGGTAAATATGTCACGATGATGCCTTACACAGTGATATCGGGCTTTATGTCTGGTATCGGCATCATTCTGGTGATTTTGCAGCTAGCGCCATTTTTGGGCCAAGCGAGTCCTAGTGGCGGTGTTGTCGGTACGCTACAGGCGATTCCGGAACTGTTAGTCAATATTCAACCGGAAGAGACAATGCTGGCGGCTGTCTCTGTTGCCATTATTTTGTTCATGCCTGCTCGCCTTAAACGGTTGGTCCCCCCTCAACTAGTTGCATTAATAGGTGGCACAATTCTCTCATTAGTCTTATTTCCTGACTTAGACATTCGTCGCATTGGCGAGATTCCTATGGGTTTCCCGCAAATGCAGGTGCCTACCTTCAGTGCTGATCAGCTGCAACTCATGTTTGTTGATGCAGCTGTGCTTGGTATGTTGGGCTGTATTGATGCACTTTTGACTTCTGTCGTTGCTGATAGTCTTACTCGGACTGACCACAACTCTAATAAGGAATTGATTGGTCAAGGTATCGGGAACCTGATGTCGGGACTGTTCGGTGGTATTGCTGGTGCAGGGGCTACCATGGGAACCGTTGTGAATATCCAAACGGGTGGTCGTACAGCCCTTTCTGGCTTGACTCGTGCGTTTGTTCTGCTGGTTGTTATTCTGGGGGCTGCTAATTTAGCTGCAACAATTCCCCTGGCGGTGCTTGCAGGTATTGCTCTCAAAGTCGGTATTGACATTATTGACTGGGGTTTTCTCAAACGAGCGCATCAAATTTCTGTCAAAGGTGCGCTGATTATGTATGGCGTTATTCTGCTGACGGTTTTGGTGGACTTGATTGCAGCTGTTGGTATTGGCGTGTTTGTTGCCAATATTCTCACTATTGATCGCATGAGTCAGCTCCGTTCTGAATCAGTTCGAGCAATTACTGATGCGGATGATGCGATTCGGTTAAATTCTGAGGAAAAACGTTGGTTAGATGAGGGCAATGGTCGCGTGCTGTTATTCCAGCTCAGTGGCCCTATGATCTTTGGGGTTGCAAAAGCGATTTCCCGAGAACATAACGCCATTGGTGAGTATGATGCAGTTGTCTTTGATGTAAACGATGTGCCTCATTTAGGCGTTACAGCATCTCTAGCCTTAGAAAGTGCTATCGAAGAAGCTGTTGAAAAGGGTCGCTCTGTTTATATTGTAGGGGCTGCTGGCCAAACTAAGCGTCGTTTAGCGTCACTGAAGGTTTTTAATCTAATGCCTGCTAACAATCTGTATACAGATCGTACTGAAGCTTTAAGACAAGCTGTTCTTCAAATCTATCCAACGTCCCCAGAAGTGACTGTGTCTGTGGACGCCTCTTCCAAAACCTGAAACCAAATCATATAAGGGCTATGCAACCTGTTTTGTGGCTGTTACTTGCTCTCGGCATGACTGCTTTAGGTTACCGCTTACGCCATCGTGATGAAGTTTATGCGCTCGCGCTCTATATCGTTGCCTTGCTGAGTGGGCTTTGGGGATTTTCCTTAGTGCCTAGTACGGTGCAACTGACAATGGGGGCTATTGCCATTGGTTGGTTACAAATGAGTAGTCGGCGTAATTAGAGGCTTGTTGTCGGCGAGTAATCCAGCTGTGTTGCTGGGTATTGAATTCAAGCTTTTGGTGAATACCCAGCAACCAGCACCTTCAACTTACTATTTTTGCTATTTATCTTGGGAGAGTGCATATTTTTCATACTGAATTTAAGACAAAAACACTTTAAAACTATGAAGCAAAGAGGATTTACTCATGTTGTTCAATAACGTGTCAGCGTTATCCCTGGATCAGTTGATAGACACGTGGCCATCAACCCCATGGACATTTGCAGAAGTCTTGCCAGCTGAGTTCAGCCCTTTTATTTTGATGGGTGTGCTGCTGAGTTTGATAACAGTCTATGCCACTAGTAAGATTGGTGGTGAGCTATCAAAGCGCCTTGATTTACCTCCCGTATTAGGTGAATTAGTAGGGGGTGTTGTTGTTGGTATCTCTGCTCTACATCTGTTGATGTTTCCTGAAAACACCGCAACGATTACAGATTCATTGATTGCTCAATTAGTGCAATGGATGGGGCATCTGGATGCGGATGCAGCAATGCGTGTCTTTGAGGGGCAGAGTGAAGTAATCTCAGTATTGGCAGAATTAGGTGTTATCGTTCTGCTATTTGAAATTGGCTTAGAGTCTGACTTACGTGAATTGAGTAAGGTCGGCTTTCAAGCTGCTGTGGTAGCTGTTGTCGGGGTAGTTGTTCCTTTTACCTTAGGCACCGTAGGCTTGGTATCGATTTTCCATGTTCCTGTTATTCCTGCCATTTTTGCGGGAGCAGCGCTAACTGCGACTAGCATTGGTATTACCTCTAAGGTTTTATCGGAGTTAGGCCACTTAAAGTCTAAAGAAGGTCAAATTATTGTTGGAGCTGCTGTCATTGATGATGTTTTAGGCATTATCGTCTTAGCAGTTGTGGCTAGTCTGGCGAAGACAGGTGAGGTAGATCTGCTAAATGTGGTTTATCTCATCATCAGTGCCAGTGGCTTTTTGCTAGGAGCTATTCTCCTCGGTAAGTTTTTCAATACAGGATTTGTTGCGATTGCTGATAAGTTGCAAACTCGTGGTGCATTGCTGATCCCTGCGTTTACGTTTGCTTTGGTAATGTCTTGTTTTGCTAGCGCTATACATCTAGAAGCCATCTTAGGTGCATTCGCAGCAGGTCTTGTGCTAGATGAAACTGACAAGCGCAAAGAACTCGATCAGCAAATTATGCCGATTGCCGATATCCTGGTACCAATCTTTTTTGTTACTGTAGGTGCGAAAGCAGACCTGGGAGTTTTGAATCCTATGGTTGCTGAAAATCGGGCTGGTTTAATTATTGCCGCTTTCTTAATTGCGGTAGCTGTGGTAGGTAAGTTAGTCACCGGTTGGGCTGTGTTTGGTCAGCCTGGAATTAACCGTATGGCCATTGGTGTTGGCATGATTCCTCGTGGTGAAGTGGGTCTTGTCTTTGCTGGAATTGGATCTGCTAGCGGGGTATTGGATCGACCTTTGGAAGCGGCGATTATCGTGATGGTAATCCTGACCACATTCTTAGCGCCTCCACTACTTCAGCTGACGCTGAAAGGATCTAATGTGGAGATGTCGTCTAGTGACGTGTTGCCAGCGACAGATTAAAGTCGCTAGTCCAATCCTCTGTTGCCGGGGACAGATTAAATATCCTGCCACTTCTGTTGTGCTCAATTGAAGTGACAGGATATTCCTCATAATCTGAATCAACCAGCTGTTTGTTTGATATTTAAATCAATGATTGCTGTACTCGAAGCCTGTATTTTTGCCACGGTCATGGGTGGTTTCTTTGGAATTATTTTGAAGAAAAACCTCATGATGAAAATTCTCTCTATGGATGTGATGAGCACTGGTGTCATTTCCTGTTATGTGCTTGTGGCATCGCATCGCGGTTTGTTTACGCCCATCTTAGGATCTGGGGCTGGGATCGAATTGGGAGCAGACTCTGGGGCCTATGCGGATCCGGTGCCTCAAGCTGTGATTTTGACGGCTATTGTGATTGGCTTTTCGATTCAAGCATTGATGCTGGTCGGGGTGATGAAGCTGTCACGGGATAACCCGACTCTGGAGATTTCCGAGATTGAAAAGAGTAATACGCCATGATGATTTTAACGATTGCTTGGATTGCATTACCGCTCTTAATTGGATTTAGCATCTATCTTTTGCCCAAGTTAGATCGTTATCTGGCCATGGGTGTTGCGCTGGTTTCAATAGGCTATGGTTTGGCCTTATTTCAAATGCCAGATGCCCTCGATATAAGTCTATTAGACAACTTTGGTGTAACTCTTTTAGCGGATTCACTGAGTGGTTACTTTATTTTAGGAAATGCCCTGGTAACAGTTGCGGTGCTGCTCTATTGTTGGGAGCAAGAGAAATCGGCTTTCTTTTTTACGCAGATGATAATTTTGCACGGCAGTGTCAATGCCGTTTTCATCTGTGCTGATTTCATTAGTTTGTATGTAGCCTTAGAAGTCGTTGGTATTGCTGCTTTTTTGCTGATTGCCTATCCACGAACGGATCGTTCTATTTGGGTGGGCTTGCGCTATTTATTTGTCAGCAATACGGCCATGCTGTTTTATCTAATTGGAGCAGTGCTAGTGTATCAGGCGAATGGATCGTTTGCCTACACAGGTTTACAGACGTCTCCTGCAGATGCGATCGCACTTATCATGTTGGGCCTTTTAACTAAGGGCGGCATGTTTGTATCGGGTTTATGGCTGCCGTTAACCCATTCCGAAGCCGCAACACCTGTCTCAGCAATACTATCTGGTGTAGTGGTCAATACAGGTGTTTATCCCTTGGCACGGTGTGCGCTGTTAGTTGATGATATTCAGCCGATTCTTCAATTATTTAGTATAGCCACAGCGCTTTTCGGTGTGGGCTACGCAATCTTTGAAAAAGACACAAAGCGAATGCTGGCATCCAGCACGATTTCTCAGCTAGGATTTGTTGTGGCTGCGCCAGCGGCATCAGGTTTTTATGCACTAAGTCATGGTTTAGCCAAGGCATTGCTTTTTTTAGTCGCAGGCAATTTACAAAGTCGCAGTTTTCAAGAATTGCGTCAGATGCCTATACAGTTTCCTGTGTGGGGTGTACTGACAGCCGCTAGTCTGTCTATTTCAGGTTTTCCGTTAATGGCTGGTTTCGGTGCTAAAGCGCTCACCTTAAAATTAATGGCACCTTGGCAATCCACAGTACTTACCCTTGCAGCCATTGGTACAGCAGTTGCATTTGCCCGATTTATCTTTTTACCATTTGAAAAACTCGCCATCTCAGATAAGAAACCGTCCCGTGGATTTTGGTCAGCGACGATAGTGTTGTTGGGCGGCCTTATTGCAGCCAATAGTTTCTTTTTAGGGGGGTATACACTTCCTAATATTGTCAAAGCATTGCTGGTCATTATTGCAGGCTGGTTGATTTACTTCATAGGTGTTCGAAGACTTAAGTTTGAACTGCCCCGTGCTGCTGAACAATTTGAACATTTGATTGGTGCAATGAGCCTGATTTTAGTGTTGCTGTTTAGTATGGTGTTGGTGTAATGAGTATTCCAGATTTATTACTGCGACTGACGATTTGGTTTTTACTCACAGCTGATTTAAGTCCAGCAAACATTGCGATTGGACTCTTTGTTGCCTGGTTCATTCCTCACCGGTATACTGTTCCCGCTTCTTGGAAGCGCTGGTTAAAAGAGTTGTTGCGAGTCTGCTGGGAAATTGTCTTAGCTATTCCCAAGGCTTATTTTGAAGCGTTTGAGATTATATTGCGTCCCCATGCAAAGGAGGTAATAACGCGAGAGCGTGTACGCCCTTTTCGAACACCTGGCTTGATTTTTCTCGATATCTTTTTAATCACGTTTACACCTAAAACAATTGTCCTTAAATGTCGTGAGGATGGCTGGTATGAGGTCCATCAAGTTGAGCGGAGGAAACGCCCATGAACGGTATTTTATTAGCCATGATCGGTGCTTTGTTGATACCAATCTATGAAGCTTGGCAAGATGACGATATCTGGCAAAAAATGTTGGCATTTGCCAGCATTGCCACCAAAACATCAGTCATGATTCTGATGCTTTCTATCCTACGTGATGACTGGATGATTGGTGTTGTTGGAGTCCTAATTTTAAGTGTTGGCAATGCTGCATTAATGTTGTTAGCTCATGTGCTGAGACGGGTGAATGAATCATGATAGATACTGTTATTAATGTCATCAGCTATAGCTGTATTGTAATTGGTCTAATCTTTTGGTTTTGGGGCACATTACCGTTGCTGGGGCATCGCTCCGTCCTCTTTAAACTACATAGTTTGTCTGTTTCTGACACCCTTGGTTCAATGAGCATTATTGTGGGTCTCTTGCTCAAAATTCCGAGAGAATGGCCCTTGCTTTTGCTAGCACTGATTTCTCTGTCTCTTTGGAATACGGTGTTGGGTTATGTTCTGGCTTACTGCTCAAATGAGGGACGTTATGACTGAAGATATTTATACGGTTGCAATACTTCTCCTGCTACCCATGACAGCCAGTATGTTGGTGTCACAAGTAAATCCATACAATGCGCTAGTGATTCGTGGCATCCTTGGTGCTGTTGCAGCCTTAGTCTATGCAATGTTTGGTGCGGCTGATGTGGCTCTGACCGAGGCTTTGGTTGGCACAATGTTATCAATTACCCTCTATGCAGTAGCGGTACGCTCCTCGATGAGTATGCGGCTAGGGGTGGTTGAAACCGCGAGTAGTGAATGTCCAGGCTATGAGGCCTTGCTATCTTCTTTACGCACTCATCTTCAAGAAAAGCATCTGAGATTGGAAGTGATTCCATTCACTCAGACTTCTACCCTGCAGACAGCATTAGCCAATAAAGAAATTCATGCGGTTTTCATGGTGCCAAATTCCGAGAACTCTGATCAGCTAACGGCTCCTACTGGTGACTTGCAAATTCGTGTGCGTCGTCTATATGAGATCTTGCAGGCTAAATTGTCTCATGAGTTAGTGAACCTCAGATTTGCTGATGTAGAAACCGCTAATTTATCCAGAGGGAAAGGACTATGAAGTGGATTTATGTGATTGCTGGAGTTGCTCTCTACATTAAGATGCTGGTTTTTCCTAATCCATCTACTGATATGGCTGAGGTTTCTATTGTTGACGTGATCGTGCAAGATACGGGTGTGTCGAATGCGGTGTCAGGCATTATTTTTAGAAACCGCCTCTATGACACCATTTTTGAAGTTGTTGTTTTTACCCTAGCAATTATGGGGGCACGCTTTTTGCTTGCTAATGAACAGCCTTCCTGCACGATTTACCAATTTACCGATCACCCATCTGTAGTATTGGCACGGTTAGGCGCAACGATTGCAGCCTTAGTGGGTATTGAGTTGGCAATTCGGGGGCATTTGAGCCCCGGTGGCGGTTTTGCTGCTGGTGTTGCGGGCGGTACAGCGATTGGCCTTGTGGCGATTACCTCGTCACCAAAATGGATGGAGGATATTTATCAACGTTGGGGGGCTGCTATTTGGGAAAAGATAGCAGTGCTGGTTTTTATTGTTTTAGCAGTGCTTTCGTTAGTCGGCATTGCTTTACCCAACGGCCAAGTCGGCACGTTAGTCAGTGGTGGCTGGATTCCACTGCTCAATATTTTAGTGGCGGTTAAAGTAGCTTTGGGATCTTGGGCGGCTATTCTGACATTTATTCGTTATCGAGGATTGTTGTAGCTGGTGATGCTACGTCTTAAGTTTGAGTGATAGAACTGCTTGCCATACAAGTTATCGCTTAGTCCTAGATACATCCATGCCTCTCAAACCGCAGTTCAAGAGGCATGGAGTTGGAATGAATTGGAGACAGTGAATGTAGATTCACTATGAGCACCAGCTCTACAGCTAATACGAGAGGGTTAACCCTCTAAGCTTCGACTTGAGAATGCGTCATAGCTATAGGCAGGAGTACGAGTGCTGAAGCTAGTCTCACGTCCAGTGATAGTTTGAGCTAGGGCGTCGAAGGAATCAGAACGCCAGTTACGCTCATGAATGGGTTTAGATTGCTCGCCTAGGAAGTATGCTTGAGAGCCAATCAGTACAGCGGCTAGCCAACCTACGATCAAAAGTGCCAATACGATAGCCATATTTAATCTCCTATTTAAAGTGCTGATGATATTGCGATGTAGGGCAACACCAGCCGGTCAATAAGTGCAAGCGTTGTCTTATGTAATTAACAGTAACGAAAATTATTAAGAAACGTCAACTGCGATTGACTAAATTGTTGGTGTGGCTATCAACACTTTGCTTTATGACTATCACCCTTGATGCCAACGTTGTGTGCTCTAAGTAGAGACACTGAGTGTGGGGAGTAGAGTGCATTTTAAGTTACACGCTGTTTGATCAATTCAAACAGTGCTCTCATGCCCATGGCGTCCCCTCCCTCAGGGCGTCCGGGCAAGCTCCGGAGGTTGTAACCCATAAAATCTACATGGATCCAGGAGATGTCTGGCTGAACGAATTCTTGTAAAAAGAGAGCTGCTGTAATGGAACCACCATAGGAGCCGCTGGCAATATTATTCATGTCAGCTACTGGACTATCTAGCATGGAGCGATAGGCCGTATGTAAAGGCAGATTCCAGAGTGGGTCGTCTATATTTAGACCTGCATCAAGTAATGTTTTAGTGACCCCATTGTCGTTGCAGAAAAAGGCTGGCAGTTCAGTGCCAAGGGCAACACGGGCAGCACCGGTAAGGGTGGCACAGTCAATCAGTAAGTCTGGGTCTTCGCTGCTAGCTTCCCATAAGGCATCGGCTAATATTAAGCGTCCTTCAGCATCTGTATTGCCTACTTCGATGGTTGTTCCTTTGCGGGATGTCAAAATATCCAAGGGGCGTAGGGCATTGCCCGCAATGCTATTTTCAACGGCTGCCACCAATACTCTGAGGTTGACCGGTAAGCCGATTTCCATAATCATCTGCGCTAGCCCTAGCACCTGGGCTGCTCCCCCCATGTCTTTTTTCATGAGGCGCATGCCAGTGGCTGATTTAACGTCTAAGCCGCCACTGTCAAAGCAAACTCCTTTGCCTACCAGGGTGACTTTGGGGGCGTCTGGATTGCCCCAGCGCAGATCAATCAGGCGAGGCGCACGGGTGCTGGCTTTTCCAACGGCATAGATCATCGGGTAATTTTCGATGACTAAATCGCCACCTGCAATGACTTCCACTTTGGCTTCGTAGCGCTCAGCTAAGCTGCGGGTTGTTTCCTCAAGCTGATCAGGCCCCATATTGTTGGAGGGTGTGGTGATCAGATCGCGTACTAGATAGGTGGCTTCTGTTGCGGCTTTAACGTAGGTTACATCTACATGATCAGGGGGGTGTAGTTTTGCAAGAATGCTGGTTTTGGTCAGTTTGTAGCGATCAAAGCTATAGCTGCCCAACTGCCAACCCAAATACAGTTTGGTCGCGTTAGCGATAGCTAACGCATTGCCCAAGGTGTATGTCCCTGCTGGCAATGTTTTGGGTAGACTTGCCAGGGTCCAGGTATCTATGGTGTCGGGACGCCCCACTAAGACTTTGCCAATTTTGCCAGTGGCATCGGGAATTAAGCATACTTTGCCAGTTTGACCAGAAAATCCGGCTGCCTGGCACCAGGCAGCACTATCAGGATGATCGGTCTGGAGCTCCTCTTCATTGACTAGGTAAATTGCGATCGCATCTGCCAAGGGGGAACCTCCACACGTTCAAACATACTTATTCAGACGAGTTTAGTTTGCCTTATGGCTACTAGCAACGGTGTAGCACCTGAGCTTTATTTCAAGAAATACACCTTAAAATTATTTGTCTTCATGGCCACTCAAATAAAGCTGGCTTTTCTTCGACGCTCTGACGAACACAGCAACTTTCCAGATGATCGTTCACGGGACCCATGGCCTGCATAAAGGCATAGACGGTAGTTGGTCCAATAAATAACTAGCCCCGGTTCTTTTAAACCTTGCTTAACGCTAAAGATTCTGGCGTTTTATTCAGCTGGAGATAGAGTTGCGTAGTCACACTCAAGCGGACGTTGAGTGGGCTCATATTGCCAAAAGTTACGCGGCTAGTGAACCCCATTCATCAACACCAATAATGAGGCCCTCAATCATATACGCCTAAGGTTGAACTACGTATTCTCCATCAATGGAGTCAACTCTCCCTTGGTTCGCTAACGTTTGATAAATCATCGCTGCAACTTCGGCACGGGTAGCAGGCTGATTGGGATTGAGCATATCCAAGTTGGGGTAGTTAACGACAATATTGGCTTGGGTAGCCGCCGCCATTTTGTCAATTGCCCAACTAGGGATCTCTGCGGCATCGCTGTAGAGATTAACTATGGTTTGAGTGTCTGTGGGGATAGTGCTATTCAGCCCTGTAACTAAGGCCGTGAGGACCTGGGCACGGGGTACCGGTAGTGTAGGTTGGAAGCTTTCATCAGGGAAACCACTCATAAAGCCACCTTTTACGGCTTTGTCGATGGCTTCGGTTGCCCAATAGCCTTCCTCAACATCCAAGAATGCGATCGCGGCCTCTTGATCTTCTAGGGGAAATGCTTGAGCAATTGCACTCGCTAACTGTGCCCGTGTCACTGGTTGCTCAGGAGCAAACGTACCCTCAGAAATACCATCCAAGACCAATCGCTCACTGAGAGCATCAATGTAGGGCTTAGCCCAATAATCGTCAGGCACATCCTGAAATTGAAGCGCCTCACGGCTTGACTCCAAAGGCTCCTGGTTCGTTGGGGCAGCAGCCGTATCCGTTTGTGCAGGCTGTGCCGATTGTTGAGGCAGCTCCGTTGAGGCAGATGTCTGAGTGTCAGAACGCGACGGTACCGTTGTTGTCTGACTAGTAACCCTATTGTTCAGAGAGGGACCCTTCAGAAAAGGATCCTCAGCTGCTCTTTCTAGCGCCTGATTGCTATTCCTAAGGACGCCAGCACTACCTGAACCAATATCCTCTACAGTGCCAAAGCCAATACCATCTCCATCAGTTGCAGCTTCCAGGCTACTATCAGTGTCTTCAGCTCGACCCAGTCGCTCTCCTGCGTCGAACGCACCCGCTACAGAAGGTGCACTCTCGGCATTAAAGAGTCCCGCTTGCCCCAACAAGTTCACCCCGGATCGGGTCAACCCCCAAAATAATACGCTGCCCAATGTTAGAAATGCTACAAATAAAGCAATCAGTTCATCATAGTCAACTGAGCGACGACGATTATTATCAGTACCTGGGTCAGACGGAATTTGTGACACAGCAGACTCCTAATCCCTTAATAGAGGATTAATCAAAATATATTCCCGATATAAAGATAAATCAGAAAAGGATCGACTTAAGCGTTATTACTTACATTTCTAAATTATTCTTTCTATTAAGCTTTTGCGTAAGTGGTTATTTCTTGACAGTGAGCTACCATAGCTTGCTACTTTCTTGACTGATGATTTTACGATTTAGAAAGTCCAAATTAAAATCTACAGTGGGTCGTGCCAAGCGTTTACTGGTCATCGCTTTACCTGCTCTTGGTATGAGTGGCTGTGTAATGATGACTGGGCAAATCTCCACATTGCGCCCTGTGTCCGCCTTGGTGACTCACATCATGGTTAGAGCTACGGCGGTTGGCGCTCTGATTAGTAAGGTTCATCAACGCTTGGATATCCTACAGCCGTTAGAAAAAGAAGCCGTATCCATTGGCGGTTTAGGCCCAGTAAGACTGGGAATGTCTATTCAAGAGGCAGCCAATGCTGCCCAGGTTAGTTTTGTCGTGGCTCCGATGACCCAGTCAGAATTGTGCCAGTACTACTTACCAGAAGTTTATGATCCTGAAAAGGCAACCCGTGTCGCGTCGATTGATGGCATTGGCCTCATGGTGGTGAATGATCAAGTAATTCGAATTGATATTTGGTCGGAGAGTCCAATTAAAACCCTGAGTGGTCTTGGCATTGGTTCCACCATTGAAGAGATTGATGCCGTTTATGACGGACAGATAGACGTGACGCCCCATCCATACACCGACGGCAGTTATGTCACACTAACCTCGGAGGCTGCTGGCAGTAACCTGTATAGCCTCGTCTTTGAAACCGATAAAGAAGGCCGAGTCACCCAGTTTCGCACTGGACAATTCCCTGCCGTCACATGGGCTGAAGGCTGTTCTTAAGCACATCATTATGGCTAATCTTGATAGACTCAGGGGGCAACAGTTCTTTGTTTCCCTGACCTATGGTGAATCGTCTTGCCCAAAGTCAAAGTCTCTACTTGCGTAAACACGCCGAAAATCCAATTGACTGGTGGCCTTGGTGTGATGACGCATTAGAGGCAGCAAGACGTGACAATAAGCCAATTTTTCTGTCGGTGGGCTATTCTAGCTGCCATTGGTGCACGGTAATGGAAGGGGAAGCTTTTTCGGATAGTGAAATAGCTACCTATCTCAATGCCAACTTTTTGCCTATCAAGGTTGATCGTGAGGAGCGTCCCGATCTTGATAGCATTTATATGCAAGCCCTTCAGATGCTTGTAGGACAAGGAGGCTGGCCGCTCAATATTTTTCTATCTCCTGATGATTTAGTGCCCTTTTATGGAGGCACTTACTTCCCCGTTGAGCCTCGCTATGGTCGTCCTGGTTTTTTGAAACTGTTAGAGATTTTGCGCAATCTCTACGATACAGATCAGCCTAAAGTGGGTGCAGTCAAATCTCAGATTTTAGAAACGCTACAGCAGTCAACGTTGTTGCCCGCAGACGACAACCTCAGTACAGAGTTGCTAGTCCGTGGATTGGCCGCCAGTGTGAAAATCCTGATGCCATCGGGTCAAGGCACCAGTTTTCCCATGATTCCCTATGGGCTCAGTGCTTTACGTTCTATTCGTTGGGTGGAGCCCACAGACGCGCTGAATCCTGAGGAAATTTGTCTGCGTCGAGGAGTGGATATGGCCCTTGGGGGGATATATGACCATGTAGCTGGCGGTTTCCATCGCTACACCGTCGACCCAAATTGGACGGTGCCTCATTTTGAAAAAATGCTCTATGACAATGGTTTGATCATGGAGTACTTGGCAGATTTATGGAGTCAGGGACATCAGGAACCTGCCTTTGAGAGAGCGGTTGCTGGAACTGTTCAATGGCTAAAGCGTGAGATGTGGGCGGGGTATTTCTATGCCGCCCAAGATGCCGACAGTTTTGTCACCCCTAATGACGTTGAACCTGAAGAGGGGGCGTTTTATGTGTGGCGTGAGACCGATCTGCGAGAACTTTTAACAGATGCGGAATTTGCTGACCTGAACGCCGACTTTTTTATTTCGGCTGAAGGCAATTTTGAGGGTAATATCGTGCTCCAACGGCAGCAGCCTGGAGCGCTTAAGCCAGGGACAGAGTCTGCCTTGCAAAAACTGTTTGCTGTGCGCTACGGTCAACCTGCCTTGGCAACCTTTGCACCAGCAATCGATGCTCATGCTGCCAAAAACTCGGCGTGGCCAGGTCGCATTCCCCCTGTCACTGATACCAAAATGATCGTCGCATGGAATAGCCTGATGATTTCTGGTTTAGCTCGTGCGGCGGCTGTCTTTAACCAGATGGAGTATCTAGATTTAGCGGTTGAAGCAGCTCAGTTTATTTTAGAAAACCAATGGATAAATGGACGCTTTCATCGGTTGAATTACGATGGGGTCCCTGCTGTATTAGCTCAGGCCGAAGACTATGCCTTATTTATCAAGGCTCTGTTGGATATTCAGCAAGCTAGTCTTGGGTTGTCGAAGGGTACAGCAGCAGGCTGGTTAGCCCATGCCAAGAACATTCAAGCTGAGTTTGACCAATGGCTTTGGAGTGATGTAGCCAATGGATATTACAACACGGCTAGCGATGTCAGTGAGAGTTTATTGATCAGAGAACGAAGCTATCAAGATAATGCAACGCCAGCAGCTAATGGTGTGGCTATTGCCAGCCTGATGCGATTATTCCTACTCACTGAAGATTTGACCTATTTAGATCATGCTGAAAAGGCTCTAAAGTCTTTTAGCATCGTTATGGAGCAGGCGACTAGGGCTTGTCCAACCCTGTTTCAGGCCCTCGACTGGTATCGTCATCACACCCTGGTCAGAACGCATGCAGAGAATGTCACTAAACTATCGCGTAGTTACTTACCTACCGTTGTTTTAGTGCATCAAAATTTATCGGATGGAGAGGCCGGGTTAGTATGTCGCGGTCTGTCATGTCGTAAGTCAGCAATGAGTGTTGAAGAAATGATGGAGCAGATTGTTATGAGTCAGCAAAGGGACAAAATTCGCTAGAGAGAACTATCTGCTGACTAAGGGAGGAAGTGCTTTATTGCTGGATGGGCTGCGATCGCAAACAAATTCCATCTTGAACTAGGGTATGCACCTGCCAGGTAGCATCTGTTTCAGGATAATCACTGCGGTAATGCCCACCGCGACTTTCAGTGCGAAACAGGGCACTTTCAAGCACTAATTTGGCCACGGTTAATAGATTGCGAGTTTCTGTCCAAAGACGGAGTATTGTGAAATCTAGCGTTGCAGGGAGCGTATGATTTTTCTGTTCGTTCGCCCTGTTTACTATCTGTGTCAGCGGTAATGCGTCGAACTCGGTTTTCCATTGTTCTAGCTGATCCAGTGCCGCATTCATTTGGTTGGCTTCACGGGCAATGCCTGCACTTTGCCACACCAATTGCCCAATGGCTGTTCGATGTTGCTGGAGCCAACTAGCAACCTCATCTAAATCCGGGGGCGTGGTTAATTCATCACTAGCAGCACTATCGCTTTGAGATAAATCTGCTAGTGGTTGTGGTGTAATGTCCTTCAGCTGTGCTCCAAATACCAAACATTCCAGTAATGAATTACTAGCTAATCGATTAGCACCATGTACACCCGTGCTGGCATTTTCACCAACGGCATAGAGGCGAGGTATGGTCGTTTGACTACCAAGGTTAGTGATTATTCCGCCCATCCAGTAGTGGGCTGCAGGTGAGACGGGAATCGGCGTTTCAAAGACGTTAATACCTGCCCATTTTTGACATTTGCGAATGATATTGGGAAACCGATGTTTCACTCGCTCTGGGGCAATCACCCTCAGATCCAGATACACCACAGACTCATCTGGATGTCTCTGAAGATGATTAAAAATAGCTCGACTGACCACATCTCTGGGGGCTAATTCGCCGTCAGGATGATAGTCAAAGGCAAACCGACGGCCATGAATATCAATCAAATGTGCGCCTTCTCCCCTGACAGCCTCACTAATGAGAAAGCGAGGAGCCCCTGCTTGGGTTAAGGCTGTGGGATGAAATTGCATAAATTCCAAATCCCGTAGGGTGGCTCCCGCTCGCCAGGCCATGGCCACACCATCCCCTGTGCTGGCAGTGGGATTGGTCGTTTGTGAATAGATTTGACCACCGCCACCTGTGGCTAGAACGACGGCGTTAGCCTTTACCAACTTTAGTTGTTGACTGTGGACCAGCTGTACACCAAGGCATTCTCCCTGATGCATCCATAGGTCTAATGCTAGGGCTTGGTTAAAGACGTGGATATTTGGGCGTTGGAGTACTTGATCTGCCAGTGTGGTGACTACGGCTCGTCCAGTGGTATCGGCGGCATGTAACACTCGACGCCGAGAATGGGCCGCCTCTAGGGTCATTGCTAGCTGCTCGCCTTTGCGATCAAATGCCACACCCATTTGGGTCAGGTGCTGAATACATTCCCCTGCCTGTCTAACTAGCACGTCTACGGCTTGGCGCTCGCATAGACCAACGCCAGCTTTGAGAGTATCGGCAATGTGGAGTTCTGGGGCATCGTCAGGTGCGATCGCAGCGGCAATTCCTCCCTGTGCCCAGTCGCTGGCGGAGATAGACAGCGTATCTTTTGTGATTAAGCCTACTTGGAGCGTTGCGGGTAAACAAAGGGCTGAATACAGGCCAGCAGCTCCACCACCGACGACTAAAACATCAAACTGTGATGGCAACGCAGCATAGGACGAAGAGGAGTGCACCAATAAAAATTGCTCCTGACAGAGGGATTAAACCACTCTATCAAGAGCAACGATAGATAAAGACAATACCAGGGAATTGAAATTTTTGAGATTTACCCAATATTCAAGTCTGGGAATGCTTACTTACCTGTAAAAACCATTGTTGTAACGGTCGTCACCTTCCACTAGCGCAGGGTTAGGGGGAGAGAGGGTAAATATGTCCATGTTCTCTTGAATCCGTGATTTCTCAACATCACTAAGTCCAGGGATTTCTAAGATATCCTCCAGGTTTTCGTAGGGCGCATTCCGAATGATTTTGCTTGCAATCGTCGGAAATAGGCCCCGATACTTCCTAAACGCTGCAACGTTAGTGTTATTCACATCAAGCTTATAGCCATACTCTGTAGCCAGCTTGTCATCCACTGCGTTGCGAGGTAAGTTAGCTTCTGCCAGAAACACCGTACCGCCATTCAACATATTGGCTACTGCGGGCTGAGCATCGCTCACCAAAGTACCAAATACCAGTCCAAGCGCCATTAATAGGCCAAAGAATTGTTTCATCTCTCCGCCGGATTTATTTAAATCTCATACACAGCATTAATGAGCAGCCTATCACTTTCGCTGTGCCAATGTTGAGTAATGGTGATAATCCTTTGCGGACCGTTACGCAAATGCTCACCTGAGCCCTAATTTAGGATGACTGCACAGACGAGGATTTTATTGGAACTGAGGATTTGCGATCGTAACTGATCAAAAATCTATCCAAGTCTGAAAACGTGCATGCATAGGTCGTTAACGGTTTGTCATAACCCTTTAACAAAGCTGAATAGCGCTTAAATGTTTGTTCGTTGGCTCCCAGCTTACTCAAGTACTTATAAGTTTCTGCCCCCAGCGCTACATCTAGGCCTAGCTGTTTGGTGGAGCTTTCAAAGCGGAAGGCCGCATTGACGGTGTCACCTAGGGCCGTGTAGTCAGGACGGTCTCCTGTACCTGTATTACCTACGACTGCATAGCCAGTGTTCACACCAGCTCCCACCCGTAACGGGAAAGGGAGGGGAAATTGCTTATGAAGCTGACGCGTCATCTCATTCAGTGCACTAATGGCGCGGCTGATTTTCAACATTTCCTCAGCTTCTACCGCCTGGGTGCCATGAATCCAAACGGCCATCACAGCATCACCAATGTATTTATCGACCCAACTACCGTACTCGCCAATGATGTTGCCAGCATGACGGAACCAGGTGCCGATGACTTCTGATAAAATCTTTTCATCGATCTGCCGGGTCATGACTGTGAAGTCTCGGATGTCGACCACCATGACCGAAATCAAACGACGCACGTGCAGTGTAGCGGTTGCGGTAGAGTCGTGTGAGCTCAGTGAGTTATTACTATTGGTGTTAACGGGTTCTGGTGCAGGACAATAGAATTGCAATTCAGTCTGCCCAAAGGTTAGAGCATCCCCATTCCGTAGGGTAACTGGCACACTGACTCGACGGCCATTCACAAATGAGCCATTGCGGCTACCTAAGTCGATCAAATAGAATTCTCCGCTTTCCATAAATTGCAGCATTGCATGGTTGCGGGAAATCCAGCGATCGGGCAGAACAAAATTATTATCGTCGCTGCGGCCAATAGTCCAACAACTATTACCCATCAACGATAAGTGACGTTGACCTGAGTCTGTTTTTAGGACCAGGTAAGGTCCAACTTGAGGGGTCTTTTCAGGGAATAACACTATACCTCGACGCTTCGAGTCAGCTATGTCCTATACCTTAACGCTACTGCTCCTAACAGCACTATAGCCTTTGTGCTTATTTATTATGCATTACATACACAATACTGCTGATCCTAAGGATTCATGGTCAAAGCTTCATACGTTATCTAGATCTTCAACGCTAAGGCTAATTTTTCTAAGTCCCCACCAGGTGCCTAGATTCGAATAATCTTGCTTATTTGTCAAGAAAGTCACGCCGTTTAGCGGTAAGGCTCTTGCAGACAAGCTTATGGGGCCTCTTACTTATTTATGCCAGGATTGCCGCAAGTAGGAATAGCGCATCTACCAGAATTGTGCTTAGCACTGCCCCAGCGAATGCCCACCAATGGGTTTGGTTAGATTTGAGTGCTAGGGTGCCAACACAGATAAGTGCTATGAGCAATGCCAACGCCCTGGCGACAGCAATAGGGTTTTCAATCTGTAGTAGAGCTGCCTGCAAAACATTACCTGCCTCTGTGGGTTCCACGGTCATGGCTTGTCGCCAATAGGGAATTAGATTGACCCAGTAGAAATAAAGATCCGTAATAGCAGTACCCAGTAAAGACCCTACATAAAAATAACTGCCAATCTTAAGGCGAGTCTGGCTGATTAAAATAATGACGATGGGTAACCCAATGGCTTCAACGGGTAAGTGGACATAGGGATTTTCCCTCAGCCATCCCCAGTAAAGGCTGCCAGCGAGCCATGTCCAGGAAAACCCAATGGCCAAGTCTCCCCAGAGTTTGTATGTGTGCTGACGCAGGGCATAGATCCCACCGAATAGCCAAATAAAGGTCATTAATAAGCTCACCCAAGGCTGAAACCGCACAAGGGGGGCTTGAAAAAAAACGGGCACACTGACCAAGAAAGCAGATGCTAGGAATGCAGGTAACCGATGAGCTGCATTCTCATCAGAACGTAGCGTTAGTTGTTCAGTGAGTTGGGTTTGAGGTGAAGTTTCGGATAGCAATACTTCCTGATGAATTCAATTGAATTCTGAGAGAGGTTAATTATTGTTAACATAACATGTCAATTGAGCCACTCAGGAACCGTAGCCTCGTAAATGGCGACCTAGATAATATTGCAGTATGTAAATTTTTAGGGAGAACCCAATTAAAAATTGCTGATAAGGAATTTTCAGTTCTGATTTGTCTTGCCAGCATGTACCTTAGCGAGCATTGGATATATCTTTGCTAAACTTCAGATTTTCTTTGGGTTGCTGCTTAGCTGAGGATCATGCTTCAGTCTATGAGCGGTTTGTCTGTTGATACATACTTGCGACTGCCTGCCGAGGGTTTTGTGGTGCACCCATACCGACATTCTTAATTTCAGTGCAGTTGGATTCCAAAGTGCTGATATGGCGCATCAGTAAAAGCTTGTCGAGGTAGTCCGGATGTAGTTGTGAATGGTTCGTGTCCTATAGGAGTGGTCTGCGCTAGACCTAATTGATAAAGTTCGAGCTTTGGAGCATTTTTCATGTTTGTTTGCCAATTATTTGAGCTTTTGGCCCAAGCACCTACGAGTCAAGCAGCGCAAATTAACCTGCTTCAAGCCATTGTGATTGGCATTGTGCAGGGACTGACGGAGTTTTTGCCTATTAGTAGTACCGCTCACGTCAAAATTGTGCCTGTAACGCTAGGTTGGGGCGATCCTGGTGTAGCATTTACGGCTGTGATTCAGCTTGGTAGTTTAGCTGCAATCTTGTGGTACTTCTGGGATGATTTGACCAAAGTGACTCGCAATACGATCAAGGCGGCCATTGCAAAGCGCTATCAGTCTTCAGATTTTCGTTTGGGGTTAGGTATAATTCTGGGCTCGATTCCGATCGTATTGTGTGGCCTAATCATCAAGCTGTTTTTTGAAACGCAGTATGAGACGTCAGTGATTCGGAGTACCCAAGCGATCGCAATTACATCTATTGTGATGGCCGTCCTTTTGGGCATTGCTGAAAAGGTAGGCTCTCGTAAGCGCAAGTTTGAGAAGTTAGACCTCTGGGATGGCGTTGGCGTTGGCATCGGTCAGGCCCTGGCCCTGGTTCCTGGTGTATCTCGTTCAGGTTCAACGCTAACAGCCGGTTTGTTTTTAGGTCTGGAGCGAGATACGGCAGCACGCTTTTCGTTTTTGCTAGGGACACCAGCTATTTTGCTGTCTGGTCTAGTAGAACTTAAGGGGTTGCTGGATGAGATGGCGACAGTGGGCGATGCAAGTTTGGTGCCCCTGGTCGGTGGCTTGATTGCGGCGGTGATTTCTTCGTATCTTGCGATCGCATGGCTAATTCAATTTCTAAGGCGCAATAGTACCTGGGTTTTTGTTTGGTATCGCCTGGCCTTTGGCGTCGCTATTTTAATTGGATTAGCTACTAAGACTATTCAAAACGTTTAGGGCGTTTTTGCTTTTATTTATTCCCACAATAGGTGGTTTCCCTAAGTATTATGGATTAATTGTCTAGCCCGATGGTTTATGCGTAGTGCGTCTATCCAACCGGCTGTCGTTACCAGTGTTCTCAGTGATTCTATTGCTGAAGCTATTGGCTTTGAGCCTGGCGATCGGTTGGTTTCGATCAATGGTGATCGTCCCCGTGATTTAATTGACTATCGATTTCTTTGCTCGGATGAATGGTTGACCCTGGAAGTATTAGACGCCGCCGGGGATAGCCACACCGTTGAGATTGAAAAGGAGTATGACGAAGATCTGGGCCTGGAATTTGAAAGTGCTCTCTTTGACAACCTGATCCAGTGCAATAATCGTTGCCCTTTTTGTTTTATTGACCAGCAACCTCCTGGTAAGCGAGACACTTTATACCTGAAAGATGATGATTATCGCCTTAGTTTTCTGTACGGTAGTTATCTGACACTGACCAATCTGCCTCCCTCAGAATGGGAACGGATTGCACGTTTGCGTTTGTCTCCGTTGTACGTTTCGGTCCATGCCACCGAACCAGAACTGCGTCAGCGCTTACTGAAGAATTCTCGTGCTGGCTTACTTTTAGAGCAGCTCAAATGGTTTCAAGAGAACCGTCTACAAATCCACGCACAGGTGGTTGTTTGTCCTGGCATTAATGATGGTCCACATTTAGAGCGCACGTTGCGTGATTTAGCTCAATTTCATGTTGGTGATACCCCTGCTGTTGCTTCAGCCGCTGTTGTTCCAGTTGGGCTTACTCAGTTTCGTCCAACAGAAGACGAGCTCATCCCTGTCAACACCGCTAAAGCTAATGAGGTGATTGAGCAGGTCACACAGCTACAGTCTGAATTCAAAGACACCTTGGGCTCCACATTTGCCTGGCTGGCAGACGAATGGTTTTTAATTGCACGACGTAGCTTGCCACCAGAGGCTCACTATGAGGCCTATCCCCAAATTGGCAACGGTGTAGGGTCTATTCGTTTATTTCTGAAGCAGTTTGAGGCAGCAGCTCAGAAATTGCCTGAATCTATCAATACCTCTAAACATCTAACCTGGGTGGTTGGTAACGCTGTTGAAAAGGCGTTTGAGCCCATTTTGGAACGAATCAACCAGGTAAGGGGGCTAACAGTTACTATGGCGGCTCTAAACAGTGAGTATTGGGGGCAGGAGATTACTGTTACTGGCTTACTGACGGGTTACGATATTTTAGAAAAGCTAAAGGAACGCAACTTAGGGGATGGAGTGTTACTGCCGTCTTTGATGTTGAAGCGGGGACAGCATGCTACACCTGAGAACACATATTTCCTAGATGATCTGTCCTTATCGGAGCTAAGTCATCATCTTCAGTGTCCTGTCTGGCCAGTGGACGATATTACCGAGTTATTAGCGGCCTGTGCCACTCCAGATTGCACCGATTAGCTCTAAGCTTTAATTCTCTCAATTATGACGATTGTCAGCTTGTAAGTCTGATTCAATTGCTATTGAATGAGAATTTCTTAATGAATGGGCGGCCTTGGGCTCGATTGCTTGTATATCTGTGTAAGCTGCTTGAAAAACGAGCTTGTGTACGAATTTACTAAATTTATTAGCTACCAACTGACGCAAACACTATGGGATACATCAACCACTCGCTTTTGATCCGCATAGCTGTGCTTGGAGGCGCATTGTCCCTACTGCCTCTTCCAGCGCACGCTAAGGTCTTAATTGATGATGATCCAAGTGGTACCTCGCTGCCTTTGATCACAGCTCAGTTAGATGTGCAGGAGACTGAAGTAAGTAGCGGTAATCATGCCGATTCTTTCCCAGATATGCTGGCTCCTGCTGTTATGGCAAGTGCGGCATCACCGACGTTTTCAGTAAAGTCGTCAAGGGCTCATGGAATTGCTTTACCGCCAGAGCTAACCCAAATGTCTCAACTGCCTGAATTGTCTGAGCAGGACGAATCTGAGGAAGAGGTTGCTCCGGATACGATTCCGTCTACTGATGAGGCAGATCCCGCAGATCCCGCAGCTTTAGATGAAGAACAAGACCCCGCAGCTGTAGATAGTGATGGAGCTGAGCAGCCATCTGCGGTCGATAGTGAAGAAATTGTGCCAGCAACTGGTCAGGCCGAATCTACATCTAGTGATGACTTGCTAGATGAAAGTAATTTGCCACCTACAGAATTGCTTGCAGACCCTAATCCGTTAACTGTACCTACGTTAGAGTCGGAAGTATTGCTGCAAGAAGGTGACGAGCAAACAATTTCGCTGGAAGAAGCGATTGAGCTTGCTTACTTTAATAATCAAGATTTGCAAGCGTCTTTGCTAGAGCTGGAGCAGGCTGAGGCAACCCTGGCGGAAGCGCGGGCTGCTTTTTCTCCCACCGTGAGCACGTCGGCAGATGTGACGGCCCAAGAGTCGGATTCGCAAACAATCTTTGGGACTACGGTGGGGGAGGATGAGCTTGATACCACCCTCAATGCATCGGTGCAGGTGAACTATGATCTATTCACATCAGGCCAGCGAGTTGCTTCAGTCCGAGCCGCAAAAGAGCAAGTCCGTTTGAATGAGCTGGAAGTTGATCGTCGTCGCGAAGAGCTTCGTCTTCAAACTACCAGTCTTTACTATGATTTGCAGGAAAGTGGTGAACAGATTCGCATTAACAGGTCCTTTGAGGAAGAAGCACAGCGGAACCAGCGGGATAATGAATTGCGTCGCCAAGCTGGTGTAGGTACCCGCTTTGATGTGCTGCGGGCAGATGTGCAGTTAGCCAATGCTCAACAGGCACTGATTCAATCCCAAGCAGATCAGCGCATTGCTCGGCGTAACCTGGCGCGTCTGCTGAATATCCCCTCTACGGTGAATATTAATGCTACGCCGGTACCTGCCCCAGATAACTGGGAAGAAACCTATGAGCGCTGGAGTTTAACGCTAGAGGATAGTATTCTGCTTGCATTCCAAGGCCGTGTGGAATTAGAGCAGCAGTTAGCGCAACGGGAAATTAGCACTCAGCAAGCTCGCGCAGCTCGCGCAGCGGTTCGCCCACAGGTGAGTTTGTTTGCTAACTATAGTTGGAGCGATCTGTTGGACGACTCGTCGGATAACTATAGCTTTGGGGCGCAGTTAAACTGGCTACTGGTGGATGGCGGTGCCGCTCGAGCCCGAGCTCGTCAACAAGAAGCCAATGCTGATATTGCTGAAGAACGGTTTTCAGAACAGCTGGATCAAATCCGTTTTGAAGTGGAGCAGGCCTATTTCACGCTACGTTCTAATGAAGAAAATGTGAGAACGGCTAGAACGGCGATCACTCAGGCTACGACCGCCCTGGAATTGGCTAATTTACGTCTTGATGCGGGTGTGGGGACACAGTTAGATGTGCTGACAGCCCAGTCTGAATTGACTGAAGCTGAAGGTAACTGGGTCAGTGCAGCCTTAGGATATAACCGAGCGCTCGCCTCATTACAGAGAGCTGTTAGCAACTTGCGTTCTACGCTATAGCGGTTAGAGGTGTTTTAACAGCTCCAAGATATAGCAAGCTGCTGAAATGCATATCTCCAAAGGATAAGTGCGCTGAGCTATATTTAACCAAGCACCAGTGCAGCAAACTCCTTCACTTTGAACGGACATTCCTAAGCTATTCAACTAAGTTGGATAGCTTAGCTGTTCGGACATTGAGAGTTTGGAGTTGTCTGTGGTTGATATCTCACCGCCACATAATTTCTCAATGACTTGATCAGCGGTCATGAGCCGTTTCAGAACAACTTGGCCAATTGGGTTGCCAGTCTCATCTTCAGGCAAGACTTCAACCATTAGTACATCCTCTTCGACTTGATATAACCATAGCTTTTCTGTGGCTTCTTCGATGTAAAGCCCTAGCTTGTTGATAATTGGTTTGCGCTGCCAGGCAATTTCATTCCAAAGGCCGCCAAACTCCCATACTCTGCCAGTTGTCCAGCCGTCGGACAGAAAAAAATATTTCACAGATCCTGAGTAAGGTCAAAGGTTTAATCGCATTATCTCCGGTCATGTTGTTTTTGACACGGGGTCGCTAAAATCTTGATGCTTTCTTATGGTAAGAACGGAAAAAGAAGCTGATTTTGAGTTCTGTCCGGACGTCAGGGGGGATGACATGGACAATTAGCTGGTAGATGCACCCTGATGTCTAACTCCTGAGCCCTTCTGGGACTTGGGAGCTTTTTTTTGCTAATTAATGCTGCTACTTCTTCTTACCAAATAATGAGGGCTAGGTTGCTAGTAAAACTTGATTCTATTGTGTCCGGTAGCGGGGAAGAATAGTATTGACAGTTCGCTGGTAGATGTATCCTGATGCCTAACCTATGAATCCTTGTGGGGCTTAGGAGTTTATTTTTGATCAACTCAATTACTTAATTAGATATGACGTTTAAAAAGAAGATTCAGTTGTAAATGCAATTTGATTTTGTTCTGTCCGGAAGTAGGGAGTAATGGCATGGACAGTTAGCTGGTAGATGCACCCTGATGTCTGACTCCTGAGCCCTTCTGGGGTTTGGGAGTTTTTTTTATTGCCTGAAATCTAGATTTTAGTGCTATCAATTGATCAAAGATGGATCCAAATTTCTACTACTTAAGTTGTAAATAAAAATTGATCTTTATTCTGTCCGGAAGTAGGGAGTAATGGCATGGACAGTTAGCTGGTAGATGCACCCTGATGTCTGACTCCTAAGCCCTTTTTGGGCCTGGGAGTTTTTTTTGCTAATTTTTTAGCAGCGAAATGTTAGCACCATTATTTGTGCTCAAATTGTGAGGTCTCACTGGTAAATAAAACTGATTTTTTATTCTGTCCGGAAGTCAGTAGGAATTGTGTGGACAGTTAGTTGGTAGATGCACCCTGATGTCTGACTCCTGAGCCCTTTTGGGGCTTGGGAGTTTTTTGTAATTGGCTGATAGCCACGGAGTATCGAGATTGCCTAATGGGTAGGTTGAGTCTGTGATAGGCTAACCCCTTAATAGGATTTTGGCGTTTCTGATCCTCGGGCACAGCAACTTTTTATTTAGCCTTACGTAAATAGCGTTCGTTGTAGCTCGGTTTATTGATAAATCAGAATAACGTCCTTTTGAGATAAAAAGGAGCCTCACTTAATGGCAAAGATGCGCGTAGGCTTATTGTTTGGTGGATGCTCAGGTGAGCACGAGGTGTCTATTTTCTCAGCCCAAGCAATTGCTCGAGGGCTAGAGTTGAAAAGTAATGCTGAGAAGTATGACGTGGTGCCGGTTTACATTCGTAAGGATGGCGCTTGGGTGATGGATGCCTACGATGTTCTGAAGTCGGGTAGTCCACTACTAGTAGCTGATGATCAAGAAGTTTTAGCAACGGAGCGTATACCGACACAGGTAGCCAATATTGATATTTGGTTTCCTGTACTCCATGGGCCCAGTGGTGAAGATGGCACGATTCAGGGCCTATTTGAATTGATGCAAATGCCCTATGTCGGTTGTGGCGTCTTAGCGTCAGCTGTGGGTATGGACAAACTCGCCATGAAGTCTGCGTTTGCTCAGGTAGGGTTGCCTCAGGTGAAGTATATGGAAGTTTTGCGATCGCAAGTCTATTCCAACCCCTGTGTTTTCCCAAAGCTGTGCGACGATATCGAGCTTACTCTGGGGTATCCATGTTTTGTTAAGCCTGCCAACTTGGGGTCGTCCGTTGGTATTGCTAAAGTAAAAGATCGCCAAGATCTAGAAGCGGCTCTGGATAATGCGGCCAGCTATGACCGTCGCATCATTGTTGAGGCGGGTGTTGTAGCCCGTGAAGTTGAATGTGCCATTTTGGGAAATGACAATCCGAAAGCCTCGGTCATTGGTGAAATTAGCTTTGATGCAGATTTCTACGACTATGAAACAAAATACACGAGTGGCCAGGCTGATTTAGCCATTCCTGCATCACTGCCAGCCGATATTGTGACAGCGATTCAAGAACAGGCCATGAAAGCGTTCCAGGCAATTGATGGTGCCGGTCTATCACGGGTAGATTTTTTCTATCTTGAAGACACAGGCGAAGTCTTGATCAATGAAATCAACACATTCCCAGGGTTTACAGCTACCAGCATGTACCCCATGTTATGGAAAGCTGCCGGTGTGGAGTTTGATCAGTTGGTTGATCGATTAATTCAGTTGGGTTTAGAGCGCACAGCGCGTAAATCCTAGAGCGACCCCGTCCTATAAGCTTTCTAAAAATACGAGTAGGTCGGCCATATCCTGAGTATTTGGTTGAAACTGTGGCATAGGTGGAGTTTTACCACTAATAACCTGCTGGATGAGTGCTACCTGTGATTTACGCTCAGAGACATGCTGTAAATCTGGTCCAACTTCTCCAGTTCCTTCTAATCCATGGCAGGTGGCACAATTTTGCCAAAATAACTGTTGCCCACGTTCGAGATCTCCTGTGGAGGCTAAGACGTCATGTACGTACGGATCGGATACTTGTACCCTATGAATTCCCCAAATAATCAAAATGACGCACAATAAAATTGTTGTTGCCGCCAATACAAACTGGACCAACAGCCGATTGTCCGAGTTGGCTACGGTTGTCTGGGGAAGAGATGGGCTATCGACTGTTTTTTGGGTCACAAGCAGAACGTAACACTTTGTCATTACGCATATGATACATAGTTTAAAGTTTTCTCAGGAGCCAGTGCAAGTTGTTTTGGCTGGAAAATGAAGATCAAATCTATAGCTTTGATTAAGCTATAGATTTATCAAGCTTAATCTTGCGCATTTACCAGCAGACATCGTCACGGGATCTGGCTAGGCCTGACCAAGGGACTAGGATCAATTAAGGGAATGTCTTAATATAAAGGTAGAAGAAGTAATGTGTAGTGCTGCTTCTATGAGCTCTGTAAGTCATTGAGGAAATACGGCGTGATTGAACCTTTGCTGTTAGGAATTGTTTTGGGCCTAATTCCGGTAACATTGGCCGGTTTGTTTGTAGCGGCTTACATGCAGTATCGCCGGGGTGATCAGCTCAACTTTTAGATTTTGATTGGTAAGAACTTTTGCGAAGCCAGCGTTTTTAGAAACGCTGGCTTTTTTCGTTCAGGCTTTTGCGACTAGGTTAGCGGCGAGGCGTGCAGTTCCATAGGCGGCTTCACTGTGTAGCGAAGAAACCAGGGGAATGCCTAAGGCTTTTGCCCTTAATGTTTGCCAGGTCAGGTTTTGTGCTCCTCCTCCCGCTGTATAAATGCGGTGTACTGGACCTCCACCCAGGGTAATCAGCTTTTGATAGCCTAAGGCTTCGATGTGAGCCATGCCTTCTAATAATCCGTGGAGAAACCGTACCGGATCGCTGGGACGGGGAGTCAAGCGAGGTGGCAGGTGAGGATCGCTGATGGGAAATCGTTCCCCAGCGGTGAGTAATGGATAGTAGTCAAGTCCGCTAGGGATTTCGGTGTGAATACGTTGGCTGATTGAGCCAAGTTCGTCATCACTAAAGTGGTGACGTAATACAGCTCCCCCTGTATTGGATGCACCTCCCACTAACCATTGTTGGCCGAGCCGATGGCTGTATATACCACTTTGGGCGTCATTAATGGCAACGGGGCTTAACAGTTTAATCACCAGCGTAGAGCCAAGGGAGGTTACAGCGTCTCCTGGGGTGCTGGCACCACTGGCTAAAAAGGCGGCAATACTGTCGGTAGTGCCCGCTTTGATCATGCAGTTTTTCGGCAGGTTAAACCGCTGAGTCAGTTGAGGCTGAATGGGTGCGATCGCATCCCCAGGCGCTAAAACGTTGGGTAACCATGGACTGATCTCTACGCCCAGTAGCCAGTCGGGATAACTGAGAGTCTGTGGGTCATAGCCTAGCTTGAGGGAATTGTTATAGTCGCTGATACCCGGTTGACCATGGAGCAGACTACTGAGCCAATCTGCTTGATGCACCAGGTAACGAGCATTGGCCAAAATATTAGCCGGTAAATTATTTTTCCACCATAGGGCTTTGGCCAGGCTAGAGGTGGTGCTGTGGGCTGGGCTATGGGTAGGTGCAATGGCAGGAGTACCACCACGAGTATCGTTGTAGAGCAATGGCGGCACTAGGGGGATATGGTTGCGATCGCACAGGAGAACGGTGGCCGAGGTGCCATCAATTGAGATCGCGCTCGTGTGTTGGCGAATAGCCTGGGGGATTTGGTCAATCAACGCCCATAGTGTTTGCTCCCATCCCTTCGCATTTGGCTCTGGAGTAGGATACTGACAGCGACCTTCGCCGACAATCTGCCCATCGGCATCGATTGCGATCGCCCGTGCGCCCGAAGTGCCAAAGTCAATTCCTAGGTAGTTCATAAGCACGCAAAAAAAGAGGTACCCGAGTGAGCACCTCTTTTCAAAACTATTGATCTTAGGTGGAATTAAACGCTCACTTCACCCAACTCACGGCTTAAATGATCAAAGGGAGCATCCACAAATGAAGTGTCACCAATGCCCTGGGCCGTTAGTTGCTCCTTCAGGACATCTTTCATGATTTGAATGCCAATGACCGTTGGGCCAACGGGCACTTCCAAGGAGTTGTAAGTTTCACGCAGACCGTTGAGAACGCGCTCAGTGAGGACATCACAGTTGCCTGCTACCAGTGCATAGCTGCTGTAGCGCAGGTAATAGTCCAAGTCGCGTAAGCAAGCGGCATAGCGCCTGGTGGTGTAAGCATTGCCGCCGGGGCGAATCAATTCAGGTATCCGCTCAAACAGTTCAGCTCCTGTCGCCTTTACCAGACCAGATGCATTTGCACTGATATAAGCAGCGGCTTTAACCCGATCAGAGCCACTGTCAAAATAACTCTTTAGAGAATCGAGGGCGTCGCGATCGAGGTACCGACCTGTGATGTCGTAGGTGCTGATTAAACCCGTCACCGTATCCCGCATGAAACCTTTCTCCCAGTGCGATTAATGTGCGACTCAAAAACTAGAGCAAGAATTTGTAACCAAGCTTGGAGTGAAAGTCCTCATACAGACCATGGTATGACCCAAATATGAGAACAAGCGCAAGGGCTATCCAACCGCTTGTTAAGGTAGTTACAAGTGCCTTGCCGCTGCCATGTAAATCCTGAAACCCGTTCAGCGACAACGATTACCGACACTTGAGTACCAAAATTTAGTCTACCACGGTGGATTAAACCCCAGGCAATCGACTCAATGGAGAAGTGGATTGACCTGCGTATTTTTTACAATCCGCAATCTTTCGCAACATTGTATGGCATGCTTAGACACCATTTTAGGGGCATCTGAATAACTCTGATGTCAGTTCACCTCTCAAAAATGAGACGGAAACATCCCAATCTTCCATGGGTTTGCTTGAGAAAACTTGAATTTGTAACAAAAGATACAATTGCTCGGTATTACAGTTCTTAGGATTATCCATGCCTGGTTAAAGTAGGCACTAATGCATGCTTTAACCCAGTAGATCTGTTTATGGGTGTTACTAAACCTTTGGATCATAGCCAGGTTCAGAGGTTGTATGGGGATGAGTGAGCGTCTCTGGGTGACATAGTCGTATGGCCCGAGTGCAAATAATATGCTTGCCACTGTTAAGGGATATAGAAAACTTCTAACAGGCATACATTTTTCGTTACACTCATTTTTTAATGTTTTGGTCGTTACACAGGTTGGCCTGTCCGTGCTGCAAAGCGCCTACATTACCCTCAGATTTTCCTGGTGTTGCTGGCTTGGTTTGAGTCGAGCTTGGGGATATTACTAATCTCTGGATATTCTCAGCAAGGCATACCTCCGCTTAGCGACGATATTTGTGAAAACGGCTCTAGTTGAATGCATAGAAAGGAGTGATCCATGGCTCAAACCGCCGCAGAAGTTTTGCAGATGATCAATGATCAGGACATTCAGATGATTGATCTGAAGTTCATTGATTTGCCTGGTATCTGGCAACACCTTACGGTGCATCGTAGCCAGATTGATGAGAGTAGCTTTACCGACGGAGTGGCTTTTGACGGATCCAGTATCCGGGGGTGGAAGGCAATTAATGAGTCGGACATGTCTATGGTTCCAGATCCTGCAACAGCCTGGATCGACCCTTTTATGAAAGAGCCTACCCTCAGTCTTGTGTGTTCTATTAAAGAGCCTCGTACTGGTGAATGGTATGATCGTTGCCCCCGCGTTATCGCTCAGAAAGCTTTGGACTATCTGAATGCAACTGGTATTGGCGATACCGCATACTTTGGCCCTGAAGCAGAATTTTTCATCTTTGATGATGTGCGTTTCGATACCACATCTAACTCTAGCTACTATCACGTAGACACCGTTGAGGGCCGTTGGAATACTGGTCGCGAAGAGGAAGGTGGCAACCTGGGGTATAAGCCCAACTACAAGGGTGGTTATTTCCCCGTGTCTCCCACTGATACATCTCAAGATATGCGTACTGAGATGCTGTTAACCATGGCTGATTGTGGTGTGCCCATTGAGAAGCATCACCATGAAGTGGCCACTGGTGGGCAGTGCGAACTAGGTTTCCGTTTTGGTGAGATGATCCAAGCGGCTGACTGGTTGATGACCTATAAATATTGCATTAAGAACGTTGCCAAGAAGTACGGTAAGACCGTTACCTTTATGCCCAAGCCTCTCTTTGAGGACAATGGTTCTGGTATGCACACGCACCAGTCCATCTGGAAAGATGGACAGCCTTTGATGGCAGGCGATAAGTACGCTGGCTTGAGCGAACTCGCTACCTATTACATTGGCGGTATTCTTAAGCATGCCCCTGCACTACTGGCATTTACTAACCCCAGTACTAACTCTTACAAGCGCCTGGTTCCTGGTTTTGAGGCCCCTGTAAACTTGGTTTACTCAAACGGTAATCGTTCCGCTGCTGTTCGGATTCCGTTGTCTGGTGATAATCCTAAGGCTAAGCGTTTGGAGTTCCGCTGTCCTGACCCCACTGCGAATCCTTATCTTGCCTTTGCTGCAATGCTGTGTGCTGGTATTGATGGTATCAAGAACAAGATTGAGCCTCCTGAGCCTATCGATCAGGATATTTATGAGCTCAGCCCTGAGGAGTTGGCTAAGATTGCATCCACTCCTGCTTCCCTAAAAGAAGCCCTATCTGCCTTAGAGAGTGATCATGCTTTCTTGACTCAAGGTGGCGTGTTCACCGAGGACTTTATCCAAAACTGGATCTCTTACAAGTTGGATACTGAAGTAATTCCAATGGATATTCGTCCTCACCCCTATGAGTTAGCCCTCTACTATGATTGCTAATCCGTTTTGAATGACTTTTGATTAGCGATCGCTTTTGGTCTGACGCCAGTCCAGAGACTGGCGTTTTTTTATGGCAGTAGCCAATAGATTATTGAGTAAAACCAATCTTTATTTGAAATAAGATTAGCATTTGTTTAAAAATAAATTTAAAACCGTATCAATTGATACGGTTTTTTTGGCTATAATTAAAACTGAAAAGAGTCCATGGCACTACAACGGTGCCTTTGCTGTACTTTTGTAGGAGTTCAATAGATATGTCTATTCAAGAATCTGCTAGGCTGCGCATCGTTAGCAACCGCCATGCTGTTACTAATCGTCAACGTTCTTTACTGAGTCGTGCTGCCGTGGATGTTGGTATGCCAATGGATTCAATTGGTGGGGGCAGTCGCATTCAAGGTAAGCCTAGGTATGATGTGCAGCATACCTATGGTCGTAGTAATGCTGCTATGAGTTAAACGCTGAGCTAATTGCCATAAGACATCAGTGGGCGGGGGATGCGATCGCATCCCCCGCCCACTGATGTCTTATGGCATCACAGAAAACTATTAAACTTAGATCTAGGCGTAAAGATTTGAAACTAAGCGGTACAAAATGTTAATTTGCAGGGAGCTAGATGTATTGACTTAGTCTTTAGGGTTAGTGTCACAAGTTTTGTTATTCCGTTGCTTCTTCGGTTAAAAGGTTTATGGCTGCTCTTACTTCTCGTGCTGCCGAGTCCCGCAATGGTCAGGCTAAGTCCGCTCATCCTAAAAAAGTAGTTGTTATCGGCGATAGCCTGATTTACGGTTACGGTGATATCGAAGGTGGCGGTTGGGTTGAGCGCTTGCGTCGTCAATGGATGGATCCATCACAGCCAGGACCCATTATCTATAACCTGGGCGTGCGAGGCGATGGTGTACAGCGTGTAGCTAGACGGTTAGACGGGGAGTTTAAGCTGCGCGGTGAGCTGCGCCGTCGAGTGCCTGATATTTTGGTGCTCTCCGTAGGCTTAAATGATAGTGCACGCATAGGACGGTCTATAGGACGCCCTATCATGGATCGGGTTGCCTTTACTCAAGAACTTTACGGATTACTTGATCAAGCTACGCAGTTATGCCCCACATTTTTTGTGGGCATGGTTCCTGTGAATGAGGCTGCGATGCCCTATGCAGATATCCTTCACTTTTCAAATAGTGACCAAATCCATTACAACCAAATCACTCGTCATGCTTGCGCAGCACGACAGATTCCCTATCTAGACCTTTTTCAACGGTGGCAATCCCAGGGACAAGCTTGGTGTAACGAACGCCTGTGTGAAGATGGCTTGCATCCTAACGTATTGGGATATCGTACGCTTGTGCAGGAAATTTCAGTATGGGAGCCATTGATGCAAGCCTTAGTCTAAGATTTGAGGCTTAACCTGGCATCACTGAGCTGGTGTTGCTGCTAAAAGTACCCAAAGCCAGGCAAGCACAGTTGCTAATACAAGTGTGGTGAGCATTGTGTGAAGAACGGTGCTTGAAAATACTGTTCTGGAAGACTTATGGGTAACCATGGGCAGTGCTCATATCACTGAATCAGCTGCTCTGTCCAGTCATCGCCAACGCGGATGGTGATATCGGAGTCTAGATCACCTGTGGAGTCAGCAACGACTTTACCAGCTCCCAGGACGGCCTCTAAAAAGCCAGCACCGTCAATGTCACCCCGTTGGGCAATCACCGTTGTTTGATGCTGGAAATCAGGCCAATCTGCAATCAGGTAAACATTTCGGAAGCCTTCATTGCGTAGATGATCGGCCACGGCTTGACCCATATATGGCTCCCTTGATGCATTTTGAACAGCGATGCGGAGGCGACTAATAGAACGGCGAGGTGTATCGGTAGCTAGAAGGGCATCGGGTTCTGCATCGAAGAACTTCTGCATGACCTCATTCGTATTATTGGTGTCAGCAATCCAATAGCTTGCCCTATATTCAGTTGGGCTGCTAAAGCGACCTGGCAGCATCACCATGTTGAGATTTTCTCGGTCAAGCTGTAGTCCAAAACCTGCTAACGCCAGAATTTCTTCGGTAGATAGATTTGTATCGATATGGCTTTGCAGAATGCGAACAATTTGTGGCAATTGGGTAATGACCTTGGGATTGATCATGCGATCGCGCAAAGCCTTTAGCAAAATTTGCTGCCGTTGTACCCGCCCAATATCCCCCAAGTTATCCTGACGAAATCGAGCAAATTGTTCAGCCTCATCGCCATTAAGGGTTTGCCAACCAGGTTCTAAATCAATTACTAGCCCTTGAGTTTTATCCTCATATTGCATTCGTTTGGGGACAAAGACTTCGACGCCACCGATTAAATCGACAATTTCACGAAAGGCAGCCGTGCTGACCCTGACATAGCGGTCAATCTCAACCTCGTTGAAGTTATAGCTGACGGTTTGAGCAGCGAGTTCTGCTCCACCTTCCACATTGGCTTGATTAATTTTGTCAATGCCATAGCCTGGAATTTCCACACGGGTGTCCCGTGGAATTGACATGACATTAATGGTTTCTGCCTCTGGGTTGATCCGGGCAAGTAGCATTGTGTCAGTACGACCCACCAAGTCAGTGGGTACTGCTCCATCAATATCAGTAGCCTCGTCGAGTCCCATTATTAGGAGCGTCACTGGACGGGATACCTGATAGCGGAAACCTGATTGCCATAGATCGCTCAATGGCGGTGTGGCCGTTTCTTCTCCCAAACCCTTAGGTAGAGGCACAGTCAATATAAAAGCTGCCCCAGCCGCTGCAGATACCACTGCTGTTGTTCCAAAAATGCCAGTCCAGGCAAAAACTCTGAGGGCGTTACCTAGAAATGAACGATGCTGAGGTATATCGGATGAAGTCGTGGAGTCGGACTGAGACGATGGAGAGGGAGACATAGGGTATTTATTAGAATGCCCGGACAGGCGGGGGATGCCTAGCAAAGAATGAATGGTGATCCCTAGAAACAAACTACGCACTCTTCAATCGAGAGTCAGAACGCGATTGGACGTGATTTGCGGATTATCATCCAAACAGCATGTTTGTTTATGGATTTCTCAGGTGTAGAAACAGTTGTGTTTGCTGGTGTGTCTATGGGGATGGGGCTATGGACGTTTGATGTGTTCCACATATTAGTGAGAAGTTAACCAATATTAAGCTGTTTCTATGCTTCGCGTTTTGGGGAATCGCTAATATTGTTCAGAATTCTATAAGGACACACCATTTTAACGCCGTAATTTAACTTTATTAAGTAAACAATGACACAACCTATGAACCCAACTCCAAAGTTAGTGCCAATTATTTTAGCTGGCGGTAAAGGTGAGCGTTTTTGGCCGGTTAGTCGTCTGAAGAACCCCAAACAGTTTTTATGTTTAGACGGTAGTGGTCGCAGTTTGATGCAGTCTACGGCGGATCGTTTATTGCCTTTGTCCGGTGGCTGGGATGCAATTTGGGTGATTACAGCGTCTCATTTGGCGGATGGTGTCAAACAGCAGCTGCCTGAACTGCCTGAGGACAATATTTTGGTGGAACCCCAAGGCCGTGATACAGCACCGGCTGTGGCCTGGGCAACTTTGGAAGTGGCTAAGCGCCATGGGGAGGATGCGATCGCATGTTTTTTCCCGGCCGATCACTACATCACTGACGAACCCAAGTTTCGTGCCACAATTCGTGCCGCAGCTGACTTGGCTCTGAGCCAGCAAGCCATTGCCACACTAGGGATTCAGCCCACGTTCCCATCCACGGGATACGGCTATATTGAGCAGGGCGATGATGCGGGTCAATATGGTGAGTTAGCCGCTTACCGTGTGAGTCGCTTTACAGAAAAGCCTGAGCGTAGCGTAGCCGAAGAGTTTCTGGCGAGTGGGCGCTACAGCTGGAACAGCGGCATGTTCATTTTTCCGGCAGGGGTAATGATTAACGAGCTCAAGACCTATTCGCCTGAGCTCATGGGACCGCTGATGTCTAAAGGTGTCGATGCCTATGCTGAACTGGAGAAGCTCAGCATTGACTACGCAGTAATGGAAAAAACCCAGAAAGCCTATGTAATGCCTGCCAACTTTGGTTGGGATGACCTGGGGGACTGGAATGCCATCGAGCGTCTGATGAAGGGGGATGCTGAAAATGTGGACATGTGTCAGCACCAGGCCCACGATACCAATGGCTGCATTGTTTACTCTTCTTCGGAAGACGAAGTAGTGGTCACCATTGGTTTAGAGGATGTAGTGATTGTGCGTGATGGTAAAGCCACCCTCATTGTTAAAAAAGACCGCACCCAAGACATCAAAAAAGCGGTGAAAGCCCTTGGACAAGAGCAGAAATTCCATCATTTCCTTTAAGGCATAGGTCATAGCCAGCCAGGCTAACTCATTAGCTTAACTTATATAGCTACAGATGCTTTATAAAGCTCCATCCGTTTTGGTTGGAGCTTTATTGCATTTTAAGAAGCGATAGTCAGTGAAAAAGGTTGAAAGCATTAACCTTAAACCATTCAGAGAGTTCATTGCTAGCTATTAAGAGGTTTTATGACAGCCACAAATCTCAAACCTGTAGAAATTCTTCGGGATACGTTTCAGCGGGTAGGCCCTGTGTTTGTGCCAGTTTTGCTGCTGGCGTTGCCTGGTGTACTCATTTCTGTTCTGGTTCGGAATGTGATGCTTCAAGGCATGCTCAATGTAATATATGCAATTTTGGTTGCGCCTATTTTAGGTGGAGCCATGATTATTCTGGTTAATCGCTGTTTAACAGGCCAGACAACGGATCTGAGTGAAGCGGTGGCCATGGCCTGGAGAAAGGCTAGCAATCTAATTCTGACGTCACTGCTATTAGTCGTAATTTTAATCCCAGCGTTTTTATTGCTGATTGTTCCAGGCATTTTCCTCTCTGTACGACTATTTTCGACCCAATACGCTGTTGTCTTGGAAAATAAGTCGCCAACTGAGGCGTTATCAGCCAGCTGGGAGCTAACTCAAGGAAAATGGTGGAAAATCTTCTGGGCTGTTTTTGTGATTACGCTTGCCTTGGTGATTCCACTGTTTATTGTTAGCGCTATTGTGGGTGCCGCCTTGCCCTGGGGTGCCACCATTGTGTCCAATTTGCTGGGGCTGGTGATCACGCCTCCCATCGTTATGGCATTGCTCATGGTCTATAAAGTGCTTAAAGGTGAAGCGGCTTTAGACGCTGATGGTGCGAATCCCGCGAGTGCTTGATCACTCTGATTAATTGATTAATATTGCTTCAGGTAAAGTTGGATCCTGAAACTATTTTTCTAGGCTGTGGAGTACGACACCCACAGCCTATTTTTTTAAGCATCTGACAGCTTCGAGCATGCCCCGTGCTTTGTTCAGGGTTTCCTGATATTCATTTTCAGGCACCGAATCGGCAACCAGTCCTGCTCCTGCCTGAACGCTAATCCGATGTGTGCCATCCTCCTTGCTTTCGACCACCATAGTTCGGATAGTGATCGCGCTGTTGAGCTGACCTTCAAAGTCGTAGTAGCCATAGACCCCAGAATAGGGGCCGCGACGACAGGGCTCCAGGTCATTCATAATCTGCATGGCGCGAATTTTGGGCGCACCACTGACTGTACCTGCTGGAAAACAGGCTTTGAGTAAGTCCCACGCGGTTTTGCCAGGTGCCAGTTCGCCGATGACGTTGCTGACGATGTGCATGACATGGGAGTAACGCTCAATGATCATCAGCTCATCAACGCTGACGGTGCCGCTGGTACATACGCGCCCCAAATCATTACGGCCTAGATCCACCAGCATCACGTGCTCGGCAAGTTCTTTGGGGTCAGCCAATAGATCCTCAGCATAGGCATTATCTTCAGCAATTGTTTTGCCGCGAGGACGGGTACCGGCAATAGGTCGGAGAATGGCGGTCAGGGTATCGTCATCGCCTTCGCGGGTGGCTTTGACCATAACCTCAGGGCTGGAGCCAATAATCTGCCAGCCTTGGAAGTTGAAATAGGCCATATAGGGCGATGGATTGACCAGTCGCAATGAGCGATATAGGTCAAACGGATTACCACTGTAGTCAGTTGTCAGACGCTGGGAGATGACCAACTGGAAAATATCGCCCGCTTTGATGTGGGCTTTGGCCGTTTCTACACTTTGGCAAAATTCGTCTTTGCTACGGTTACTGGTATAGGCCAGCTCAGCTGCTTGATTACTGCCAGGAGGGGTCCAGGCAAGGCGACTGTCTTGGCTCGCTAAGGGCAGGTTGAGTTTATTGACGAGGTTGCTTATGCGATCGCAACTCTCCCCATAAGCCTGCTCCAGCCCAATCTCAGGGTCACGTAAATCTGCATAGCTAACAGCCCAAATTTTTCGCTTAACCTGGTCAAAAATCAAGAGGCTATCCACCTGCATCCATAGACCATCAGGCAGGTCACCCTGACTAAACGGGTGAATCGTAACCGTCGGCTCAATCCACTTGATCAGCTCATAACCCCAAAAGCCAAATAACCCACCAATACCAGGGGGTAAGGCGGGCAATTTCACCGGTTGATAGGGAGCAAGACAGTCCGTCAAAATATCAAAGGGATTGCCGGTAAACACTTGCTCAGTACCGTCGCGAAATCGCTGAGTGGTCGTTTCGCCTTTGGCTTCAAGAGTCCATAGTGGATCACACCCCAATAGACTATAGCGGCCAATATTTTCACCCCCCTCGACAGACTCCAGTAAAAAACTGTAGGGCTGCCCTGCGCATACCTTGCACCAGGCTGACACTGGCGTATCCAGATCGGCAACCCACTCCTGGTATACCGGGACAAAGTTACCCTGTTTTGCAAGCGTCTTAAATGTGTCGAGGTCTGGATAAATCATGGAGTATTGGAAGGTAGGCGTAAACGCATATGCAAGTTCAACCTTAAGTTGTTTTGCAGAAAACTACAGCTCTAGATGTGGATAACGTTGTTCAGCCTGTCTTATGGGGTTGAACCTTGGGTAAGCGGCAAAATTAATCAGAGGATAGTCGGCCATTAGACCATTAAAAAGAGGCAGCCCATAGACTGCCTCTTAAAGCCGTAACGGTTATTCTTCTAAACCAATGCAATAGGTGCAGTAGCTAAAATCCTTAAACCTCGTAGGGTTCCTTACCGCTAAACTTAATAGTCGCTGGGTTAGGATTACTCCCAATGTTGCGATCAATCTTGCCGCTGTAACCACGACCTTCGTTAACCTTCTCAGGAGGAACACCATCTGCCGGGTGCAAATAGGTAGTCTCACCAGTAGGTAAAACGCGATAAATTTTATAATCAGTAATTCTGGGCTTAAATTTGGTCTTGAGTTGACGGCTGAGAGCTAAGCACTGCTCTTTGCGAGCTAGATAAAGCATATTCTCGCCTGTGTTCATGATAGCTACACCACCAGTGGGCATCTCAAAGGGCTGTTCCTTTTTGCTGCTCCAGGTGATAACGTACTTTTCTTCCCGCTCAGCAGCGGAAAGTAGGCCACCAGTACTGCCACCAAAGATCGGAGTTTTGCCAGTAATTTCTTCAGACATGGAAATATTATCTCTCAACCTTATCGCTCACAAATTTATCACTGTAAATGACGTTGTTTACATTCTTTGTGAGGAAGCGTAATAGTTCTTCAGAGTTTAAATGTGGCTGTCTAAATCTGCTACATCCCATGACGATTAAAGGATTTCTAGCTTCACTGTTTTCTTCCCAGGAAAACACCATATCTAGTGGTAGTAACAAAGAACAATCATCAAATATGGTGAATTATTTATTTGGTGGAAAAAATTTATAGAATTTCTTGAGTAAGGTCAATAAGGTCAATATAGATACGTAATGAATATATGGGGAAAATGGCACCGTAACCATTGATAATAAAGACACATTTAAGATTTCGGATTTATAAGCTGTGAAAATATTCCGAGCTCGCACACTACAGACCCTGTTTGCAGACAGTTGGACCATTTTTTGGGGGGACTGGTTGGATTTGCGGGTGCGGATTCCCCAAGTGGCGGCATCAGGGTTGGTGTCTCCCCTTATCTATATTTTGGCGTTTGGGTTGGGGTTGGGGAGTTCTCTCGACCAAGCTGCCCGCCCCCCCGTAGGGGATAGCTATTTAGAATTTATTCTGCCTGGTATGGTGGCGCTATCATCCATGGTGATTAGCTTTGGTGGAACCACGTTCTCGATTTGTGGTGAGCGACTGTTTACGAAAAATTTTGAGGAAATGCTGCTGTTTCCCATTCATCCTCTAGCGATGCATTTGGGAAAGATGTTGGCAGGGATAGTACGTGGTTTGTTAACGGCTGGCTCAGTGATTTTGGTGGCCATCCTGTTTACCCGTGATGTATGGAGTTTCTTGCACCCACTGTTTTTATTGCTGCTAGTGCTGAATTGTGCGGTGTTTGCTGGTTTAGGGGTAATTGTTGGCTTAAATGTTAAGTCCTTGGAGAGCGTTGGACTCTTTAACAATTTTTTGATTGTACCGATGTCATTTCTGGGGGCGACATTTTTTGACCCATCTACGCTGCCCGCTGTGCTAAAGGGCATTGTTTATCTGCTGCCCCTCACCTATACAACCATTGGCTTACGGGCTGTAGCGTATCAACCCCTGAATGAGTTTCCTTGGTACTCGATTCCTGTGTTGTTGATAGTTGCGATCGCACTTTCCATGAATGGGGCCTATCAGTTTGCCCGCCAGCAAGACTAACTTGCGATCGCGTCCTGCATGGTGGGAGGCATAGTTGCGATTTCTAGTGGAGTTTGGGCTACCAAGTGTTGTTGTAAGGTCTCGTCCTCCATGATGCGCTGTTCAAGCTCTGCTGCAACTTGGTTAAAGTTCAGATGCTGATCTCGCAGTTGTGAAAAAATCCGATAGGTACTGAGGGGCGGCACAGTCGCATCGTCTGTGGAGATCTGCACTAAGTTGTAAAGAGTGCCGCTTGCATAGACTGCAAACGTAATGCGAAATACCTCAAAAAAGTTGATGACCCAGCGACAGTCTTCTTCTGAATAGGTTTCGTAATATCGAATTAAGCTAGCAATACGAAGCTCTAGATGAGATTGTACATTGGGACAAAATAGGGCAATTTTGAGCAATAAAATGACTAGCACCAGTGGGTTTCCTTGGGCTAGGAACATACTAAAGAATTTGGACGGTTGTACCCCATCTTCACAGGTAAGAATGTCAATGACTCGTTTGCAGGTACGTAAAATCAGAGCTTCTGTTAATAACTCCGAGTTATTGTGCCTGTAAATTGTCAAAACAGAGTCGGGTAATTTGTCTTTGAGGGCGCGAGTAATGGGGGTATTGGGGAGTGCATAGGCTAGATAGTGCAATAACGCCCGTTTAAATTCCCAGTAAGTCAGCTGCTGGCATTGTTTACGCAACAAATTTGCCAGGTTCTCATAGCCAAAACGACCTGGCTGCAACAGCAGCATCTTGATCAAATTAATGGCAGCTTCGCCTAATACCGTTGGGTTATCGATTGTTGTGGGCGGAGACTCCATCTGGGATTTGGCTGTATACATTGCCAGATCAAAGCGAAACTTTGACTTCAGCTGTGACGATAAGTGACGAGCGGCTTCGCGTTGTTCTAATGGGTTCTCTAGATTTAGATACTGAGGAGCCAATAAATAGGATGTATATCGATTGCTCCAATGTTCATGCTGTTCGTAGCGGGCTGCAAACAGTTTCAGATCATGAAAGTCTTGACTGGTAATAAAGTTCCGCATCCAAATGCGCAGTCGCTTGAGGATTAGCGAAAACCCAGGACGCATTAAAACTTGGTCATCAAACATCTTGATCAGAGCGCGGATGGCGTCTGGTTGGCGTTGAATGCCCCAGTTGTTAATTAGGATGTAGCAAACCCGTTTGAGGGTAAATAGAAACTGCTGTTCGCTGTTCGCAATGACTATAGAATATAGGGCGACAGGAAGCTCTGATTCAGTGGATGATTCTGTGTAATCCACAAAAAGACGACGAAATGTGGCCAAAACAACGTCAACAGGTTCCGTTTGGACACTGTAGAGAAAGAAATCGTATAAGACGTGTTGGGCGTTCTGGATATCTGTACGAACCATAGTCACCAGGAACTCAATCAGGAACTTACATATTGTCAGCTAAGTCTACCTAAAAGAATTAATGATTTTCGGATGTAATGGCACCCGTGTGCCTACTGAAGCACTGCCAAGGGTATTGAAAAGTATAAATCGAGACATAAGAGTGGGCTGGGATGTCTGCGTATGAATCATGAAATTGCTCTTTAAAAAGCATGGACTGCCCCCCAGAGGCTGCCGATAGGTTTTAATGTCGAAGCATTAAATTGAACGGGTAAGCAACAATAAGACCCATATCTGCCCCTCAATGAGAAAATGGGAATAATCTGGTATACCCATCTTTCCATTTTAGGGAAAATCACTGGTGTGACGCCACTTAGAACGCCTAGCTTTGATTTGCTCCCTTTCGGTGTCCCTGTTGCTTGCACCAGGAGTACGATTGGAACTCATAGGTAACCTATTACTCAAAGGGTTAGCTTATTCACCGCAGCTAATCCCTTAGACGGATGGTTGTGCAACGACAGGAGCTGGTTGCTCTGCTTTGAGTTGAAATATGCGTTGAATGACCTGTGCCACTGACTTATCAGGGGTTGATGCACCTGAGGTAATGCCGATCACAATTTTGCCAGTGGGCAACCAATCTTTAGAAACGGTTGGGGTTTGATGGAGTGGCTGATGCTCGATCTGGTTGCCAGGCCCTAAGCGCTGGGGACCATCGATGTGATACGACGGAATGTCACGCTCAATGGCAATTTCTTGTAGATGGGTCGTATTCGATGAATTGAAACCACCAATCACCACCATCAGATCCATGTCCATATCGACTAACTCAAACATGGCGTCTTGCCGTTCTTGAGTGGCGTCACAGATGGTGTTAAAGCTGGAAAAATGCTCATTAATGGCTTGAGGGCCATACTTTTTCAGCATGGTGCGTTCTAGCAGTTTGCCAATTTGTTCGGTTTCTCCTTTGAGCATGGTGGTTTGATTGGCAACGCCCACAGCGCCTAAATCTTGGTCAGGATCGAAACCTTGTGAATAGGCATTGGCAAATTTATCCAGAAACTCGGTGCGTTTGCGCAGCCTTTCCTCTGGAGAATTGCCGCTGTTAAGAATGTAGTTAGCAACGTACTGTGCTTCGTCCAGGTTGAGAACCACCAGGTATGTATTTGCGAAGGATTTGGTGGCTACGGTCTCTTCATGCTGGTACTTGCCATGGATTATGGAGGTAAATGCTTGTTTTTTATGCTTCTCTACGGACGTCCAGACCTTAGATACCCAGGGACAAGTGGTATCGACAATGGTGCAGTTAAGCTCGTTGAGGAGCTTCATTTCGTCAACACTGGCTCCAAAGGCGGGCAAAATTACCACATCACCCTGCTCAACGCCTGAAAAATCTTTTGTGCCGTCGATGACCTGGATAAACTGAACGTTCATTTCCTGGAGACGTTCATTGACACCGGGATTATGGATGATCTCGTTAGTAATCCAAATACGCTGGTTTGGAAAATGCTGGCGAGCTTCATAGGCCATGGCAATGGAGCGTTCTACGCCCCAGCAAAAACCAAAATCTTTAGCAAGCTTAATCGTTACATCGCCTTGAGTGTAGGTATAACCCTGGTTGCGGATAGTTTGAATGAGGTCGCTTTGGTATTCGTCATCCATTTGAACCGCAATTTGCTCTTTTTCTCCAAAGCCTTGATTGCGGTAGTAGTTATCGGATTTGTTGAGACTACGGCGAAATGCTCTGGTATCCATTGGTTTTACAAAGATGCAGCGAATGTACCTAGTCTACCGAAAAGGGGAATAGGGAGTGGGGACTAGAGAATAGGGAGTGGGGACTAGAGAGTAGAGATAAATTTCAATGCTTGAGTGGCCAAAGCTTTTAATACCCTTCAAAGTTTATGTTGGGGTCTCAAACTGGGGTCTTTGCCCATTCCCTTTCTCACCTATGGCAATTCCAGTTGACTATAAAGTGAGATCGCAGCACGCCACACCAAATACCCTTCTCGGTTCAGGTGTAGGCCATCGGTCGTTAAATCCGGTCTCAGTTTGCCCTCACCGTTGGAGAAAATCGGATACAGTTCCAGATAGTAAGCATCGTAATCATCTGCGATGTTTTCTAAGGACTGATTCATGGCTCGAATCCGTTCGTTGGGCAGTTCGAGTAACAGATGACGGCTTTCCCAGGTGGCGGTTTCTGCGCCATGGGGCAATATGGACTGAACGACCACTTGGGTATCAGGATGATTGGTGGCCAGATAGTCCATGATGTCGCGATAGTTGTTCAGGACATCTTGATCGCTTTGGCCCCAGATCAGATCATTAATACCAATCATCAAAAAGATGGTGTCGACATTGGCAACATCAAGCAGGTGTAGACGTGACAGTAGGGTGTAGGTTTTTTCGCCGGAAATCCCCTGATTCATCCATATCCGACGCCCAGGCAACAATTCTGCTGGAAACCACAAACTCAGCGAGTCACCTAGCAAAATAGTCAGGTGATCTGGGTTTTTATCAGCCATGGTCTCAATTTCTTGCCCCAACAGGCTGACCCACTGTTGGTAACTCAGACGCCGTCGATTCGGTTGAGTCTCTAGTGCTGCTGGTTCAATGGCAGATGTCGGATCAGTGGCATAGGCGGCATTCGCCTGCGGCAGGACTGTTGGGTCACCGCCGCCAGATTTGTCCTGCCAAATGACTAGCAGCGCAATAAATAATACCCCGTTCATCATCAGTGAGAGGGCGGCCCAATAAGGGATTGTCAACGGAGATTTCAGAAACCGATTTGCCACAACAGTATTCGAGCCAACGTATAAGGCGTTGGACAGATTCTAATCGGATCTGCCATGGATGGACAGCCTTTGGGAATAGATTTTTTCTGATAAATTCGTGGGATCGTCGCCAGGGCAGTAGACCTAAGTTTCAGAGATCCGTTGCACTTCGTAAAGGACTAGTAAATGGCCATCAAAGTCACAAACGGCCTGTTCTGTAAATTTGAGGTCGGGAGGGGTGTTAAAGGAACTCGCTTTAATGGGTGTTAAACCCAAGGACTGGATCTGGGGCAAGGCGGCAGCCAAGGAGGGAATGCGAATGACGGTAGCGCCACGGTGAGGCACAGGAGCTGGTGGCAAACAGCTGCCTTTAACCTCCGTGAGTGCCAAGGCGCGGGGCTCTTCCTCTGTGCTCAGGGCTGCGAACCGCAGCTGTGCGGTTGCTGGCAGCTGAAATGCTGAGTATAGATAGGAATCAGCATCCGCCTTGCCTACATAGTCGAGTTGGAAGCCCAAACAGTCACGATATAGTCTGAGGGACTGTTCCAAATCTGCCACTAATAGGCATGGGCGCTTGAGATGCAATCTTGATGGCACAGTCTTCTCCGCATTCACCATGGCCTAAACATTAAATCTAAAGAGCATGACATCCCCTTCTTGCACCACGTAGTCCTTACCTTCACTGCGCAATAGGCCTTTCTCTTTGGCAGCGTTCATAGAGCCGTGTTCTACCAGGTCCTTGTAAGCAATCGTTTCAGCCCGAATAAAGCCCCGTTCGAAATCGCTGTGGATAACACCTGCTGCTTGAGGGGCAGACATGCCTGCGTTGATCGTCCAAGCACGGGACTCTTGGGGGCCAGTGGTGAAATATGTGCGTAACCCGAGCAAATCGTAGGTGGCTCGAATGAGGGATTTGAGTCCCCCTTCTTCCACTCCAAGTGCTTCTAGAAAGTCGATGCGTTCATCTTCTGGCAGCTCTAGGAGCTCTGCTTCGACTTGAGCGGAGATGGTGACTACCTGTGCATTTTCTTTTGCTGCCAGGGTTTTAATTTGCTCAACCCAGTCATTGCCCTCGGCAAGTTCATCTTCTGATACGTTCGCCCCATAGATAATGGGTTTGCGGGTTAAAAAACCTAAGGACTTAATGAGTAGTTCTTCGTCGTCTTCTAGCTCCACAAGGCGTGCTGATTTCCCTTCGGCTAGCACAGGCTGAATTTTTTCAAGCACAGCCAGTTCCGCTTGGGCTTCTGGATCTCTCCGTGCTTGTTTACGAACGCGCTCCATGCGGCGTTCAATTTGCTCTAGGTCAGCCAGGGCCAGTTCCAAGTTAATAATTTCGGCATCGCGCAGCGGGTCAATTGAGCCATCAACGTGAATAATGTCGTCATTTTCAAAACAACGCACTACATGGACAATGGCGTCTACTTCACGGATGTTAGCCAAAAACTGGTTGCCGAGGCCTTCACCTTTACTTGCGCCTTTGACAAGGCCAGCAATGTCTACAAATTCTATGCGTGCTGGAATCGTGTTTTCTGATTTGGAAATTTCGGTCAAGACAGCTAAACGAGCATCGGGCACTGCCACCACGCCAACATTGGGTTCAATGGTGCAGAACGGGAAGTTCGCTGCTTGGGCTTTTGCGTTTTCAACTAGTGCGTTGAAAAGGGTTGATTTACCTACATTGGGGAGCCCGACGATTCCAGCTCTAAGCATGGTCTCTAATTTTTATGAAGAAATTTCCATAGTCCAGCATAGGTCAAAGCGATAACCTTGGGGTTTGGGAAACTGTAATTCACGGATGCTCTGAATTAATCACTGTGGTTTTTGGTGTTAGAAACTCAAGATTTTAGCCAGATGTGGTCTATGCTTTGGCTAATGGGTATCTAGCACGTTAAGTCAAGATATTCCTAGTAAGTGTCTTGATGCTTGGCCTTCATTTTGTTTCTCCTGTTGTGAGCATGGAGATAGTTATAAGCCTCTGTTCTAATGATGGGACGAACGCTGTAAAATGCCAAAAATGCTGCGAAACTGGTGTAAATCAATGGTTTTTAGATTTGATCTTCAGGGACGTCAGGGTAGAGTGAAATCATTTTCAGCACTCGTGCTTTCAACATGTTTATTGCTCGGTCTCACCAGCTGTAACCGCGTGGGTGAGCGCACTAAAGATGTCATCAATGCGATTTCGATGCAAAACTTGTCCAATGGTCAGACGCTATTGAAAAACGAAGAGAGTGATGTGCAGCTAACGCTTCCTGCGGGATGGGTTGATGTCCAGACGTTGCGTCCTGATGCTGACTTATATGTTGCCCACGAAGATCGGACGATGTATGTCATGGTCTTGGCCGATCCTAAAAAGTCTGAATTGGATGGGTTTCCCTTGGGTAATCATGCCCTCCAGTATCTAAGTTTTTTTGATAGAGGGTTGAGCCAGAAACAGCCTGATAAAGCGACAAATGTTACCTCGCTGAATGGCCTTAATGCTGTGCAGTATGAAATCCAAGGGAATGTGGACAATCAAGCTGTGACGTACTTACACACAACAGTTGAGGGGGAAAACAGCTATTTTCAGGTGGTTGGTTGGACAACTGCGCAAGCGTACTCTGAAGCCAAGGGTGAATTGCTGACTGTAATTGAAAGTTTTCGAGGTAGTTAGTGGTGTTCTTCCTATAGCTGCTGTGGGAGATAGTGTCCGTTCTGTGGCGTAATGGTAATAGTGTAGGCATTAAAACCAGGATGTTATGGGCAGTTTTGTGATTAGACAGTTGAGAGCAGTTGTCAATCATTCTTTAATAAAGCGTTGGGTGGTGTTTGGTATTGCGATCGCAACTTTCCTCATCCCCACCTTGTGCAATCCTGGTCACGCTTGGGCGAGCCTCACTGACGATAGATATGACGGCAATATTTTTGCCCTCTATGCGGGAAATGGAGCCATTGTGCCCCCCCGTGTCAACTTGGCGCAGTCCCTCAAGCAAGAAAAGCCAACGCTGCTGTTTTTCTATGTCGATGACAGCAGCGACTGCAAAGAATATTCGTTTGTCATTTCACAGCTACAGGCTCCCTATGGCAGGGTCGCTAATTTTGTACCTGTGATGGCTGATGCTGTGCCGTTAAAAGATTCATTTTCGCCTAATGAGTCAGGGTATTACTTCAAAGGTTCAGTTCCTCAAACTCTGGTGCTAGATGGTAGTGGTAAAGTGCGCTTTGACCAGACTGGTGCCGTTACCTATGAAGAGGTCGATGATGTTTTTAGGGAGGTGTTTGATCTGATGCCTCGTGAAGAATCTAAAGAGCTACGCCGCCGTGTTGTCAATGAATTAAACGTGGAGCTTGTGCCAGGGGATTAGGCATTCGTCCCTAACTATGCCCCTAACTATGGGGTTTAGTGGAGAGTGCCCATGACCCACAAGCATAAGGGGCATGTACCTAAATCAGTTCTGGACTTGGTTGTATGTGCATCACTGATCGAGAACACTACGAATCAGGCTGCCTTGTGTCGTACCTGTGAAGTGTTAGGGGTGAACCGGCTGATTCTGCCTGCCCCTGATGTTTCCTGGGAGTTTCGTAAAATTTCGGCATCTGCACAGCGTTGGCAACCATTAGAGTATTGTCCACCAGAACAGCTGGACCAATGGTTAGCTCAGCAGAATGGCTATGTCCGTGTTGCTCTGACGGTAGGCGGTTCAGTCCAAACGTTGACAGACTACATGTTTCCGGCAAAAACCTTGTTAATATTGGGCCGTGAATTAACGGGCATTCCAGCTGATATTGCTGCTATGTGTGATGTGACTCTAACCATCCCCCAATATGGACGAGTGGAATCATTAAATGTGCAGACGGCGGGTGCGATCGCAATCTACGAATACAATCGTCAATGGCGATCATCCAATTAATCCAAGGGAATGTCAGCCGTTTCTGAGGCCTCCTCAACCACCTGATCTAGATCAATGGCAGTATCTTCGAGTTCAAGATTAGGCTCCTTGGTTGCCTCTACCGGACTATCGGGCTCTAGTGGATTAGGCCGTATGCGTCGGATTGGTAAATTGGCCATCAATGCCGTTACCCGCTGGTCTGACTCTAGAGAGAATTCCAGACCATCAAAATCGATCTCTACATAACGCGAAACGACCTCTAAGATTTCTTTGCGCAGCTTTTCTAAGTTTTGGGGTGAGATGTCAGATCTGTCATGGGCCAAAACAAGCCGAAGGCGCTGTTTAGCCGTGTCACGGCTAACCGGTTCAGGGGTTCCAAAGAGTCTTTCTAGGAATTCACTAATCATGATCGTTTCCGATGAGGCGGATGGCAAAATCAACGGTCGCTGTCCATCAACCGTTTGAATAAAAAACTAGTTAAATAACTGACGTAATTTTTTTAAAAAGCTATCCTTTGGCACACTCAGATCCATGAGTGGGACTTTTTCTCCTTGTAGACGACGAGCAATGTTGGAAACAGCAGTACCTGCTTGAGAAAGATCCTTACTTAGGATGAGGGGTTCCCCATTATTAGTTGAGACTACCACCTGCTCATCATCGGGAATGACCCCTAGCAGTGGCACTGCCAAAATATCTTGCACATCCTTCACCGACATCATTTGCTCAGCTTCCACCATGGACGGCTTTAGTCGATTGATAATCAGTCGCATTGCCTTAACGTCATTGGCTTCTAAAAGACCAATTACCCGGTCAGCATCACGGACGGCAGAGATTTCAGGCGTGGTGACAATAATGGCTTCGCGGGCTGCTGCGATCGCATTGCGAAAACCCATCTCAATTCCAGCAGGGCTATCGATTAATACAAAGTTGTAGGCCTTGGTCAGGGCTCTGACCAGTTTTTTCATCTGCTCTGGGGTAATGGATTCCTTAGAGCGATTCTGAGCAGCAGGTAGCAGGGCTAAATTCGGCTGACGTTTATCTTTGACCAGTGCCTGATCGAGGCGGCATTCACCAGCCAGTACGTCTAGGGCTGTATAAACGATGCGATTTTCTAGGCCCAGCAGTAGATCTAGGTTACGTAACCCAAAGTCAGCATCAATTACTACGACGCGTTTACCTGACTTGGCTAGGGCCATTCCCAGGTTGGCCGTGCAGGTGGTTTTCCCAACGCCTCCCTTACCGGAGGTAATGACAATAATGCGGTTCATAGCCATGAATTAAATGGGCGATTGAGGACGGTGTGCGCGAAGGGTAGGGCTCAAGTAGGGCAATAATCGCACGTTGTGGCAAATTTTATGGGAAATTCTCCAGGGAATTTTTGTGGATCGCCCTATGCAAGTGCTTGAGTCTGTGCTGGAACCCTCTTTTCAAGGGACATTGAGGTGAATCTGGGCAAATTCGGATGCGATCGCAATCCGAATTTCTTCATTGCTAATGTAAGCAACTTCTGGCTGATATAAGGCCGGTGGTTTTGCCGGTGCCCGAGCCACCTTATCGGCAATGCGTAGCTGTGTTGGTTGCATGTGCAATGCCATAATTCGGCAATCTGAATTACCATCTGAACCGGCATGGGCTATACCCCGCAGACGACCCCAAACAAAAATATCGCCTGCGGCGATCAAGGATCCCCCCGGATTCACATCACCTAAAACGACAATGGAACCTGGATGTCGAATTTCAGTTCCAGAGCGCACGGTCAACTGTATGTAGAGAGGCGTTTCCAGCGCTTTCCCTGGATCCCGGGAATCAGTCAGATGTTCTAAGGTTTGCTGATCTACGGAATAGCCTGCTGTGGCCGCCGCAACCGCCGTCTGTCGCCGCTGCGTATAAATACGCTTCATCCTTAGCTGAGCCGTTTGCAATAGCTCATCAAGTTCTTGCAGCTGACGATTATCGAGCAGTCGATCACGGGCAATTAGATGCACCGTTGTATTGGGTTGAAAGAAACGATTTTCAGAGTTAAGACGGCGAGAAAGCTGTTGACATAACTCGTCCCACTCCACCGGGGTGAACTTTTTCTCCGCTGCGGGAGACAGCATCAGTAATAGTCGCCCTTGCTCGCTCTTAAAGGTAACCTGCTGTTTAGAGACGCTTTCTGACTGGTCTACCTCTAGGTCTAAAGACGATACATCGACCAAGGCGTCACCCTCGTCATTATTTTCCTCTTCAAATACATAGAGTTCTACATTTTGCGTTCTCTTTAACCGTGCAGACAGCGCGGAGCGGCTAGTTTGATCAGCCTCATGATCAGCCGTGACTGACGTTGCAGGGTCTAGCTGCGATGTCTGCTCAGACATATTCGACTGCTCAGATGTATCAGTATTAGTAGGCTCGTCTGGCTGGAGAGGACTATCGAAAACCTCTTGATTGGTTATATTTTTGCCTGCGCCGTTATCCATATTCGAGTTGGCTAAGAGTGCTTCTAGGACGCCTTTAACTACAGATAAAAAATCGACCACTCAGTGGTCACCGAAGAGCATAAACCACTATAGAGCCCAAACCTCTTTCTAATCAGCGCATGTTTGGATTGCCCTCAGGGTTTTCGATATTGATTGTCACATTGCTATTGAATGGGTCATAAGGTTGAACTCGACACATATTATGTTTGATTCGTTCTCATCTATTCCTTTTCAGGTGTATTTAAGAGTGAAGCTTGCCTGGAATGGGGCAAATATAGGGCGTTACTTCTTGAAAAATTAGGATATCTAGATATTTGTTGTTTATTCAGTACATCTTAAGTCGTCTGAATTTTTGGGTGACGACAAGATTATTGGTGGTTTACTACTAATGTTTCTGTAACTGACGGTTACATCCTGTGGCTTTTCGGTGGGCACGGCTTTTATCAAAATGAGGTTTTTAGATATGTTTAAGCCCCGCTCTACCTTGACCCTGGCTGCTACGGTTGCGTTGCTAGCAGTGATTGCCCCTGGTCACCTTGCTTCTCGTGCCAATGTCTTGGCCGCCCCTATAGAGCTGTTTGTGATTTACAATTCACCGCTGACCTGCCATGCCTTGGACTGCCATTCACGCCAAGATTCATACTTTACTTAAGACAACGTCCCTGCTTCCTAAAGACACAGCCATTTTAATGGGAGTGTCTGGAGGGCAGGATTCTTTGTGTTTGGCGAAGCTATTGTTAGACCTACAGCCAAAATGGAATTGGCAGCTGGCAGTCGTGCACTGTGATCATGGCTGGCGATCTGACTCTGCTGATAACGCTGCCCATGTGGCAAAACTTGTTCGGCAGTGGCAACTCCCTTATTTTGTGGCGACAGCCCCAGAACTACCGAAAACAGAAGCTGCTGCCCGCAGTTGGCGCTACGGCATATTTGCAGAGTTGGCTAGCACCCATAGCTATTGCCATGTGGTTACAGGACATACGGCAACTGATCGAGCTGAAACTGTGCTTTATAACCTGTTGCGGGGCAGTGGTGCTGATGGGGTGCAGGCATTGAGCTGGCAGCGGCCTCTCAGTATTACCCACCAGGATGTTTATGTAACTCGACCGTTACTACAGCTGACTCGTCAAGAGACGGGGCTGTTCTGTCGAGAACTGGCGCTACCTGTCTGGCAAGATGCTTCTAACGAGAACCTGCACTATCGTCGCAATCGCATTCGTCAAGAGCTGATGCCTTATTTGCGATCGCACTTTAATCCCAATGTCGAAACCACCCTGGCCCAAACCGCCGAAATTTTTACTGCTGAGGTGACTTATCTAGAAGCGCAATCTCAGCAACTCTACAGCGAGGTGATTAATCGGATGGACCAGAATGGCTGGCGTATGCGTCGATTACTATTGCGAGCTGCCCCTTTAGCACTACAGCGTCGAGTCGTTCGTCGGTTGTTGCAAAGGGTGTTGCCTCAGCAGCCAACCTTTGACCATATTGAAAAACTCGTAGCCTTAGCCGATGCCCCTAACCGCACCCAGACCGATCCGTTTCCAGGTGGGTTAATTGCTCGGGTTGAGCACGACTGGATCACGTTGCAATAGTGCCACCACCGGGTACCCATGAACGGTTGGATCTACCTAGCAAGTGTCGAGCAATCCACCTAAGCTATAGAGAGAAACTTCTTGGCACACTATGCGTTGGTTAATTGCAGTTGTCCTGGGGCTATGTCTCAGCTTCACTCCTCTATCGTTATTACCAGCGTTGGCAGGGCCGGTAGGGGGCTCCCAGGCTGATATTAATGGTTTACGCCATCAGGCTTTTGATTTGACCCGTCAAGGTAAATTTGACCTAGCGGAAGTGGTATGGACGCAACTGGTTGAAGCATTACCTGATGAACCTGCTGTGTGGAGCAACCGTGGCAATGTGCGAGTCAGTCAAAACAAACTTCAGGATGCAATTCACGATTACGACCAGGCCATTGCCTTAGACCCATTGCAACCTGATCCGTATCTCAACCGAGGCGCGGCCTATGAAGCTGTGGGGAATTGGCAAGCAGCCATTGATGACTATAATCGGCTCCTCAAGCTCTCCCCTGACGATCCAGCGGCTTACAACAATCGTGGTAATGCTAAAGGCGCTCAGGGGGATTGGAAAGCTGCGCTTAAAGACTACGAAAAGTCGATTACGATTCAACCGAGTTTTTCGTTAGGGTATGCCAACTACGGAATTGCACTGTTTGAAGTAGGTGAACGGGCCAAGTCAGTGCAAGTACTCAAAAGCCTTGCGCGTAAATATCCCAACTATGCAGATGTGCGTGCTGCCTTGACAGCTGCATTGTGGGAAACGGGGAACTGGGGAGAAGCTGAGAGTCAGTGGGCCGCTGCAAGAGGCCTTGATCGTCGCTATGCCGATTTAAAGTGGGTCAAAAAAGTACGACGTTGGCCCCCCTCCTTAGTGGCTGGTCTCGACCATTTTTTAAAACTCTAACGATCTGTAATCGTTAGAGTGTGACACTTTTTTTGAAACAGGTTGCGTTGCCAAGCATGGGCATGCAGCAACATTCGGGCAAAAAATATTTTGGATGCAGTGTGTCCGGCTAAATTTACGATTCTTAATAACTGTAATTAACTTCTTTTTTTGTCTGTTGTATCAATGGTTTTTAGTGTGTAGGTTTAGCAATCTGTAGCGGCTATCACGATTGATTTCAGTCTTTCTACGATAGAAGTTCTTTGAATAGGGCTTGATACTTATAGATGAGTTGTGTTGTAAAGTGCAGCTAGCAAGGGTAGCTGTTGAGTCAGAAAGAGCAGTCCGAAAACTGGCGATTTCCTTCTGTAGCTAGCTTTTAGCAGTTGGTTTGTGTGTTGTATTTTGACAATTTCATCATTATCCTGATGTATCTACGCCTGTAGACTATGCGCTTTTGCATGTTCTCGAAAAACCTACGCATGTGCGGTTGAGAAATGCATTTGGGGGCTGGATGGCTATGTTACCTGGTGTTTTAACCCAATGACGACATTGCACGTCTTCTGGATGAAGTGCTCACCAAAGCGAGTGGCACATTAAGCCTAGTAAGCATTGACGGGTGTTGTCACTGATTGCACTTCCTTTATTCCTGGGCATCCTATGTACCACAGGTCTTTCAGTAAAAAATCATCTCAGCTACAGACACTGCTACCTGTGAAGTCTTCAGTGTGTGATGAGCCGGGATGGTGTTCATTTTGGCATACAGTTTCTGCCTCTATTGGGCAATTTCATCAATCCCTCGAACCTTCCTCAAGGATGGCTTGCTTCTCTGATCCTGAAGATGCTGTAGATCATGCTCAGCAGCTTCAACGGCAGATACAACAACAGATTGACTTACGGGAAACCATTCGGCGGATCCGACAAGTTTTATCAATCAATGATATCTATAAAACTGTTGTACAGTCGCTGATGGACTTTTTTCAGGCAGACAGCATATTTCTTCTTGAAAATGCTCCAGGCTGTTGGCAGTCTGTAGAGTCATCACTCTGTTCAACGAGTAATGCCCATCAAACGAATGCTTTGAATGATTATCTCGGGTTAGAGAGTGTGATTGCAAAGCTAGAGCAGCCGTTTCCCATCATGGTTAATGACCAATCTGTTCTCCAGTTGCCAGTACATCAGCAGTGGCTTAGTCAATTCCCTGGGTCTTGGCTATTAGGGCCAATACACTTGCCTCATAAGCGGCAGACACAAACACTGGATAAACCTTGGGGCATAGTTGCGATTGGTCGCAAAGATCAGGCGAATATTTGGACGAAGGATGAGTTAGAACACGCAAAAGTCCTAGTGGATGAGATTGCGATCGCACTGCATCACAGCCTTTCGTACGAACAGCTAAGGCGAGAAAACCAAGATTTACAATCCCTGGCATTAACCGATAGCCTTACAGGGCTGGCTAATCGGCGACGATTTGATCGCTATTTTGATGCCGAATGGCAGCGGCTAGCACGGGATCAAAAGCCGCTCACCCTGATTTTGTGTGATATTGACTATTTCAAGCGGTACAACGATTACTATGGCCACCCGACGGGAGATATTTGCTTAGCTAAAGTTAGTGATATTCTGACTCGTTGTATCCGTCGCCCTGCAGATTTGGTGGCTCGTTATGGGGGGGAAGAATTTGCCGTGATTTTGCCCAACACTGACACGGGTGGTGGCCATAGCGTTGCCCTTGCCATAAAGGGTCTGCTTGCTAAAGCAGCGATTCCCCACGCAACGTCTGGCATTGCTGAGGACGTGACGTTAACTATGGGAATTGCCACCGTTATCCCTGGACGTCACCTCGCGTCCCAAGACCTGCTCCAAGCTGCTGATTTAGCGCTCTATCATGCTAAGCAACAGGGTCGCGATCGCATCTACGTCCATGCCCATTACTGCATGCATGAAGATGATTATCCTATCAGCAATAATAAATTAGAGCCCATTACCCATGATTTAAGCTCACCAGATAGATAGCTGCGGTATGTGCGTTATTGATAATTGATAATGCGTGCAAAATTCTGAGGGTCTAGACTTGCTCCACCCACTAAGGCACCATCAATGTCAGGTTGGGCCATAATTTCATCCACATTTCCTGGTTTGACCGAGCCACCATACTGGATGGGCACGTCTTTATTTGCCAGTTGGGAGCGAATGAGCCAGCACACACGGTTAGCCTCCTCTGAGGCACAGGTATCTCCAGTTCCAATGGCCCAAATTGGCTCATAGGCAATAATCAATTTGCTTTGATCAACCCCCATCAACCCCTTTTCGATTTGGTTAACCACGTGGGTTTCTGTGTCACCTGCGTCGCGTTGCTGTTTGGTTTCACCAACACAGAGAATGGGGGTAAGTCCAGCAGCTTGAGCCGCTTTCAACCGTAAATTAACCGTTTCATCGGTGTCCCCAAAATACTCACGGCGCTCACTATGACCAACAACGACATAGCGCACACCGATTTCCGTCAGCATTTCCCCAGAAATTTCTCCGGTATAGGCACCAGAAGATTCCCAGTGGATATTCTGAGCCCCTATCATCACCCGTGAACCATGGAGTGTTTTCGAAAGTGTGGTCAGGGCCGTGAAAGGAGCACATAGAATAACTTCTCGCTCCTCAGGGGTGGCCTCTAGCTGAGGCAAAAAACCATTCAAAAACGCCAGACTATCTGCCTGGGTTTTATGCATCTTCCAATTACCAGCGATAACAATTCTTCGCACGGGTGTTTAATTTTGCTCTCAATATTGCATCCAGCATCCTACCGAGAAACCTGAACCCAGTGCAAATCAGGTCAATAGATTGCAAAAAAGATAGGGGACATCATCGATAAAAACATATGAGGCCTGGCAGATGCTTGCCAGGCCTCACGTGCATCAACTATTAGTCCATACGATGTTAGTCCATACGAAAGGGGGTTATTCCGGTGCTAAGCCAGCTGTTTCACGCGCTTTTGCCGCTTCATCTGGATGGATATTAAGACGTGTGAGATTGACACGGCCACGGCCATCAATTTCCCGAATTTTGATTAGCACTTCCTCACCGACGGTTACCTCATCTTCGACCTTATTGACGCGGTAGTCTGCCAATTGGGAGATGTGGATCATGCCCTCCTTGCCAGGTCGATATTCGACGAACGCGCCGATGGGAATGATGCGAGTGACCTTACCCACATATACATCGCCAGCCGAAGGCTTGAAGGTGATGCCTTCGATAATGGCCTGAGCCCGCTCTGCAGCTGCTCCATCCACTGAGGACACGGTAATGGTGCCATCATCTGCAATATCAACCTTGGCTCCGGTTTCATCGGTAATGCTCTTGATTTGCTTACCGCCAGGGCCAATGACCATGCCGATCATTTCGGGGTTAATCTTGAAGCTTAGAAGTCTAGGCGCATAGGGTGATAGCTCAGTGCGTGGGGCATTGATCGCCTCCAGCATCTTGGAGAGGATATGTAATCTAGCAGGCTTAGCCTGGTTGATTGCATCTGCAATGGTCTCTACGGATAGACCCGTAATCTTCATATCCATCTGCAATGCTGTAATGCCACTGTCAGTACCGGCAACCTTAAAGTCCATATCGCCGAGAAAATCTTCGATACCCTGAATATCGGTCAAAATGCGGACTTCATCGCCTTCTTTAATTAGACCCATTGCAGCACCGCTTACCGGCTTTGATAGCGGCACCCCAGCATCCATTAAGGATAGGGTGGAACCACATACCGAGCCCATGGAGGTTGAGCCGTTGGAGGACAAAACCTCAGACACAACCCGAATCACATAGGGGAAGTCGCCCATGGATGGTAGGACAGGCAGCAATGCGCGTTCGGCTAGTGCTCCGTGACCAACCTCTCGACGTCCTGGTGAACGCATGGGGCGAGTTTCACCAACGGAGTAAGGAGGGAAGTTGTAATGGTGCAGATAGCGTTTCTCTTCATCAGGATGCAGGTCATCCGTCATCTGGGCATCCCCTGGAGTGCCCAGAGTAACTACAGACATAACCTGGGTAAGGCCCCGTTTGAATAGTCCTGTACCGTGAACCCGACTGGGTAGCACCTTTGTGCGGCAGCTAATGGGTCTCACTTCATCGAGTTTACGACCATCGACCCTAACCCTCTCTTCAAGGATTTGAGCGCGCATCAACTTTTTGGTTAAGCCTTTATAGGCATTGCCAAACGCTTTGCCATCTTCTGTGACAGCTACTTTAATGGGATCCTCGTCATCCAGCTCATCCAGCTGTTCGCTGATGTGAGCTTTTAGTGCATCCAGTTTTTCATCCCTTTCTGGCTTGGCAAGCTCAAATTCTTTCAGGATATCTTTGATGCCATCGGTTGCTTTCTCTGACAAAAAGTTTGTCAGAGTTGAATCTGTTTCTGGGCTAGGCAGAGTCACTTGCTCAACACCTAACTCCGCCAAGATGTCTTTCTGAGCCTGGATGATGTCACGAACAACCTCATAACCGAAGTCAATCGCTTCAATAACATCTTGCTCAGGCAGCTGGTTGGCTCCAGCTTCAACCATGATCACACCGTCAGGTGAACCGGCAACGACCAAGTCCAAATCGCCGTTTTCAATTTCCTTATAGGTAGGATTGATAATGAAATCATCACCAATTAGACCTACCCGTACCGCTGCCATAGGGCCATGGAACGGAATTTGGGCTAGTAGAGTTGCGATAGATGCGCCTGTGGCTGCCAGAACATCAGGTGGAACATCATGATCCATCGAGACAGTGGTGGCAACGATTTGAATGTCATTCCGTAGCCATGATGGGAATAGGGGCCGCATGGGCCGGTCGATAAGACGACTGGTCAGAGTTGCTCTTTCTGGTGGACGTCCTTCTCGACGTAAAAAGCCACCTGGGATCCGCCCTGCTGCGTAGAGGCGTTCTTCGTAGTCAACTAGCAAGGGTAAAAAATCGATGCCATCCCTTGGGCTAGCGGACTGGGTTGCGGTTACTAATACAGCAGTTTCTCCAGACTCAATCAGTACTGAACCGCCTGCTTGGGGGGCAAAAAGACCCACCTTAAGTCGAATATCCCGTCCATCAAAAGATATTGACTTGTCAATTTCTTGCATTTACAACTACGTCCTTCTTACTTCTTTCACATTTGTTCTCTGGCAATCCTAGCACTGATGTAGAACAGTTGTTTCCTCTTCAAAATTAAAGATATGGCTGCTGCCAGCACATACTTTTAAATAAGATTGAATTCGTTTGAATACTTGTTCCCTAAGAGGCCTCACCTTTATGGGAGACCCTTCTCTAAAAAATATTTCAAGCTATATGCCCAGTTGAAAATATGTGGTGAGTAAGGACAAAGTTAAGGCCAAACTAATCAGAAATAGTTTGTTTTGCTCAAGTATTTTTCAAAAACGAACTCTAAACCTTTGGCACGGTTTTTGAAGTGATCATAAATTTTGTCTCGGAAGTTGAGAGGCTGCCTCATGCGTTTTTTCTAATCTTGTTTAGCATCACTGGGTGAAGCCTAGATTTGTTTCAGCTTTTGGTGTTGCCGAGGGCAGGATACTTTATAGTAAGCGCGATTAATGGAATTTATTGCATTATGACTGTATTGGTGACAGGGGTAGCTGGTTTTATTGGCTATTTTCTAGCGTAGCTGCTGTTAGCTGAGGGCGAAACTGTTTATGGCATTGATAACCTCTTACCACAGAGGATAATGTGGACCATCCGGTATCGCTTTATGCTGCAACTAAGAAGGCAAATGAGTTGATGGCTCATTCCTACAGTCATTTGTATAATCTGCCGACGACAGGGCTGCGCTTTTTTACGGTCTATGGTCCATGGGGACGGCCAGATATGGCTTATTTTAAGTTTGTAGATGCGATCGCAAACGACCGTCCCATTCAAGTTTACAACCACGGCAAAATGCAACGGGACTTCACCTACATTGATGATGTTGTCGAAGGTGTAGTACGGGTGCTACGGCACTTGCCTCAACCGATCACAGATGATGCCTTTAATACGGCTGCTCCCTACAAGCTCTACAACATCGGTAATCATAGCCCAGTAGAGCTAATGCGCTTTATCGAGATTATTGAGCAAGTGTTAGGAAAAACGGCTGTCAAGGAAATGATGTCCATGCAACCAGGCGATGTGCCAGTAACCTATGCGGATGTTGTTGATTTGACCGCGGATGTAGGGTTTGCTCCAAGCACTCCTTTAGAGGAGGGCATTGCGAAAATTGTTGCCTGGTACCAAGACTATTATGGACGTTAGCCCTAGCTAGGCCGACGGCGAATGGTGCGATAACCCAGCACGCTAGCAATCACCACTATTAATAGATAGGGACTATAGGCCACTAACCATAACCCTAGCTGCATAAGCCCTACCGTCAGGTTGCCGACTGACTGGGTAGCATCTCGCCATGTGGTACTAATCGTTTCGCCGAGGGGACGCCCAATGGGTTGTGGTGCAACAGCTGCTGCCAATGACAAATCAACTGTGGAGTAACGTACCTGGGTCTGTAAATTTTGCACACGGGCATCAATTTGCTCAATTTGCTCCCGTACACGACTTAGTTCGCGAGACACCTCTAACACATGGGAGATTTCACCGGAGCGTTCCATGATTTTGAGCAAAGATTCCTCTGATTTTCGGAGATTACGTAGCCGAGCCTGAGCATCAATAATTTGTGTGGACACATCTTCAGCACTTAAGCCCTGCTGTTGAATAGTGCCAAGGTTACTCAATGCTTCTAAGAGAGGATCTAAATTCGCTTGGGGCACTCGAATGCGTAAGTAGGCCGTGCGTTGACTTGCCTCTATTTGATTGTCTTGGAGGTCTAGAATATCGCCCTGGTGAGTGCGAATAATTTGTGAGGCGCTCTTTAAGCCATCATCGACCGAATCGACGATTAAGTTAAGCTGGGCGCGTTTAATCAGCTGAGGTTGGCCAGAGGTTACAGCGGCATCATTGGGGGGCTCGACAGGTCTGCTTGCATCGGCTTCCATTGCTTCTTGAGCTGTCAAGATGTTGGCTGATTCAGCAACTGCTGCTGTTTCGGCTGGAGCCTGGGCTTTGGAGCGAAACTCATCACCACTGATACTCATTTCAGTGGCCGCCCCACAGCTCACTAAGCTAGCGACTGCCACAAGGATTGCTAGGCCTGCTCTCATTGACTTTGCCATGGGTTTTCTTACGTCTCATACGAGTTGCTTGTCCTCAGTATGAAAGGGAATTCTGGCTAAATTCGCCAGGTTACCAATTTTGCAACAACGCCACACCGCATATCTCTTTGGCTGTGAGCCTCACCTCAAATTTTCAGTACTGAAAATTTATGACTGCAAAAACCGTACTCCAGAGTACTTCGAAGATGGAACGATTGTAGCTAGTGCTGTAACTAGAAAAATAAAAGTCTGAACGTAAATTTGCCATACTAAAACTACTGATACATCAGCTGTTGTCCCAGCATGAGGCCAGGTCCCTATGACCGTCACCACCTACAAATGGACCATAGACCGCTACCACCAGGCCATCCAAGCTGGCGTATTCGACGACCAGCCCGTCGAACTACTACGCGGAGAAATCATCGTCATGCCACCGGAGGGTGAACCCCACGCTTACTACAACCGTGAAGCAGGCGATTACCTGCGCAGCCTGCTCGGCAGCCGGGCTAAAGTCAGCGAAGCCCATCCCATCACCCTCAGCGACGACTCAGAACCCATCCCCGATCTGGCCATCATCAAACCCCTGGGCACTGTCTATCTAAAGCATCACCCCTACCCCAGCGATATCCACTGGCTGATCGAATTTTCCAACGCTACCCTCACCAAGGACCTGACCACCAAAAAAAACACCTATGCTGTATCCGGGATTCAAGAATATTGGGTCGTCAATTTAACGGATAAACAGCTCCATGTCTTCAAAAATCTACAGAATGGGCAATATACCTCGGAAGATGTCCTGAAAACTGGCATCGTATCGCCTATGGCCTTTCAGAATATAAAAATCCAGGTGTCTCGTCTGATGACTCCATAGCTAACGATCCAACCAAAAATTAGGCCATACTCTGAAGTCAGGAGCAAGTTGAAATACAAAACCTATATTTGGAAGGGATTACAGGCTAATTAGTTTATTGAGTATTCATACAATAAGCCTCGGTTTCTCACAGAAACCGAGGCTCTAATGCGGATGAAAGGACTTGAACCTTCACGTCACGAAGACACTAGAACCTAAACCTAGCGCGTCTACCAATTCCGCCACATCCGCTTGCGAACTCCATACTATCAGAGAATTTGAACAAGTTAGTAGCTAGTTTTCTAGAATAGATATTTTTCCCTCCATCAAATCATGACTCCTCAAAATAATCACACTAGTTTAGTGCGTGTCGGATTATCAAAAGAATTCGAACAAGTGATAGTCGGTTCTCTGGAATGGACAATGTTGTCCTAGCCGGACCATTATAGGGATGTGTACATGTGGTTAAGCCGCAGCACAATAGTGGCTTAGACTACTAAGTGACTACTATATATATGATTAATTGTGTAGACGACTGTTGTCGTTACACGCGCAGTGGGAGAAACCTAGCGGATGGGAAAGGTCGTCGGTATTGACCTCGGTACTACCAACTCAGTTGTCTCAGTCATCGAAGGTGGCAAACCGGTGGTCATCGCCAATACGGAGGGGATGCGTACGACCCCTTCGGTGGTTGCATTTAGCAAAGAGGGTGAGCGTTTGGTGGGGCAAATGGCCCGGCGTCAAACGGTACTCAATCCTCAGAACACCTTCTACAACGTTAAGCGCTATTTGGGGCGTAAGTATACAGAGTTAACCTCTGAGTCAAAACGTGTTCCCTACACCGTGCGTAAAGATGATGCTGGCAATGTTAAAATTCGCTGCCCGCGTCTAGATAAGGATTTTGCCCCTGAAGAAATATCATCCATGGTGCTGCGTAAGCTAGCTGAAGAGGCTAGCCGTTACATGGGGCAGCCGGTGACTGGCGCAGTTATTACGGTGCCTGCTTACTTTAATGATGCGCAACGTCAGGCTACCCGCGATGCAGGCCGCATTGCAGGTCTAGAGGTAAAACGGATCATCAATGAGCCCACAGCAGCAGCATTAGCCTACGGACTGGATCAGCAATTTAATCAGACTATTCTGGTCTTTGATCTGGGGGGTGGCACGTTTGATGTGTCCATCTTGGATGTTCGTAATAACGTCTTTGAGGTGAGAGCTACCAGCGGCGATACTCAGCTCGGTGGTGTCAACTTTGACAAGAAAATTGTTGACTGGTTAGCAGACGAGTTTTTAGAAACTGAAGGTGTTGACCTACGACGAGATCGCCAGGCATTGCAGCGTCTGACTGAAGCCGCTGAGAAGGCCAAAATTGAGCTATCGGGGCTGCCCACAGTTGAAATCAATTTGCCTTTCATTACGGCTACTGCTGATGGGCCAAAGCACATTGAGAAAAAGCTGTCGCGATCGCACTTCGAATCCCTGTGTGCTGATTTAGTGGGTCGCCTCCGTGCTCCTCTACAACAGGCGATGAATGATGCGCATCTGTCTCCCTCACAAATCGATGAAGTGGTTCTTGTGGGCGGTTCTAGCCGTATGCCCATGGTTCAGCAGCTAGTGCGCTCTATTTTGAGTAAAGAACCCAACCAAAATGTAAACCCTGACGAAGCCGTTGCCGTTGGTGCGGCTATTCAGGCCGGTATCCTCACCGAAGAAGTGAAGGACATCATGTTGCTGGATGTCACGCCGCTGTCTCTAGGGTTAGAGACTATTGGTGGTGTGATGAAAAAGGTGATTCCGCGTAACACTACGATCCCTGTCCGACGCTCCGATATTTTCTCCACGTCTGAAAATAATCAGACCGTTGTGGAAGTGCATGTGATCCAGGGTGAGCGGGAAATGGGGATAGATAATAAATCCCTGGGGCGGTTCAAGCTTATGGGAATCCCCCCAGCACCAAGGGGAATTCCACAGATTCAGGTGTCTTTTGATATTGATGCCAACGGTATTTTGCAGGTATCGGCCATGGATAAAACCACGGGCCGTGAGCAAAGTATTACCGTGCAAGAAGCGTCCAATCTTTCTGACGATGATGTGCAGCGCATGCTGCGGGAGGCGGAAGAATTTGCTGACGTTGACCGGGGCCAGCGAGAACGCATTGAGAAGCGTAATCGAGCTGAGACGCTAACGTTCCAAGCGGAGCGAGCGATGCGCAGTGTTTCCATTGATTTTGGATTACAGTTTGCTCGCGATCGCAAACGCCGCATTGATAACCTGATTCAAGACCTGCGTGATGCCCTCAAACGAGAGGATGAGCGCATGATAGACATGATTCAATCTGAGTTACAGGATGAACTGTACGAGTTGAATCGCGAGGCCTATCTGTACGATGCCGATAATGACGACGGCAATATCTTTAACCAGATTGGCGACACCATTAAAAAAGCCTTTGAGGATGACGACGATTACTATCGTCGTGACTATGACTGGAATGGTCAAGGCCAGTGGGATACCCCCAGCTGGACTGCTGGTCGTCGTGATAATCGCAGTGGTTGGGACGATTGGGATGATAGCTGGAATCAGCCAGCATCACGTCCAGGTAGCGCACGTCAATCCTATGATGCTGCCCCTCCTCGTAGTTACGATAATCGCAGTGGTTACGACAATCGGGATTACGATAACCAGGGGCGTCGGGCAGACAGTTACGATCAAGCATCCTACGGGCAAGGGGCTTATGATCAAGGAGCTTATGGTCAAGAATCCTATGGTCAAGATGCTTATGGGCCTGATGCGTATCGTCAAGAGCGCTTTAATCAAGACAGGTCTAACCAGGGGCGTTATGATCAGCGTCGTTATGACCAAAATACCCAGGGTGGCTATGGGGGCAATTCCTATGAGTCTCAGCCGCAAGATCGCTATGAGCAGCGTTCTTCTCAAGATCGATATGTTCAAGGCGGCTATGGCCAAGAGACCTATGGCCAAGAGGCTTATGGCCAAGGATATGACCAAGGAAGTCATGGTCAACGTAACCAAGACCGGTATGAGCGTAGTCCCGACCGTAATCGCGAGGAGAATTTTGATCGCAGCAATGCCTACAGAGATGTAAGGGATAACTACGACCAACAGGGCTATAACCAAGATCGCTACGGTCAGCGTGACGTGGGTGATGGTCAAGATGCTGGAGCCGCTCGCCGCTCGGCTTATGGCCAAGATAATAATGCAGAGCAAGATCGCTATAGACCAAGCTCCACGGATAGAAATTCGGTGAGACCGCAGACTGGTTCTGGTCGCTATGCGCCCTCTAATGCTGGATATCCATCTCAGCCAGCCGATGGCTATGCCAATGGAGGTAAATCTACAGCTAGCAGCTGGAATTCTAATGCGTCTTTGGATGAAGATCCTTGGGCTGATAAGGCTGGTGAACCAGCCAGTAAGCCCGCCAAAGGTTACTCTGATAATTCTGGTCGGCCCAGCAACAGCTCACAAAGCTATAACGAGGATGAATGGGGCGACCAGGACGAACTCTGGTAAGCCGGTCGGGACCTCACTATGCAAAATTTTCGAGACTACTATGAGATTCTCGGCATCGTTGAGAGTGCTGATTCATCAACGATCAAACAGGCCTATCGTCGTCTTGCACGCCAGTTTCATCCCGATCTAAACCCTGGAGATCAAGAGGCTGAAGAGCGTTTTAAATCCCTGGGTGAAGCCTATGAGATACTTTCCGATGCTGATCGGAAGGCTCAGTACGATGACTACCGACGGTATTGGCTACAGCAAAAGTCTGAGGCCGACTATCGGGATTTAGAAGACTTTAACCGGTTTGTTGATCAGCTGCTTAATCGCCAAGTGATTCCCAAATCGCCAGTTCAACCTAAGAAAAAACAAACGCAAGCAAAGACAACGGGTGATCCTCGACGGCGGGATGCAGAAGCATCTCTTCAGGTTCCCTTAGAACGAGCGTTTCAAGGAGGAGCTGAACGGGTACGCCTCGAAGATGGACGTGCCTTAGAAGTGGATATGCCACCTGGCATGCTCACGGGGCAACGTATTCGTCTACGGGGTCAGGGTATTAATGGTGGTGATCTTTATCTAAATATAGTTGTGGAGCCCCATCCCTTTTTAAGGGTGCAAGGACGAGATGTCGTCTGTCATTTACCGATTACACCCAGTGAAGCAGTTTTGGGTGGACAAATTACTGTGCCCACCCTTGATGGGCCTGTCCAAATGACCATTCCGGCAGGTATTCAATCGGGGCGAAAGCTACGGTTGGCTGGTAAGGGGTATGGTCGCATAACTGAAGAACGCGGCGATCAAATTGTGGAGATCGAAGTGGCAGTCCCCAAGCTTCTCAGTGACCAAGAAGCCGAGCTCTATGAAAAGCTACGAACAATTGAAGCGTTTAATCCTAGGGCTCACTTAACGTACTAAATTAAGCCCCAAAATAGGCAGGAGCCTGACCTGGAGTCCATTTGATATTGCACCCAACGCTGGGTATCTGGTCGTCAGATAAGCCCTGTCCGGCCAGGAGCGTATCAATTGCCTGGCGTAGGTCTTTGCCTGTGACTGGTTTGCCATTACTAGGGCGGCTATCATCTAGCTGTCCTCTATAGGCTAACTTCAGCGCGCCATCAAATAAGAAGAAATCGGGGGTGCAGGCAGCGGTATAGGACTTGGCTACGCCTTGAGTTTCGTCATAACAATAGGGAAAGTTGAACCCCTGGGTTGTCGCTTGAGTTTTCATATGCTCGGGAGCATCTTGGGGGTGCGTCTGAATGCTATTGGCACTAATGGCGATAATGCTTAAGCCTTGCTCGGCATAGTCATGCCCAATTTGGGCTAGTTCTTGTTCCACATGTTTGACAAATGGGCAATGGACGCAAATAAACATGACTAACAGCGCTTTGCTGCCTGAAAAATTCTCCAGGGTGACAGTGTCACCCGACACAACATCGATTAATGAAAATTCTGGAGCTTGGGTTCCCAATGCCAACATTGTGGACTCAACCATCACCATGGCAGATACCTCGAAGTACGTCCTTTATTGCTGATTCAATCAAGTTTGTGAGCGATTTAGTGGATCTAATCGCCAGCTAAAACCCGGCTCATTAGCCACCAAATGCCATGGCTGACATAACAACCGCAGATAGCAGAAGACCAGGGCTTAATAGCAAAATTAGCGTTAACAGCTCATGCATTTCCATAGACTTAGATGTTTCCTTTCAAAAGACTGCGGATATTTAATCGGGTGTTGCTGACCTCGTGATGATTCCATCTGTCAAATTGAGGCTGTTGGCAAGCTATACAGATGGATTTATCGTCTCAATCAGCAACGGTTTAATGGTTTCTGACTGCACTTATCATGGCCGATAAATCTATGAGGCGTGGGGAATTTTTATCAAAAATATGGGTCGTATTTGACAAAGTACCGTATCCTTTTACTTTTAATTGTGTCTGTTGGTGTTCTGTGGGGTAGTTTTATGGCATTCAAGCACTGTTTGCATCAGTCGTTAGGAGGTAGCCTGATTGCTCTTGCTTTATCAATGGCACCAGCATTCGCAGAAAATCTACAGAATTGGTCGTTTGATACGAGTAGCAATGAACTAACATTTTCCTTGTCTGACGAGGTTTTTCCAGAGTTTTTTCTACTTTCAGAACCCCCACGCTTAGTCCTCGATATCCCCAACACAGACATTGGCGATATTGACCCAGAGCAGATTTATGATGGAGCTGTCAAAAATATTCGGGTAGCCCAGTACACCCCAGAGAATGTCAGGGTTGTCATTGAATTATCTCCGGAAATAGTTCTATCCCCTGAGCAGGCTGACATTCAATTTGATGATAGTGATGATGGTCAACGACATTGGCGTTTTCGCCCGTTAATTGCTGAAAACAATACAGTTGCCCAGAGTACTTCCCTAACCCCAGCCCAGAACTCTGACGATCATAATGTCAGTCTTGCCGCAGCGAATCTACGCATTCCTCAAAGCTCGACAACCACAACAGCACTGCCCATTGATCCCTATGATTCTGAGGCTTCTAGCGGTGTAGTGAGTGTTCCACCCTTAGAAGAGAATGATGGGGTCAGTGTTCCACCTCTAGCAGACGTTAACGTTCGATCTATAGAAGATAATAATGCTTCTGACGATGCTGCTCCAGTGGCTGTCGTTGATGCAGAGGTGCCAGAATTGCCACCTATGAAGGTTCCAGAGCTTGAAGATACTAGTACAGAAGATGTCTTGACGCCAACAGTAGTTTTAGAAGCGGAATCACGGCAATCGACGCTACCAGATCTCGCTGCCAGTACGAGTGAGCAACCTGTCGCTGCCGCTGAGCCGATTAGTGCGGAGGTAACGCAGAACGCAGATGTGGCTGTCGCTGGTGATGAGACTGTAGCAGCGGAAGAGCCGACTCCTGCTGTCAAGATGCCAGGGGAGTCATCTGCCGCTGTGCCAGACGTCGAGATGCCTGCTCCTGCAAGGTCGGCGTCAACTGCACTGGCTCCGGTTGAATTATCGTCTTTATCTGAAGAAGACCAGACAGTTGTGGAAGATCGTGACCCACCTGATTTTCAGACTATTCAACAACCTGCCGCTGAGCGCACGATTGTGCAAACGGACTTACCTGTGCCGCTACAGTTTGGGCAACCCTTACCTGAAGGGATCTAGGCTAAAAGATCTGAAATGCACTGAGTTTTCGGGGAACAGCAGTGTGCTGCCCCCTATGGCTGTAATGCCCTAAATTCGAAATATTTACTCTCCATAGAGCCATGGGCTTTATGAGACTGAAATCTTTTTAGGATGGGATGATTTGATACCTGAGCGCTTTTTTGTTCTGTGGTTTGATTGCTGAGCTGCGATGGGCAATGTGAAGTGAATTTGCGTGCCCTGATCTTTGCCTTTAGATGTGGCCCAAATTTTGCCGCCCTGCGCTTCTACAATTTGACGGCAAATGGCAAGTCCCAAACCTGTTCCACCCACTGATCTGCGGAGTGCCCCTTCTTCTTGGTAAAAACGTTCGAAGACCGTTTCTAATCGCTCTGGCTCAATGCCTCGGCCACTGTCATTGACTGAGACTTCTACAAACGCATTGTCTTTGATGTGGGCTTGGATGGAGATATTTCCGTTGGCCGCCGTAAATTTACAAGCGTTGTCCAGTAGCTTGGTAAGTACCTCAACGATCCATTCACCGTCGCCCCGAATCAAAGGTAGGGACTCTGGTAAGTCAACCATAATTGTCGAGGAACTGGTCATTGTTCGTCGACTGCTTAAGGCAAGGGCAACACATTCGCTTAGAGCAAGGGACTCCAGGTTCCATTCAATACGACCACTTTCAAGGCGCGATAGGGTTAAGAAATCTTGGACGAGCCGTTGCATGCGTTCAGAGTCATCCATGGCAGTTTGCAACATCGCTTGCCGCATATCCATGGGCATGTCAGGCTCTGTAAAAATACTTTCTAGGCAGACTCGAATAGTCGATAGGGGGGTGCGTAGCTCGTGGCCAGTAATGGCGATGAGATTGCTGCGTGTTCGATCGAGGGCTTCTAGCTGTTGGTTGAGACTTTCTAGATTTGCATAGGCTTCAGCTTGAATTACAGCTACACTGAGTTGAGCGGCAACGGCTTCCACCAGACTGATATCGTTTTTGCTCCAGGGTTGTGGGGTATCGCTGCACTGGTGAAGCTCAATCATTCCTAGTAACCGCTCTTGGTAAATTAGAGGTACTAGTAAGCAGCTATGAATATCCCATTGGTTTAATAAACCATCAATAGTAGAGATATCGTCGATTTGATTCTTCTGTTGGCTACCAACTGGGGTTTGTGAGTAGGTCAGGGATTCCCGTTGTCGGTTGACAGTTTGGAACAGAGGATTTTCGATAAGAGGCCAGACTTCGCCTTTGAGAGAGGTGATATTTGGTTGCCGGAATTCATGTTGAATTTCAATACTGTCGTAACGGTCACTACGATAAATAATGCAGCGACAAGCAGAAATTTCTTGCCCGAGTTCGTGGGTTGCGATCGCAAACACCTCAGTTGGGTTCAATGACTGACGAATAGCCGCTGTAATTGAATTGATCAACCGCTCACGATTTTCTTGAGCGGCCATCGTTTTATAGGCTTTAAGTAGCTTGTACTGACTAGCCTGCACATACGTAACTAATCGCTGAGCAAAGGGATAGGACTCAGTAACCTCAGCGTTATAAGGTTTACCCCCAAGTAGGTCTGCTGGCAAAAAATCAGTCTGAGCTTGGGTGATTTTATCGGATAAATCTGGTCGATAGTGAGCAATACGCTTCAACAAAATATAAGCTGCCTGTTCACAGACACGCCGATCAAGCGTCCAAATACCTTCAAAACGACGGCTTTGATCAAACGCAGGTGCACCGTTTAAAACCCTAGGTTTTTGCGAACCATGATGCTCACGGCAAACCAAACAGGCCGTGTACTGTTGGCCCAAAACTACGAGGTGCCATTCATGCACCAGCGCATCTTCAGGATCAAAGGCAATGGTTTCATGCCTGACAGTGCCATCAGCATTGGCAAACTTGGTATTGGTGGCTGCTAACACATAAATTTGAGGCGTAATGTCAGCGAGTCGTAAGTAACGATGAGCTTCTTGACGATAAAAGCGTTCCTGCTGAAAGCTGGCAATCATCAAAGGACGATCGTCCCCCGCCAATACCTGATCTTCCATCGCATGGGAAAGGGCCGTCAGCGATGTTTTGAAATACATTTGTGGCCTTAGTGCCGGTAAGACCGCAAGCAGCTCGTCTAAAACTGAAGCCGGATTGCCCATTAACTGTAGGATTTAATTGATGTCGAGACTCTTCGCCCAACTGCCCCAACCTTATCAGTGCCTATCCAGGCTGCGGAGGAATTGTAACTAAGCTTAGAGGAGAGGTGTAAGGCGTCAGAAGAGCAGCTTGCCATCCTTCCAAGGATGGCAAGCTGCTAAGGGGCCACGGAAAAAGCTCTGTAAAGTTCGAAGGCTTTTGGGCAAGGGGCCACGGAAAAAGCTCGGTACACCCCTAAGGCTTTAATTCTCCGAAAAATAAAGGTGGGCGGTTTCCTGAATGAAACCACCCACCTCTAAAACGCTATTCCTTATAGGTTCTAAGTATTTATAAAGAACCGGAACGACTTAACAAGCTTAGGCAACACCGCCCATATCGCTAGTGTCCTTCAGGAAACCGCTGTAAGCTTCCATGCCGTGCTCGCCAATATCCAAGCCCTTCAGCTCTTCCTCAGCAGAGACACGTAGACCAAACGCAGACTTCAGGATGGTCCAAACAATGGCACTGAATACAACAGTAAACAGACCAATGGCAACGATACCGATCACCTGAGAGATGAGCTGCTCGATGCTACCGCTGTAGAACAGGCCAGATGTGGTATCAAACAAACCTACGGCAAGGGTCCCCCACATACCGCACACAAGGTGTACGGAAATAGCGCCCACGGGGTCATCAATTTTGATGCTGTCAAAGAAGCTAACGGAGAAGACAACAAGGATACCTGCAAGCAGACCAATGATGATCGCACCCCAGTAACCAACAACAGCACAGCCAGCCGTGATACCTACCAGCCCAGCCAAAATACCGTTGATAATCATGGATAGGTCAGGCTTACCGCTCATGATCCAAGCAGTTACAGTTGCGGCTACACCACCAGCTGCTGCCGCCAAGTTAGTGGTTACAGCAATATAAGGTACAGATGCGCTAGCTGCTAGCTCAGAACCAGGGTTAAAGCCAAACCAGCCGATCCAAAGGACAAGACAGCCAAGGGTAGCAATACTCATGTTGTGGCCAGGAATCGCATTAATCTGACCATCTTGGTACTTACCAAGACGAGGGCCAAGGATAGCGGCACCAACTAAAGCGGCCCACCCACCCACGGAGTGAACAACGGTGGAACCAGCAAAATCAAAAAAGCCCAGGTTACCTAGCCAGCCATTGCCAGACCAGACCCAGTGACCAGTGATGGGGTACGAAATGGCGGTCAGCAGAATGCTAAAGAGAATGAAGTCAATGAATTTGATCCGCTCTGCAACGGCACCAGACACGATAGTTGCTGCAGTACCTGCAAAAGCTGCCTGGAATAGGAAGAACACAGGAGCAGTTAAGTTACCTGCATAGGGCTCGGTTGTAGACAAACCGGACAGGAAGAAATTACCCATACCAAAAACAGGGTTGGCCTCGTTAAACATAAGACCAAAACCAATTGCCCAAAAAGACAATGTAGCAAGGGCAAACACGATCAAATTCTTGGAAAGAATATTGACAGCATTCTTCTGGCGACAGAAACCGGTTTCCAACATTCCGAAACCAGCGTTCATAAAGATCACCAGAATGGCTGCGATCAGCACCCAGATGTTATCCAAAACAAACTGAACATTGTCAGCAGTAATTGCATCTTCTTGAGCATGGGCTGCAGTATTCCACGTGGCAACGATTACTAATGCCAGGGGGATACAACCTAACCAAGCCCATGAAAAGCTTCTGCCAAAAAAGCGCTTAGCCATCTGATCAAATGGCGGCGCATAAGAATTCCAGACAGACGATTTACGCCGTCTCGCCTTGCGGCTCAAATTTAGACTAGACATCTCAACAGACGTTCCTACAACACAATCCAATCAACTAAAACTCACTCTCAAAGGATCCAGCCCTAGACAGTGATGTCTTTGTGTGAGGGGACCTTGACAGTTCAAGATACTCAATGACCGACAAGAGATTTAGGACCGTGATATGGCTCTGCCAAAAATTGGAGAAAATCTTAGTTAAGAATTTTCACCATCATGAATGGCAGATCTGCCACATTCTGCGCCCTAAACACCTAGCCTTAAGCGTCTGGTTTCTCTTTGGTGCATTGTGCATATCTATTAGATAGATTCCACCAATTTCAGCCAAGTCATTCTGTATCAAGTAATACACTTGGTTTGTGTGACTGGAATATTCGGGGTTTGAGACCTCATTATTTTGGCTTATTTTCAAAAATTAATATTATTGACAGCCTAAAACCCTTGCTGCTATGTGTTCTCTTTTGTGTCCTTTGAAGGGAACATTGTTTTTAGGTAGGGATGGTGACCCAGTTCGTTGAGTCGAGTTTGTTTTTCCAGGACGCTATCTTCAAGGGATTTCCGATAAGCTTGGACGCGTTCGAGGAGCTTGCGATCGCATGTTGCCAATATTTGCACCGCTAACAGACCCGCATTTTTTGCATTGCCAATCGCTACCGTTGCCACTGGGATGCCACCGGGCATTTGGACGATGGAATAAAGTGAGTCTATGCCTTGCATGGCGCGGCTTTTTACAGGGACGCCAATCACAGGAAGTGGCGTCAGGGCGGCCACCATGCCGGGCAGATGAGCAGCTCCACCAGCCCCAGCAATAATGACTTTTAGGCCTCGTTCGACAGCGGTTTGAGCGTAACTCACCATGCGTTTTGGGGTGCGATGAGCCGATACAATGGCCACTTCGTGAGGAATACCAAAGTCTTCGCAAACGGTAATGGCTGCTTCCATAGTGGGCAGATCAGAGTCGCTGCCCATAATGATGCCAACAAGAGGAGAAGTCATGGGATGAAAGGTGAAACGTTATATCTGGCTGTGCCAGAGTTGCTGTTGTTAGCCTACCGGGTTCCTATGGGATGATTCGTACAAAGATTTGAATTGCAACTGCCCATGTCAATTTTGCTAAGTGCACGATTACCTCATCTGTCGGGACTCTATTGTCTTGAGGTAGTCGGCCATCAGCTGCGCTCTATGTTACCCATGGCTAAAGTGTCGGCTAATGCAGTACAGGTAATTGACCTCAACGGCGATTGGGTTTCCCTAGGGGGTGTGGATTTACAGATCAATGGCGTTTTAGGGTTGGCATTTCCTGATTTGACTGATCCTGTAGAACTGCAGAAAGCAGCTAGTTTTTTGTGGAGTCAGGGGATTGATGCGTTTACCCCCACTCTGGTGACAGCCCATCCAGATAAAATTCAACGCAGTCTCTCTGTAATTCAGGATTACCAGACTCAAGGTTTTAACAGGCAGCCACGGCATGCTGTGGTTTTGGGGGCACATCTAGAGGGTCCATTTTTGAATCCGGCTAAGCGAGGAGCGCATCCTCAGGACTATTTGCAGTCGCTTTCACTGGATCGCGTTCAAGGGTTATTGGGGGGCTGTATTGACGTAGTTAAGATCGTTACCCTGGCTCCAGAAATAGAAACCGATGCTGCGGTGATTCCCTGGTTGCGATCGCAAAACATCATTGTCAGTCTTGGCCACTCCCTGGCGACATCAACCCAAGCTCAGCAAGCCTTTGCCCAAGGAGCCTCAATGGTGACCCATGCATTCAATGCCATGCCAGGATTACATCACCGTGAACCTGGGTTGCTAGGGGCTGCGTTAACCCAGCCCAATGTGTATGCAGGTCTGATTGCCGATGGCCAGCATGTGTGTCCTACGATGCTCGACCTGTTGCTACGAGCCGGACGGGGTACATCTGAAGGTGTCAAGGGCGGTCTGTTTCTGGTGAGTGATGCATTGGCTCCCCTGGGTTTACCGGATGGTACCTATCCCTGGGATAGTCGTGAGATTGAGGTGGTAGACGGTACGGCTCGATTGCCGGACGGGACCTTGTCAGGCACTACCCAGCCCTTACTGAAGGGGGTAACCAATTTGGTCCAATGGGGGTTATGTGATGTCAATGAGGCAATCGTCTTGGCTACCGAAAGACCACGCCAGGCTGTAGGGCTGCCAGGATTAGCTCCCAGACAAACTGCCAACTTACTCCGTTGGCACTACGATGGCACGACTCTCAGCTGGCAGAGAATTTTAGACGAATAAGGTATTGCCCATATTTTCACTACACTTCAGATTGCCAAAACGTAATAGGATCTGACGGTAGAGAAATCCTAATGATCACTTCTGGCCAATCCTATGACGAGTGCAACTGACGATAAAACCATCGTTCGTAATTATTTTAATGCCCAAGGTTTCGATCGTTGGAGCCGTATCTATGGAGACGGTCAGGTCAATAAAGTCCAGCGAGACATTCGAGAAGGGCATCAGCAAACTGTTGATCACGTTCTTTACTGGTTTAAGCAGGATGATAATGCTCAGGGTCTGTCTGTCTGTGATGCTGGCTGTGGTGTCGGTAGTCTCAGTATTCCTTTAGCGGAGATGGGTGCAGTAGTATCTGCGAGTGATATCTCCGAGAAAATGGTAGAAGAAGCTAGTTTTCGTGCCAAGGAACTGTTGCCGCCAGAGTCTGTACCTACCTTTGATGCGCAGGATTTAGAAACCCTAGACGGTAGCTATCACACAGTTATTTGTTTGGATGTACTGATTCACTATCCTCAAGAAAAGGCTGGTGACATGATTGCCCATTTAAGTTCTTTGGCTGAGGACAGACTGATCCTTAGCTTTGCTCCGAAAACCCCCTTCTATACCCTACTTAAGCGTATTGGCGAGTTTTTCCCGGGCCCAAGTAAAGCAACTCGTGCTTATCTCCACCGTGAGGCCGATATTCGTGCAGCTTTGAAGGCAAACGGCTGGCAGATTAAGCGTAAGGAATTTACAGCAACACAGTTTTACTTTTCTCGCTTGTTTGAAGCTGTGAAAGTTACAGACTAAATGCCCTTCAGGGCTGACGCGTTAGCCCTGAAGGGTTGGCTCCTGTCACAGTGGCAGACGCTATTTTTGCAGGTGTTGATTGGGAAGCTGGTCGAGGGTGTTGGGCTGATGTAGACAAACGCAATTGCGCCCTGACTTTTTGGCGGTATATAAGCCCAGGTCAGCCATCTCAACTAGGGCACTCGGTGGAATTTCTAATGTTGGCACAAAGCTGGTTACACCTAAGCTCATGGTGACATAGTCGGCTGTTTCAGAGGCGGTATGGGGCAAGTTGTAGGCGGCTAGCTTCGATAAAATGGCACGTGCGATCGCAGTCCCTTGTTCCGCTGAGGTATTGGGTAGCAGCACAACAAATTCTTCACCACCATAGCGAGCATTTAACGCACCACTCGCTTTAACAGTGGTGCGGATGGCCTGAGCCACCTGTTTGAGGCATTCATCCCCCTGGGGGTGACCGTAGGTATCATTATATTTTTTGAAATGGTCTACGTCACCAACAATCAGGGCCAAGGGGTGTTGCGCTCTCAAGGCCCTAAACCACGCTTGTTGCAGACTCTCATCAAATGTGCGGCGATTGGCTAGCCCAGTTAATTTATCGTTGGTGGAAAGGACCTGTAATTGTGTGGTGCGATGTGCCCCTGAGAGCCCGGCGGCGATCCATAATCCCAAAAGCATAGGGACAACGGGTAGCCAGAGTCCTGTAAAGCTCAATGTTCCATAGCTGATACCAAACACGAGCAAGCTGATGCCTGGAATCAGCGTCAGTCGCTGCCATAGTTTGGTTGCTTGTTGAGTAAGATAGCTGCCATAGATAGAAATACCTATGATCAGCAGGCTTTCTAGCCACTGGGGCCATGCCTGAATGAGGGGACGACCGTCGAGGGTCGTACTGATAAGCTGGCTAGCAATTTCTCCATGTAGCTGTACACCAAATTGAATTGTGGGTTGTCCATTTGGCTGTTGACCTCCGGTGTAGAAAATATCAGCTTTACTAAATGCCATGCTGCCGATTAAGACGATGCGATCGCGCATCAAATCTGGTGGAATTTCGTTACGTAATACTTGTTTGAACGAAACAACATTAAATGGGGTTTTATGTCGACGAAAATTAAGGAGAAGCTGATATCCTTGCGCATCTGTTTCAGCGTATCCTCCTGTATGGGTCTCTATCGGAGGAAATTGAACATTCTTAAGCGTTAGTATCGAAGACTCTAAATCTGGCTCGATTTGATCAGGTTCACCAGCTAAATATTCAAGGGCTAGACGCAAACCAAGAGACTCAATAACATTGTGTCCACTGGCCGCAGGAAATAATATGCCGCGTCTAACGCGGCCATCGGCATCGACCACAACATCACTGGCGGCGATTTGATCGGCACTCTTCAAAATGGCGTTGCCAGGTATGGCATTGCCTTTCTGATTACCAATTACTTTTTCGATCCCGATAAGATTAGGAGTATGGGTAAATACTGTCGCTAAGTTCTTGCTTCCAGGTTCGTTGGGTAAATGACGATAAAAATCTAGACCGATAATGCGAGGCTGTTGCATCTGAATTTGGTGGATTAGATCCACCATAGTCTGATCACTGACATGGTTAGTACCTAGGTAGTTATCCAAATCAGCATCAGTAAGACCAACGATGACGACCCGTGGATCAGTGGATTCAGGCACTCGCAGCGCCAACATTTTGTCAAAAGCACGTAGTTCTAGTATTTGTAAACTGCCCAGCGATCGCAAGCCTATGATGCTGCTGGCTGTGATCACACTGGCCATGGCTCCAAAACCATATGCTTTCCTGACGCTATGCCAGAGCGTTCTTGCAACGTCTCCAATCTTGTCTGTTTTTACCAAGGGTTACCATCCGTGCATGATGTAATCGCCAGTACTTTAGCCACACGGTGGTTACCTAAATGAGATTAGAGATGTACCACCGCTGATAACGGTATTTCTGCTGGACTTTGCCCTTGTTCCAAAAGAGTCTGCACCATGGTTTCAGCATCTGTTACCCCCTGACTCCTAGCCGCAAGCAGCACAGCGATAGCGTCGTACCAAATACCTTGGTTTGCGTAAGTACTTGCTCGTTCCAGGCTAGATAGATTACTTACATCTAAGGATTCCCGGTTTATATGTTCAACGAAGCTGCGGGCAGAAATTTCAGCGTGGTGATCTCCTGGGCATGAGACAAAGACTGTCCAACGATATTTCTTATGAAGAGCTAATCTGTTGTCTTCAGGTAAAGTCACACTGACTGTGGCAGTTTTCTCTAGCTCAATCGTTTGAGTATAAATGGGAGTCGCCAAAGCAGGATCCGACACATGCAATGTCATTGAGACTGGCATAGTGGTTGCTACATGCCATGCCAATGTAGGATTTGACTTAGTTGTCAGTAAGTTTGATCGATCTCCTGGAACCATCAGGGCTAAGCGAGTTGCGCCATCATCAATGCTGCAACTAACGGCTTCTTGCCCTCTGCGTCCACCTGATAAGGTTGATTCGACGTTACCTCGATCTGTATCAGGAGTCCAGCGAATCCGTTCTCCAGCATAGCTAGGTGCTATCAAGCTTAACCCAAGGCAGCTAGCTAGTATGGCCGATGATAGCCGATGACTTTTTTGCAGTACAGCTATTATTTGCTGCGAAGTGAATACGGTGAACTGGATCATGACAGGTGTACATGTCTTATCAGGATGAGCTAATGGGACATTTAGAAAATCCCTTAGTGATTTCAATGTATCCTTTTTGACTTAAAGAAGTGTAAAAAACACTTAAAAAGCCCTAGAAGATATGTTCAGAGTCAGTAAAGTTTTGAGGTGTAACGTACGTGTTTGTACTGAAGGATGTGTCTGTGTGTCAACACTAGTACCAGGGATTGCCTACCATCGTGAACCCTGCCCAGTAGAACGGATGCGAAAACTCTGTTGTGGGTAGCCTTAACTCAACGGGCAGGGTTATATCTCCCTGAGATGTGTACAGTATATTGTTATTGATATGGGCCGCCCCAGTAATCAAAGAGATTTGTGCTCTTTGTAGAGAATGGTGACGGAGCGTTGTATGGGGTAACTGGTGATAAAACTCTGTCATTAATGCCAGGGTTCCTATGTCCGAAACATTCCATAGACTCCCAATGGAAGTTTCAATACCTGCTGCTGCTGCTAGCCCGATAAAGCCTAGTTCTGCTTCAGGGCTGCTTAAAGCTGTCCCACAAGCACTCAGGATTAAGAGCTCTAAATCTGGCCAACTTAGCGTTTTCATTTGATGAAAGTTAAGTGGCGTATCCCAAAATTGAATGAATGACTGCTCTAAGTTGCCTGCATTGAATTCAGCATGGGTGGCTAAATGTAATAACTCTGGTTGTTGTGATGTTTTTAGCTTTAGAAAGTTGTCGAGCGTAAATGTTTCATTAAGAAGAATTTCTCTGGTTTGGAGGCTTTGGGCAACAACATCGAGTTCAAGGGGAACGGCTGGTAGGGTATCGAGAGCCTCGAATTGGTTCGCACCAGCAACGAGTGAGCGAGGAACAGAAATAGTGTTGTCAAACTGGTGCTGTATTAACCCCATGCTAGGAATGAGAGATACTCCATATTCTTCAATGATGAAGGTGTCCTCTTGCATCATTGCCGCTAGGGGAATGGTTCTCAGTCCTTGGTCCAGAGAATACATCACATGATCAATTTGCTTTGCCTCCAAGTCTTGTGTGAGTGGTGCTACTAACCAGCCATACATTTGGCGAGCCAAGGCTTTATAGCTAAGTGGGTCTTCGGGGTCTGAAACAGCCAGTCGAAATAGCTTTGCCTGTTGAGTTAGCTCAGCCCGTGACACATCGACCAATTGTTGGACGGGTTCTCCAGTAGCGGATACCAAAATTAACAGTAGTTGATCCTCTGGGCTGGCATTTTGCTGAGTCCGAGGTAAGGCAAATCTGTCGAGACCGGCCTCAGTGTTAGAGGCTGGAGGCACAAAGACAGCATAAATAACTGCTGATTTACTTTTATAGTCGTGATTAGCTTGATTTAGGATGTTTTGTACTGACTGTAAGGTGACGGGTTGAGTTTGAGGCAATTGCCAATAATTTACATAGTCGTTACTCAAGGCCTCTTCTAAGTCCTGAAAAGCTGCTTCGTCAAAGTACTGTAAGCGACCGTTTGTGGCTGTTATATGGGTTGGTCTTATACGTGGGTTTAGGGGACGGCGGAACGGCTTTTCTGCTTGAATTAATGCTTCCCTATTGCTAAATCGAATTGATTGTACGGCGGGTGTATGAGGAGGCTGGAGCTGTTCTAAAACAGGGGAAGGCTGAGGCTTGCCTGAGATAGGTCGTGATGAATTTTGAGGTTGAGATCCATTTGTTTCAAGACCTTCAGTTTCTGTTAGTAGGGGAGAAACTGCATTAACAATATTGCTCTCGACAGCACCGATGTCGATGATACCACCGATAATTCTAGGGTTTCCGTGTTGATCGCCCATGGTGGCTGCTGAATTATGGCCAGTATTAGCGGCTGGGCTATCATTGTGCAACTGATGTGATGGGAGATTGCCCAAAGTGTTGTTAAGGGGTGTCAATCTTGGCTGTAGTGGAGTATTGATTGTGCCTACCAGATTACTAAAGATAAAACCTGTGCTGCCTTGATCGATGCCAATCAGGTTGTTTCCCAGATCGCTAAACTCTCCCTCTATGTCAGGATTAGTTGGGGCAAGGTTGTTGGCCACAATGGTGTTAATTAGCTCTGGAGTAGATAAAGTTGTGAGGTTTTCGGATATGCCACCTCCAGAGGTTGTGGCGATATTGGCTGCTACCGTGACGTTTGTGAGTGTTGTGGGGCCAACGGTACGGAGTCCGCCGCCCACGATAGCTTGATTACCGGAGATAGTGCTGTTGGTAATGGTTACCTGTGACAGGTTCGAAAATCCGAAGTCGCTAGCAATTTCAATGCCGCCTCCAAGGGTAGCTGCTTGGTTGCCAACAATGGCGCTGTTTGCGATCGCAATTTCAGTTTCACTATCAGTAGCCAGATTGAGAATGCCGCCACCACTCTTAGCCGATAGATTATTACTGATCAGTGTCGCATCAATCGTGATCTCTCCTCCAGCAGTATTTAAGATTCCGCCGCCGCCATCATAGGTGCCTATTCCTGTTGCCTGATTGTTGGCAACAGTGCTGTTCACTAAGGTGAGTTCACCTTGGTTATAAAGCCCGCCACCTCTTTCAGCCATATTATTCATGAAGTGGCTGGCCCTAATCTCTCCATCATCGTCTAAGAAGATGGCTCCACCAGCATCGCTAGCACGGTTTTCAGTAAAGTAGGCCGTGTCGATGCTCAATGCACCTTCACTAAAAATTGCGCCGCCGTTGGTTCCTGCTCTGTTGTCAGAAAAATCTGTATTGGAGATGCTAACTATGCCATTGGGATCAACATCGATGGCCCCAGCATGTTCTCCAGCTTGGTTGTTATTAAAGGTGCTATCAACCACTGTAACTGAACCTTGAGCAATATCAATCGCTCCACCATCAGAGGCACTACGATTATTGTCGAAAATCGTGTTAGACAGGATAAGCGAGCCTCTATTTTGAATGGCTCCACCATCTTGTGAACTACTTGTGACCTCATTGTTGGTAAACGTTACATGACTGATTGCAACGTTGTTGCCAGATGTCCTGAGACCAGCACCATCTGACGTGCTAGAGCCATCCTGTATGGTGAGATTATTAATATTGATATTGTCTCCATTGCTGGTGATATCAAAGACTCGTTGATCTCCAATCCCGTTATTGTCAACATCACCACTGATAAAAGTGCTGGCTTGACCTTGCCCGACAAGATTAAGGGAGTGGTTAAGGGTGATGGTGTGAGGCTCACGATAGGTGGTGGCCGCTAGATTTACCGTGCCACCGTCAGCGACAGCATCCACAGCATTTTGAATACTGCCGTTAGCGCCTACATTCACTGTATTGGCCGAACCTGATAGTTCTCCAATGCCCTTAAGAGTAATCTTCTCATTGAGATTTAAGGTGTTTGTATCAATAAATAAATCTCTGCTAGAACTGTTGCCACTAGCATTAATAGCTGCATCAAGAGTAATGGAATTACTGGCTTGTAAAGTGACATTAGTGCTATTTAATGAACTGACGATTGTAGACGTATTAATGGAGCTGTTAATGACATCGTTAGTGCCTGCCACAATGCCTCCAGTACCACCTGTTTCGATGACTGTGAGATCGATGGGGTCGATGAGCCATATGCCTGCGTCTCCGTAAGGAGCAGTGGTTGTGACATTGGCATTGTCTCCGATGGTGAGTTGATGCAGTCCAGAGGTTTCTACCAGACCGCCATGACCCGTTGCAGATTGAGCTGAAATGCTACCATCAAAGACTGTTGTGCCATCTGACCAAACAATTACTTGGCCCCCATGCCCCTGGGTGGCATCGGCAACCAGGCTAGTGGTTGCCGTAATTTCTGTTTGAGAGGCATGGGGTAAATTTCCTTGCCCTTGATAGTCTCCTCCAATGCGAATTGAGCCTCCGCTGGTGTGACCAGAAGCATTCAAGGTACTCTCAAGTACCTGAATAGTGTTTCCTAAAAGATTGATTTCACCACCTGTGATGCCTTGGGTAGAGATGTTGCCAGCATTCTGGAGACTAAAGGGAGTTGGAATATTGTTGGCAATATCACGATGTATGAGAGTAGCTGTACCATCATTGCCAATGACCAACTCATTGCTGTGGTTGAAGTCACCACCAGTGATCAAGGCTGGTAGAGTCTCTGAGATGTCAGGCTCGGTGGAGATCTCTAAGCTTAATAGGCCGCCCATTTGTGCCAGTCGAATGGACTGACCCGGTTCTGTAGCCAAGAGGGTGATTTCGCCATCAGGGGCACTTAACGTGCCAGTATTTGTTACTTGAGAGGCTAACAGTCTGAGGCTATGTCCCTCACGCACAGTGAGCTGGCCTTGGTTGATGATGGTACTTGGGTAACTAAAGCCAAAATGGCTGGGGGGAGTCACCAAGGTGCTGTAGTCCGGATCGCCCATGATCTCGAACCATTGATCGTCAGTACCAAGGTGGGTGGCGGTTGTAGCTGTGAATGAACCTCCAAGGTCAAGACGAGCATTGGGGCCAAAGAGCAGCCCAGCAGGGTTCACTAGGTACAGATCCGCATTACTACCGGTTACTTGGAGCAATCCATCAATATTGGAGGCAGTGCCACCGATGACTTGTCCGATGACTGTATGGGTGTTTGAGGTGGTCAGGAAGTTTGCCGTTTGGTGCTGGTCCAGGTTGAATTGCTCAAAGCTATGGAAGAGATTGCTTCCTGCTTGATTGCCACCACTAATATCAATAATGCCTGGTTCGGAAACAGTGGCTTGGGTTGCGTTGCTTGTGGGCACAATTGTTTGTGCTTGTAGTGGAAAGGGCGTTGAGATAATAATTCCACTGCCAACGACGGGGATTAGCGCAAAAGCGGCGGTTACTTTAGTCAAGACTTCCATAGATCAAGGTCAGCCTAAATCTCGGCGATTCAGGAGTCAAACGAGAGTTGTGACGATGATTGAGGGGCGTCATCGTCACCGATAAACCAAGAAAATTAATGTTCGGGCTTCAAAGAAATAGAGCGGTCTCTTTGGTCTCTTTTCAACTATAAGACTCGTAAGTCAGGTCTTACTTCCTACGTAAAACTAACCAAATTTGCATTAAGTTTTTCTGAAGTCAATCAATTGATGTCAATTTAATCAGCAACCTCTAAGACAGAACGACGGGCATTGTTTACTCTGGAGAGGTTCGTTTGTTGACCACACTATGACTGCTCGGCTGTGTATTGCGATCGCATCTATTTTAGGAGGCTTATCTGTAGCAGGCGGTGCCTTTGGGGCCCATGCACTCAAAGCCCAGCTGACAGAAAAATCCCTGGCGACATTTGAGATAGGCACACGCTACCAGATGTATCATTCCCTGGCGTTGCTGTTGGTGGGACTTCTGTGGTTACAATTTCCGAAGAATAGCTGGCTCAGCTACGCCAGTTGGGCATTCATCATCGGCATTGTGATTTTCTCCGGCAGTCTCTATGGCTTGAGTCTATCAGGCATCAAAATTCTGGGTGCTGTGGCCCCCATTGGTGGTTTTGCCCTCATTATTGGTTGGGCATTTTTAGCCACAGCTGCATTCTCTCTGACAAACTAAAGAGCTAGAGGATGAGTTTTACATTTTTAGCAATAGGTTTGATTACTCTTACCGATAAGCTAAAGCTCAAGGCAAAAAATCTTGAACTCAGCTTTTTCTGTTCACTAGTACTATGTGTCGTTTACTTGCCTATTTAGGAAAGCCCATCCTCCTTGAAGAGCTCATTCTCAAACCTGAGCATTCCTTACTGGTTCAAAGCTATCAGCCAAAAGAGTTAGAAGTGGCCTTGCTCAACGCAGATGGGTTTGGTGTTGGCTGGCATCATCCCGATGACATTGCGGCTGAGCCCTTTATCTATCGCAATGTGCTACCCATTTGGAATGACGCTAACCTGCCTCACCTGTGTCGTTACATTCAGGCGCAGTCATTCGTTTCCAATATTCGCAGTGCCACACCAGGCTTGCCCCTCGACTTTAGTAACTGTCAGCCGTTTCGCCACGGCCAGCTCTTATTTGTTCACAACGGCTATATCGATAAATTTCGACAGACACTGTATCGCCCCATGCGTGATCTAATTGGCGATGTCGCTTATCAAAATATCTATGGTCTGACAGACTCTGAACATATTTTTGCCCTGATTACCCATCTGCTAGAGCTGGATCCCCAGTTGGCGTTATTGGGAGCTTTGGAACAGGCCATTGAAATGATTCAATCCTTGGCCAATGAATACGACGTCCGAGTATCGGGTGTGATCGTTCTGAGCGACGGTCAAAAACTTGTTGCAGCTCGTTTTGATAATCAAGCCAAGGCCCCATCATTTTATCTATTGCGTCAGCCAGAGAGCATTATTCTGGCTTCCGAACCTTTATTTTCAGGGGATTGGGAGCCCATTGCTCAGGCCCATAGTTTGACTGTTGCTGCTAACGATCTTCAACCCCAAATTCATGGTTTTTCTCTCGCTACCTGACACTGGATCTACTGATGCGTCAAAACTTCGCACCTACTTTCAAGCCACTCTCCAAACCTGTCGCAATGGCACGTTAGCCCTAGTGGATGGCATTAGTCAGACTGTATTGCAACAGCAGGCACATCCTGACTTTAGCCCTGTGGGTTGGCACTTGGGACATATTGCATTTACTGAGTCTCTATGGATTTTGGAGCATTTAGCTGGGCAACCATGTCCGTTCCCCAGTTATCGAACGCTGTTTGCTGCCGATGGACTGCCTAAGTCTCAACGCCAGATGTTACCTAGTTTGGACGAGCTACTAATTTTCTTGGCAGATGTGCGACGGCGGACATTGGCGTATTTGAGCACGGCCCCTGTGGTCGAGCAGGCACGTCTATGGCATTGGCTGATTCAACACGAATGTCAGCACAGTGAAACCATGTCCCTGGTGATGGCTCTACATCAAAATCAGGGTCAGGTCACGCCTCTAAGAAATCCTGTTGCTGGGCCCATGCATGAGACTCCTACAGGTATGGTCCATATCCCTGCTGGAGAGGTTTGTCTGGGCTTAGTAGCTGACCGTGATGGTCTGGATGGTGATGTGGCCATTGATAATGAGCGACCAGCCCATTGGGTGGATGTAGCAGCTTACTCCATTGACCGCACACCAGTCACCTGTGAACAGTATCAGCGTTTTATGGATGCTGGTGGATATCAGGAGCGGCAATGGTGGTGTGATACGGGCTGGTGTTGGTTACAGACGGCCCAGGTGAACCAGCCCCTGTATTGGCCTGCCCAAGATGTAACCGCATTTAGACACCATCCAGTCTCTGGTGTGAACTGGTATGAGGCAACTGCCTATGCCCGCTTTGTAGGTAAGCGCTTGCCGACTGAGGCAGAGTGGGCCTTGGCAGCGCAGGGATTAACGCCCAAGCTGCAAACATTGCTAACAACCGATCAAATTAATTGCAATCATCACTTGGGCTGCACCAGCCCTGTTGGGAGATCTGATCAAGCCGTTAGCGATTACGGTTGTTATGACCTTTTGGGGAATGTGTGGGAATGGACCCATAGTTGGTTTCGTCCCTATCCAGGATTTGAAGCCTATCCCTATCGAGGCTATTCAGCAGTTTACTTTGATGATGGCCATCGAGTGCTCCGAGGGGGCAGCTGGGCGACTCGTCCTTGGGGGCTACGGTCCAGCTTTCGCAATTGGTACGAGCCCCATGTGAGAGAGCTATTTATGGGCTTTCGCTGTGTGCGCTAGAGAAGTTTGCAATCTTCCCACGAAAAATACAGTCCCACGCTAAACTGGCCCTGGTTATTACGGTTTTCTATGACTTTTTCCACAGCTGATTGCGATTCTCCGATGGAGAAGCATGGCCAACGCACCAATGCTAACTTGGCAGATCGCAACGTTATCGATCCAGCTCGCCTTCAGATCCAAACTCTGCTCAGTAATGAGCCTGAGGTCAGGGTAATGGATGGGCAGGATGTGATTGAAGGATTAACCCAAATACCAAAATCTTTGCCACCAAAATATTTTTATGATCACTTAGGATCAGAGCTATTTGAGAAAATTTGTACGCTCCCAGAGTACTACCCCACCCGCACTGAATCGGCTATTTTTCATCGCTATGCCCATGCCATTACTCAGCTGACTGGCCCTTGCGAGCTGGTGGAGCTGGGCAGCGGTAGTGCGACAAAAACACGCATTCTTTTAGATGCCTATCGGGCTGCTAATTTGCCGTTAAGCTATATCCCTGTCGATGTCAGTGGCAGCATGTTGAAAGATAGTTCTGATCAACTACTATATGATTATCCTGAACTCAGGATTCACGGGATGATCGGTACCTACGAACCTGCCCTCAATGCTTTGCCAGCTGCCAACTTGGCTACCCGAATGGTGATGTTTATTGGTAGTACCCTGGGTAATTTGTCTCCTAATGACTGTGAACAATTCTTGCAGTTGGTAAGTGGGGCCCTGGAGCCAGGACAATTCTTTTTGCTGGGCTTAGATTTGCAAAAGGATATTGGCACTGTTGAGGCGGCTTATAACGATGCTCAAGGGATAACGGCCATGTTCAATCTCAATATGTTGCAGCATCTCAACCATCGCTATCGAGGAGATTTTTGCCTTGATAATTTCTATCATCAGGCGATGTATAACTCGCAAAAACATCAGATAGAGATGTATTTGGTGAGTAAGCAAGCGCAGACAGTGACGCTCCAAGATCTAGATTTGACGGTGAAATTTGCTGAGGGAGAGCGACTGTTAAGTGAGATTTCTCGCAAGTTTGATGTGGTTCAGATGGGTGCTCAGCTGGCTAATCATGGGTTAAAAGTATTGCAAACCTTTACCGATGAACGGCAGTGGTTTGGTTTGATTTTGGCTCAAAAGGGTTGAGGGGGAGATTTTATTGGGGGTAAGCATTGCTGCCCTCTAACAAAACATTTAAAACATTGCAAATTGTGCGATCGCAACCGATTTAATCTCTCAACGAGATAAAATACCTCGGTAGAAAATTGACACGATGTTTTGCAATCACTACTCTCCGTTGCTCGCAAGATTGACGCATTTACCTGTCAAATCGGCAAGTTCGCCTATTGGTTAGTGCTGGCCATGATTGGGGTTGGCACATGGAATGTCATTGGCCGCTATTTAGGTAATGTGGTCGGTCAAAATTTAAGCTCCAATGCTCTGATCGAAACTCAATGGTATCTATTTGATATTGTCTTTTTGCTTGGGGCTGCCTACACCCTACAAAAGGGGGGCCATGTGCGAGTGGACGTGTTTTATGATCGCTGGTCCCGTCGCCGCAAAGCGTTGGCTGATTTCATTGGGACGGTGTTCTTTCTTATTCCGTTTTCTGCACTGGTGATCTACTTCTCCTGGGGAGCTGTGCTGAAGTCTTGGGCGGTGTGGGAGAACTCTCCGGACCCTGGTGGGCTCTTACGGTTCCCAATCAAGACGATGATCTTGGTTAGCTTTGGGCTGTTGATACTACAGGGCATCTCAGAAGCCATTAAAAACTGGGCAATTTTTTCAGGGTATCTACCCGCAGATGAGGCCCCAAAGACATTAGATGGGGAGGCGGATGATGTTAGTTGATTGGTTGGGGCCACTGATGTTTGCTGGGGCCTTGGTGCTGCTGTCATTAGGTTACCCTGTGGCGTTTTCCCTGGGTGGGGTGGCCATCTTGTTTGGTCTAATTGGCATTGCCTTTGGTGTATTTGATCCCATCTTTTTAACGGCGATGCCGCAGCGAATCTTCGGCATCATGAATAACTTCACCCTGTTGGCCATTCCCTATTTCATTTTTATGGGGGCAATGCTAGAAAAGTCAGGCATTGCGGAAAACCTGTTGGAAACCATGGGCAGCCTGTTTGGTCGACTGCGGGGTGGATTAGCGATCGCAGTTGTTGTGGTCGGTGCACTGTTAGCGGCAACGACGGGGGTAGTGGCAGCAACTGTGGTGACCATGGGGCTGATTTCCCTGCCGACAATGCTGCGCTATGGCTACAACAAAGATGTTGCCACTGGGGTGATTGCTGCATCAGGTACTCTGGGCCAGATTATTCCACCGAGTATTGTCCTGGTGGTATTGGCCGATCAGCTAGGCGTATCCGTGGGTGACCTATTTCTAGGGTCATTTATTCCTGGTTTGCTAATGGCTGGCGTCTTTGTAGTACACGTGGTCATCATTGCCTTCGTTCGACCAGATTTGCTACCGGCGCTGCCATCGGAGCTATTAAAGATTCGCGGTCAGGCCTTGTTCCTCAAAGTCTTGAAGGTGATGGTGCCGCCACTCGTGTTGATTTTGCTAGTGTTAGGCAGCATTTTCTTTGGCATTGCCACACCGACAGAAGCGGGTGCCCTGGGAGCTGTAGGCGCGATGGTATTAGCTGCCTTTAACCGACAGCTGACCATTAGGAGTTTGCAGGAAGTGTGTGACAGCACCCTGCGAACCACCACCATGGTGATTTTTATTCTCCTAGGCTCCACAGCATTTAGTCTGGTATTTCGCGGGTTGCGTGGGGATAGCTTTATTTTTGATGTGCTGACCAATTTGCCAGGGGGCGATGTTGGCTTTTTGATTGTCAGCATGCTGACAGTCTTTATCCTCGGATTCTTTATCGATTTCTTTGAAATTGCCTTTATTGTGATTCCCCTATTTGCGCCAGTGGCTCAGCAGTTGGGGATGGATCTGGTGTGGTACGGCGTCATCATTGGGGCCAATATGCAAACCTCCTTTTTGACACCACCGTTTGGATTTGCCTTGTTTTATTTACGGGGTGTGGCTCCCAAAGATGTTTCTACAGGTAATCTCTATCGAGGGGTTATTCCTTTCATTGCGCTGCAATTACTAGTCCTGGTCTCGATTATTGCCTTTCCAGGTTTGGTGAACTGGTTGCCGTCGATTAGTAGCTAGATCCTGTTGTCGGGGCGTTACATGTAATGCCTTGATGATAGTCAATGTTGTTAATGTTGAGAACATCTAAAACTATGCGTGTTGGTGACTGCACCCGCAGTATGACTAATAGATAGCCAGTATTGTGATTTAGTGGGTTCCCATGGGTAATTCGGTGGTTGGTCGGCGAGTTCTTTGGCTACAGGTGTTAGGGCTGGCAGCCGTTCAGGGGGCGATTTCCCTGACTTGGGTTATTTACAATCTCTATTTGGATGATTTGTTGCTGACTTTAGGATTTTCGGCCAGTTTAGCCACACTGCTGCTGGTGATTGAAAATGCCATGGGGGCGGTGATGGAGCCGCTGATGGGAACGTTTTCAGATCAGCGACAGCACTGGGTAGGGAGTCGTTTTCCTCAGATTGCTTTCGGTATGATTGTGTCTGCCCTTTGCTTTCTAGGCATTCCGTTAGTGGTATTGGTCGGTGGTATATCCTTGAAGGCCCTGTTGCCGATTGCTTTGGTGGCTTGGGCGTTAGCCATGACGATTTTCCGGAGTCCGGCGCTATCCCTTCTCGGACGCTATGCCTTTGATGTGGATTTACCCCAGGCTGCTAGTGTCTTGACCATGGTGGGTGGTGTCACGGGAGCCATGGCTCCTGTTGCCAGTGACTTTATTTTGGGTCTAGGGCCTTTGGTCGCATTTTCCATTGGTACGGCGGTTTTGCTTTTAGCCGCGTTAGTGCTACGGCAGGTTGACCCTAATCAAGTGATTTCCACCTCTCCATCATCTGCTGGGGCCAATGCCCAAATGCAATGGGCTAATTTACCTTGGATCTTTGGGACTGGGGCGTCGGTGGCTCTTGGCTTCAGGCTTTTACTGGGTAGTTTTCCCCAGGCAGTATCGAGAACTGGTTTTAGTCAGCCAAAATTGATCATGGTGGCCTTATTTGTCACGGTGGCCTTGAGCGCATTGCCCTGTGGGCAACTGGCGACGAAGGTGGGTAATCGTGTGGCGATGATATCGGGTTTGGGGGGTCTGATTGTGATGGCAGGTGTGGCGACGATTATGGGCACGGCAGGTGTGGCGGTTTTAGTTGCGATCGCAATCGGTATTTTCTTCAGTCTCGTCGCCAATGGCACCCTGCCCTATGCCCTCTCAATGGTGCCACCCACCAAAGCAGGCCTTGGCACAGGCCTTTACTTCAGCGGCGGCGCTTTAGCCATCAGTGTATTGCTCAGCATAGGTCCCTTGAATTTGACGATCTCATTAATAGTTGCAGCGATTAGTTTTGCAGCAGCAGCAGGCTGTGTTTTAGCCAAGCAACCCTAACGTTACCGTTAAGGATGCAGGCTTATTTAGGCGTCTTTATTGGCAAATCCTGCAAACCCTAGTTCATTCAGGCGATTCCAACCATAAACTGATGCGCGGAATTCTTTCCACTGATCGTAGATTTCCTTGAAGTCAGCATCCTCGCTAGCACTCTCTTCGTAGATTTCAAAGGCGGCTTGTTCAGCAGCAGCTAGGATTTCATCGCTGAATGGTTTCAGTTCTATATCTGCACCAAGCAAACTTTGAAGGGCCGCTCCATTGACGGCGTCATACTTGGCTAGGGTACTGGTGTTGGACTCGACACAGGCAGTTTTGATCACTTCTTGATAGACCGGTGGCAGAGATGTCCATGCCTCCATATTGATCATCATGTCAAAGGCCGGGCCGGGTTCCCACCAGCCGGGATAGTAGTAAAACTGAGCTGCTTTTTGCAGCCCTAGTTTTTCGTCATCGTAGGGACCCACCCACTCGGCTGCGTCAATGGCACCCCGTTCTAGGGCTAGGAAAATTTCGCTACCAGGCAGGTTTTGAACATTAACACCCAGCTTGGCCATCACCTTGCCACCGAGACCGGGAATCCGCATTTTCAGACCCTTCAGATCATTGGCAGTGTTGATTTCTTTATTGAACCAGCCTCCCATTTGAACACCGGTATTCCCAGCGGGGAAGTTGATGGTATTAAATTTCGCGTAGAGTTTTTGCATGGCTTCTAACCCACCGCCGTGGTATAGCCAAGCATTTTGCTGCTGAGCATTAAGACCAAAGGGAACGGTGGTGCCAAACGCGAGCGCTGGACTTTTACCCACATAGTAATAGGAGGCGCTGTGGCCACATTCCACGGTGCCATCCTGGACAGCATCTAAGACTTGCAATCCTGGAACGATCTCGCCCCCTGCATAGGGTTCGATGGTGAAGCGACCATCGGTCATGGCAGCGATGCGATCGCACACAATCTCAGCAGCCCCAAACAATGTATCCAGCGACTTTGGCCAGCTGGTGGCCATTTTCCATCTCACCGTCGGCAGGGCTTCCCCATCACCCGCAGCGGTTGGCGTGGTGGATTGAGCGCAGGCGGTTAATGCAGCAGTGCTCGCCGCGCCAGTCAAGCCATAACCAATTAACTGTCTACGTTTCATAGCGAAGTAAAGCCCTACAAGTGTGATACAAGCCAGCGGGTATAGACTGATACACGCAGCACAGAAATTATTAAATCACTCTGTCCAAAGAATTAAGCGGATTGGCAACAGTTGGTAATAAAGGGAATGGGGAATGGGGAGTGGGCTTTGCCCACCCCCAAATGCGATAATGCCTAAGCTGTCTTGGTTTTGCGAATGACGCTAAAGCGGGTTGTTTTATCGATTCTGACGGGGCTGGTGGCGCTGGTGGTGGTCTCGTCCCTATATGAAAGTTTTTCCCAGCCTCAGGTAACGGGGCAGCTACAGCTTTATCAGAGTGATTTACTCTTGCAGGCGTCTGAGTGGGACGAGTTAGAAAGTGCTGAGTTTAAGCAGCTGAGTAATGCGTTGCTGGGGGCTAAACCGCTGGAGACAGTGACCAAGCAATATCAGTCGGTGCGCAAGGAAGCCGTGGCGGGTGTGGAGCGATCGCAAAAGCAGCTGGCTACTCAAAACAATACTCTAGATCCTCAGCTCGCTAAGTACGAGGTGGCTATTCGTCAGCAGCAACAACTTATTGATGAAATTGACCTCAAGGTTGGGATTATTGCTACCCAGCAACAAAACATCAGCGCCGCTCGCCAGCGTTGGCAATCATTGTCTGAGGGCGATAGCTCAGTGGCAGATATGGCGAGTGTTTTGTTGGGATTATGGCAGACGCCACCGAGCATTACCCCAATGGCTGAAACCACCATTACAAATCAGCTGAACGGCTGGTTTCAATATCGGGTGCTGGAACAGCTCTATACCCTGGATGATCGGTCTGTAGACCTGACACAACTGCGATCGCAAGAACAAACAGCGGCTGAATCCAAGCTTGTTAAGCTCGCTGCCGTAGGCACGATGCCTGTCCTGGGCTGCATTGTCGGCATAGGGTTACTCATTTTCTTGGCCGTGCAGTGGGGGATCCGTCGCCGTGATTCACTGCTAGCTAAACCCCTTTCTCCTTGGGATGTGCCTTGGGATGGAGAAATTATTTGGCAGGTGCTAATTGTTGGTTTTTTCTTTGTTGGGCAGTTGCTGATTCCATTTTTATTGCAGTTGTCAGGACTGAGTTTTGCAACGGCGGGCAGTCGTGGCAGAGCCCTATATTCCATGATCTTTTATCTGCTGATGTCTGCGAGTGGTATTGCCGTGTTAGCCGGTTCCATTTGGACCTATCGACCGTTACCTACGGGCTGGTTTCAAATCAAGGTATTGGGTCGCTGGCCTCTGTGGGGTGTTGGGGGCTATGTGGTGGCACTGCCCTTAATGATTGCAATCTCCGCCTTAAATCAGCAAATTTGGCGGGGGCAAGGGGGCAATAATCCTTTGCTGCAGACGGTATTGCAAGAAAGCGATGGCATTGCGCTCCTGCTGTTTTTCCTGACGGCAGCTGTCGCAGCTCCGCTATTTGAAGAGGTGCTCTTTCGAGGGTTTTTGTTGCCTTCTCTGACGCGCTATATGCCGGTCTGGGGAGCAATTTTGCTAAGTAGTTTTATCTTTGCTTCGGCCCATCTGAGTCTGTCAGAGGTGCTACCCCTGACGATGTTGGGGACCATTTTGGCTTGGGTATATTCGCGATCGCGAAACCTACTCGCCCCGATGCTCATCCACAGTCTTTGGAATAGTGCCACTCTAATCGGGCTATTTTTGCTAGGGGGGCAATAACTATCCGCACAACACCTCAGCGTGATGTTTGATGTGGTCTTCCATAAAGGTAGAAATAAAATAATAGCCGTGGTCGTAACCCGTTTGCATTCTTAGGGTCAATGGTTGTCCTACAGCCTCACAGGCAGCCTTAAATGCTTCAGGTTTTAGTTGTTGCTGTTCCAAAAATGGATCGGCTATGCCTTGGTCAATGAGAATATGCCGGTCTGACTGAGCATGTTGTTTGACCAACTCACTAGCATCGTAGGCAGCCCAGCTAGTTTGATCAGCGCCTAAGTATTTGCCCAATGCCTTTTGCCCCCAAGCACATTGCATAGGATTAGCAATCGGGGCCAATGCTGAGATTGACTGGTACTTTGCTGGATTACGCAGACCGCAAACCAAGGCCCCATGTCCGCCCATGGAATGGCCGAAGATGCCCTGTTTATCACTGACTGAGAAGTGAGTTTGGATGAGGGCTGGTAACTCCTCTGTGATGTAGCTGTACATGCGATAGTTGCTAGCCCACGGTGCTTCAGTAGCATCTACATAAAAGCCAGCACCGCTGCCAAAATCCCACCCCTCTTCATCGGGCACATCGTCGCCACGGGGGCTTGTGTCTGGTGCAACCAGCATTAAGCCATGTTGGGCGGCATAGCGCTGGGCTCCGGCTTTTGTGATGAAGTTTTGCTCAGTGCAGGTCAGCCCTGCCAAATAATAGAGCACCGGCACCGTCTGGGTGATTGCCTGAGGGGGGATGTAAACGGCAAACGTCATGGTGCATTGACATTGCTCAGACGGGTGGCTGTAAATGTTTACGTTGCCCCCAAAGCAACCATGCTGACTCATTAATGTCAGGGTTCCAGTTTGTTCGTTTGCCATGAAAAATTCTCAGTTGCTTTTGGTATCGCTGTTGGTATTACTATCGCATTCAGAATTTTCTTTTCAACCTGGGTTACGAAATTCTGCGTGCTACAGAACCCCTTGATAGGGGCAGGCATCCAAAAGGGAATGCCCCTATATGAGTGGCGTAATGTGTTTAATTGCTCAGGGGGTTCTCAGGAACTCCTTATTTTCGTTACACACTTCTCAGTAGTTTTTCAAAACGTCTTCAGCTGAAAATTATGCCCTACACCAAGAATTCTTGTCAGGGGGATTACTTCTCCGTGTCGGATGTCTCTGGTTGTGCAGGAAAAAGCATCTGTACGGAAAGTGATTGTATTTCCACTGAAGTTTTATCACTCTAGTTATGAATAAGTTTGCTCTGGGTTCCCACCGCGTAGCATTAGCTGCGGCAATGGCTTTGGGAACTGTGACAACGATGGCGACAGCCGCATCTGCCGCCACGCTCCGAGTAACTATCGAGAATCTTGCTCCGATCAACGGTGGATTTTTGACTCCGGCCTGGGTTGGTTTTCACGATGGTACATTTGATCTTTACGACCGTGGTGAATCTCTGGATGACTTCACTGGATTGGAGTCTTTAGTGGAAGACGGTGATACGTCTCAGCTAACGGATGCCTTTGCTGCTGATAATCCTGATGGTGTCCAAGCCACGTTGCTGAGCGATGGCCCACCGCCTTTAGAGCCTGGTGAGCTGACCAGTTTTACCTTGGATGTAGATCCAGCAACCAATCAGTATTTCAGCTACGCATCCATGGTGATTCCTAGTAATGATGCTTTCATTGCTAATGGCAATCCTCTGGCCCATGAAATCTTTGACGATGCTGGCAACTTCCTAGGGGCTGACTTTATTGTCTTAGGTAGTGAGGTGTTGGATGGCGGCACCGAGGTGAATGATGAATTGCCATTCAGTACTGCTTTCTTAGGACAACAGGCACCTGATACAGGTATTGATGAAAATGGTGTTGTGACTGAGCACCCTGGTCTGACAGTGGGCACGATTCTTGGCACAACAGACTCCAGTGCCCTCAATGGTCTACCGCTGAATTTCACGGGGGCTGATTTTACAGCTCCTGGTTATCAGGTGGCTCGTTTCCGTGTCGAACTAGTAGATAATCAGGTGGAGGATGTGCCTGAGCCTGGCATTATTTTGGGTCTAGTCGCTGCTGGTGGCTTGGTAGCCGCTAATCGTAAGCGTAAACAGACGGCCTAAAACAAGGCTATACAATACCTCGCACACAATACCTACGACAGATATTGAGCCAACTGGGGAGGGCGGATGCTCTCCCTTTCTTTTACTGATAATGCATCCGATGAGATTTGGTAGCCGTATACCTTACGGACTCCCTATCTTCAGGGCTGTGATGCAGGTAGGGGAGAACATGTCGTCTCCCTTATCTTTTCTAAATTTGCATCCAATCAGATTTGGTGGCCGTATATCTTTTGGAACCTGGCTAGTAAGACGGTGACTCAGGCGGTAGATGAGATAAATCAAGTTGTGCAATCTGTGATGGAGCATGAAACTGACGGCGCTCTAGTCGTCCGTCTGTGGGAAGGGGATGTGTCTGCTTTGGGCAGTCTTTATGATCGCTATGGCAGTTTGGTGTACAGCATTGCACTAAAGGGATTACGTCGAGTTTCAGAAGCAGAAGATTTGACCCAAGAAGTCTTTCTAAAGCTGATGCGTACTCGGTCTTATAACCCCCGTCGTGGTTCCCTGGCTAGCTATTTGACCACATTGACCCGCTCACGAGTGATTGATCGGCTGAGGGCTCAATCAACTCAGCAAAAATATTTAAGCCAATGGCATCAAAATCAGTTCAGTGTTGATTCGGCTACACCCATGAAGCACATTACTCAGCAGGAACGGCGTGCCCTAGTGCGAGAGGCGTTGACAACATTAAAGGCCCAGCAACGGGAAGTATTGGAACTGAGTTACTACGAGGGGCAGTCCCAACGGGATATTGCTGAACGGTTGGGGGTGCCTCTTGGTACGGTCAAAAGCTGGGCCCGACGAGGGTTGTTGCAGCTACGTAAACAACTAGATGTGTTAAGGGAGGATCTGTAATGGCTACACCCCTTTCACCCCAGGAAATTCAAGAACTGGCTGCTGGGTATGTACTGGGAGATTTGAGTTCGTCAGAGGCTGAATACTTTCAGGCTTTGTTAGCTGAAGTTCCAGAATTGCAGGCCGAAGTGAGGGCTTTGCAAGAGGCGTTAGCGATGATGCCCTATGGCTTGGATGAGGTGGAGCCAGAGGGGGGATTGCGATCGCAAATTCTCACTGCTGCCCAAAGTGAACTCTCTCAGCCGCTACCTGTTCCTCAAAAAGTAAGACGATTTCCATCACGATTACCCTGGGCCATGAGTACCGTAGCGGCTGGTCTGGCCATTGTGTGTGGTCTGGCCACGCTGCGTCTCAGCGGTCAGGTTCGTCTACTACAGGCTCAATATCCTCAACCTGATCTGGTGACGACTGATCAAGCTGGTATGTACCAAACTTGGTCAGGATTGAGTAAACTCCTGCAAGACCATCAAAAGTCTTTGGCAAACCCCAATGGCCCAGTGGATTTTGTGGTGCATCAACCGAACGAGATTCCGGCTTTGTTGAAAGAGTTTCCAACCACGGTGGCGGCCTTACCCCTATTGCCTGCCAAACAAGGAATGTTACTGGGGGGCAGTAGCTGTCAACTAGGCGAAACCCAGGGGGTTCGTCTCACCTATCAGCTAGAGGCAGAGAAAACGGTCTCTGCCTACCAGTTGGCTGTGACTGAGGAGGAAGAATTTCCTGAATTTCAGTCAGCCCACCTAACGTTGCAACAACCTGATGGTACCGGCATTGTGCTTTGGCGCGATGACGATTATCTCTATGCCCTGGTGGCAGAGTTACCAACAACGGAGTTGCAGAGTTTGGCCTATGCGATTGAGGGTACCTGACATTTGCAGGGATGGTTGTAGAGGCGTTCCATGGAACGCCTCTACAACGGTCAATCGGCCCATAGCACACAGTTTAGATCTATAGAGTTAGAAACATGCCACGTAAACGTAAACAACCAACTACCTGGATTCATCGTAATTCTCGCTATTTGATTGCTGGTGCATCTGCTGCTGGGCTGCTATTGGCTATTGGCTGTATGGCAAAGGGCAGTAGCTCGCTGGCGGGCAGTGCCTATGTGCAATTGGGGGGGCTGTCGCTGCCATTGCTGGGTGCGATCGCATACTTCTTAATGGGCGCATTGGCCATTGGCCCTGTCGCCACCAAAAACAAGTCGCTAGAAAACCCCACCTGGTTGGGGTTATTTATTGGTAGCACTGCCATGACTATTTTCAGTGGCTATTTGCTTTACGTCATGTTTGCTGTATTGCAAGAGCCCTGTGTTCCTTGTATGTTGTCGGCGTTTCTCTCAGTGGGTTTGTGGGTGCTCACTCTCATTGGTAATCGTTGGGAGAGTTTGGGACAGCTGTTGTTACCAGGGATCTCAGTGGCTTTGGTGGCTGCGATCGCAACCACAGGTCTGTATGCCTATGCCCAAAATCCTGACAGTTTTATTGCCGGCAATCCCCCCCCAGCAGTCGAAACCAATTCCGGTACATCAGAAATTGAGTTAGCCAAGCATTTGACCGCGATTGGTGCTACAAAATATGGTGCTTGGTGGTGTCCCCACTGTCATGCTCAACAAACACTTTTTGGTAAGGATGCCTTTAAGTATGTGACCTATGTCGAGTGCGATGAAGAAGGCATAGATCCTCAGCCCAATGCATGTCGAGCTGCTGGCGTGCAGAGCTATCCCACATGGGAAATCAATGGCCAAACTTATGCGGGTGTTCAGTCACTGCAATCTTTAGCATCAGTTTCTGGCTACACTGGGCCGCAAGAGTTTATTAATCAGAATGCTCAGCATTGATAAACGGATATCACCAGTAGCCGTGATCTAAGCTGCAACTACCCTGACTTTCTCAGGTCTAATATGTATTTATTCAAAGGTGCTCATTCCCTTGGGGTGGGCACCTTTGTTCACAAATTCCTTTGTCACATCTATGCGTTGCCCTAAGTGCAAACATCGCTCAGTGCAAAAGCATGGAGCACAGTTTAAATTTGTCCAAAGCTATCAATGCAAAGACTGCCAGCATATGTTTTATCCATCGGTGCGTCACGCGATTAGATGGCTCATTGGCATTTTGCTGATTACAGGGCTATCACCCTGGTGGATTAATAGGGGATTGCGCCTGCTTGTGGCTCGGCCAGATACTGGTGAACCCGTAGATGCCATTGTTGTTGTTGGACGCGGAACCGATTATAACGATCGTCGTGCAGAGGCCGCTGTAGCACTGTGGAAGGAAGGCCGAGCTCCCCATATATTTATGAGCGGTGCCAATGATGCCCCTATTCTGGTTAACCTTGCTAAGGAAATGGGTGTACCGGATGCCAATGTGAGCGGTGAAGCCTGTGCTGCCACCACTTGGGAAAATGCGTTTTATACCAAGCGACATATGCCCTTTGATCGGGCGTCTAAGCCTAAAATTTTGCTGGTCACCGATGGTTTGCACATTGGTCGCACCACATTGCTCTATCGCAACTTCGGGTTTGATGTTGTTTCCCATCCTGTCAGTCTAGATTTTCCAAAATGGCGAAAGCATATCATCCGTGAGTTTTTGGCAATCATATACTACGTGAAAACCAAAAAACTGTTGCCTCCTAAACCAGCTGATTATCAACGAGCTGAGTCTGTCGCTGAGAAGAGAACTGTAGATTGGCAATGTCTTGATATGGAGAAAGCATTTATACCTAAAAACAGATGGTAGCTTTGGCTGCTGTTAATGCTAGTCACCAGACGGGCAAGGTTTAGAGGGTAGGGGAAGCTAATGGTTGACTCTTAAATCTCATCTGGATCAACGCCCATTTCCCGTAACCGCTCCGCCAATCGTTTAGCCTTTGCCTCTGCGACCTCAGCCCGTTGGCTTTCTGCCTCAGCCCGTTGGCTTTCAGTTTCTGCCCGCTGAGCAATTTCCGCATAACTCAAAAATCGTTGTCCATCTGGACGCAAAATCTGAAGTTCTTCACCCGAGGTATCAAATCGAACATTTAACCGGGGACTCACCCAATTCTCAATAGGCTCAATTACATCCAAAAAGCCCTCTAGCCGTACCCAGCCCTTGAAATCATCTTTGTCTGGATCATAGAGATAATATTCATCCACCCCAAACTGATGGTAAAACAACAATTTGCGGTTCATCTCAGCGGTTGTATTGCCAGGGGAGAGAATTTCAAACACTACATGGGGCGGCACATTATCTTCTTCCCATTGTTTATATGAACCGCGGTCTCCTTTTGGACGCCCAAAGACCACCATCACATCAGGTGCCACCCGTTTTTTATTATCGCCTTCCACCGCGTACCACAGCAGGTCTCCTGCAACAAAAACTTGCGGATCATTGGCAAAGAGCCAATCCAAATTCTGTTGAATGATGACAATCCATCGAAATTGCTTAGTATTATCCGCCATTGGTTGACCGTCACTATCGGGGTAGAGAACCTCTGGTCTAGATGATGGCTGAAGTTGAACCATGGCCATTATGGAATTAGGGCTTTATCCCTTAGCCTAGCATGTTCGCAAATGGGGCAAACTTAAGCCAGTAACCCAGCTCGGTCAAAAATGCTTTGGGCAGAAATCTTGAAAGCAGGCAACTGTGGTTCATTAATCACTGTGTTGCCACGATAGGTGATGGGCACTGCCTGGGGGTGAAATAGAGTTACGGTTTTAGCTTTAGGGTCTGTGATCCATGGTTCTCAATCTCCTGTAAATACCGTCATCCATCAGCTTTATTGCCACCGATTTGCTGAACCGATTGAGTGGACAAAACTTCTCTTGGTTGAGTAACCTATGCAGATTCAGCTTGGTCAATCAATGAAAACTCTGATTAAACATTTGCCCTATCAATGATTTGGGGGTATCTCTATGTTCGCTTATGTAAGTTCTGTCTTGATCTGGTCGATAGCATTACGAAGTTCCTGAGCATGAGCCCAAACAAAACCACCATAGAGCATTCCTCCATTAGGATCTGCCAAAAAGACATGATCTCCACCAACTGCCCGATTAGTCCAAGTTCTAAGTTGACTTCCATCTTGTAACAAAAACCTTAAGGAGGAGTGTTTGAAGAGGCTTGTTCTGCAAGGCGTCATTCCTGAGACATCGTCCAATATGGCAATTGCTACTTCCACAGTTGAAGAGCTATATGTTGAAGTGGTTTCATAGGCTGTCACATCTACAAAACCTTCTGTAGCTTTACCGAGTGCGTTAATGAGACTCAACATATCAATTACACCTTAAATATCAGACGTGAACCTTGAACCTTTAGAAATCGTGGAATCTCATTGTCTACTCTCTGACAAAAGATAGATGTTCTGTCACTAGAGACAATTCTGTAGGGGTATCCCCGTGTGAGTGCCCTGCGGTATCGAATGCTATCAGTCAAGATGTCATATAAAACCCTATGCCAGGTTTCCCAGCATAGGGCCAAAACTTTGGTTATTGAAATCGTACAGTCAATTTATTTGACCTTAAGCAGTCACCAACTTAGGTTGTTCTGTTGCAGACTCCTGCAAGCGACCCAAAATCGCATTGGTATTTGCTTTCGCATCACCAAACAACATTTGGGTATTCTCCTTAAAGAACAGCGGATTTGCCACACCAGCATAGCCAGCCGACATGCCCCGCTTCATGACAACAACATTGCGTGCTTTCCATACTTCCAACACTGGCATCCCAGCAATAGGACTCTCAGGATCCTCCATGGCGCTAGGATTGACCGTATCGTTGGCACCAATAACCAACACCACATCAGTTTCAGAGAAATCTTCGTTGATTTCATCCATTTCCAACACAATGTCGTAGGGCACATTGGCTTCTGCCAATAACACATTCATATGGCCTGGCAAACGACCCGCTACAGGGTGAATACCAAAACGCACATTCACACCCCGCTGAGTCAAAAGCCGAGTAATATCAGACACCGCGTGCTGAGCCTGAGCCACTGCCATACCATAACCAGGCGTGATAATTACACTCTGTGCATCCGCTAGCAGGTCAATGGTTTCATTCACATCAGTCTCAGTGACTGTACCCTCAACGGCTTTACCGCTGCCTTTGCCAGATCCTTGGCCAAAACCACCCAAGATCACACTAAAGAAAGAGCGGTTCATCGCCTCACACATGATGTAGCTCAGGATGGCACCACTACTACCCACCAATGCACCCGTCACAATCAACAAATCATTGGAAAGCATAAAGCCCGCTGCCGCTGCTGCCCAGCCAGAGTAGCTGTTGAGCATGGAGATCACCACAGGCATGTCGGCACCACCGATGGCAGCCACTAAATGGATGCCTAGCAGGGAGGCAATCGCCACCATGCCCAACACATAGTTAAACCCATCAGTCCCCTCGGCAGCCATAAAGCCAACGCCGAGGATAACAGTGCCCACCAGCATGGCAACATTCAGCAAATGTCGAGCGGGCAACATCAATGGCTTGCTGCTAATAATGGTCCGTAGCTTGCCAAAGGCGACCACAGAACCCGTAAAGGTCAGCGCCCCAATAAAGATACCGATGTAGATTTCCAGTTTGTGGATAGTTTCCTCCGCCCCCACCAATGTGGGATCTGGTCCCAAATAACTGGCTAAACCAACCAGCACAGCAGCTAAACCCACAAAGCTATGGAGAATGGCAACCAGCTCCGGCATTTCAGTCATTTCCACACGGGAAGCCACTAAGCTACCAATGGCAACAGCGGGCAAAATCGCTGCCACTAAAAGACCGTAAGCTGTCAGTTGTGAACTCAGGGCAGTGGCTACCAGCGCAATCACCATGCCGATGATGCCATAGACGTTACCACGCTTTGCGGACTCTTGATTAGAGAGACCACCCAAGCTCAAAATGAAAAGAACAATAGCGACCAAATAGGCCACCGCAACAAGATTGTTAGACATGGCAGAGAAGTTGTAGAGAAATGTCTAAAGGGCAAAGACTTCAAGTCTCTCTCCCCGGCGAGAGAGATGTAGGGAGAGGGCTCTTACTTCCGAAACATTTTCAACATCCGCTGAGTCACTAAGAACCCACCCGCAATGTTGATCGTGCCGATAAAGATAGCAATGGCACCCAAAATCACTGTGGGTGACATTGGCTTACCCGAAATCTGCAACATGCCACCAATGATGATGATGCCGCTGATGGCATTGGTCACACTCATCAAGGGGGTATGCAGCGATGGGGAGACATTCCAAATCACCTGCCAGCCAACAAAACAGGCCAGGATAAATACGGTGAAGTGGGAAAGGAATGAAGAAGGCGCGCCAATACCAATACCGATAAGGGCGAGGGCTGCAAAGGCAACCCCAATCCATTGCCAAGGCAGAGAAAACTTGGGTGCAGCGGCTACTTCCTCTACTTCCGTCGATTCTTCCCCTTTTGCCTCAACCTTTGGAGGAGCTGGTTTCTCAGGTTTAGGCGCAGGCCAAGTAACCTGACCTTCATGGCTAACCAAGGCACCTCGAACTACCTCATCGTCAACGTTAACGGTGTAGCCGTCAGAACCACCCATGTCGTTGAGCAGGTGGTACAGATTCATGCCATACAGCTGGCTGGACTGTCCGGCCATACGGCTAGCTAAATCAGTCAAACCAACGATTGTCACACCCTGGTGACGATAAACTTCGCCAGCACGGCTGACTTCGCAGTTGCCTCCTTGTTCAGCAGCCATATCTACGATGACCGAGCCAGGCTTCATCAGTTCTACGGTGTCTTTAGTCACCAATAACGGTGCTTTTTTGCCAGGAATTAAGGCTGTGGTAATAATAATGTCTACTTCTTTTGCTTGCTCGGCAAACAGGGCCATCTCTGCTTCGATGAACTCTTTACTCATCACCTTGGCATAGCCGCCAGTGCCAGTACCATCTTCTGCAAAGTTCAGTTCTAAGAACTCGGCACCCATACTTTCCACTTGCTCTTTGACTACGGGACGGGTGTCAAAGGCACGAACAATAGCCCCCAGACTTTTTGCTGCACCAATGGCGGCAAGGCCTGCGACACCTGCGCCAATGACTAACACTTTGGCAGGGGGCACTTTCCCCGCCGCCGTAATCTGACCTGTAAAAAAGCGACCAAAATTATTGGCCGCTTCAATCACGGCACGGTATCCAGCCACATTTGCCATGGAGCTCAGGGCATCCATTTTCTGAGCTCGGCTAATGCGGGGTACTGAATCCATCGCTAGGGCCGTTACTTGCTTGGCTGCTAGTTGATTGATTAAATCAGCATTCTGAGCAGGCCATAGAAAACTAATCAGGGTTTGACCATCATGGGCGAGTTCAGTTTCGTGACAGTTTAGTTCGTGGTTATGACTAGGAGGCTGCACTTTGAGAACAATATCAGCCTGTTGCCAGAGCTCAATGGCGTTGGCAATAACCTCGCATCCTGCCTCGCGATAGGCATGGTCAGAAAACTCGGCTCGTTCACCAGCACCCTGCTCTATCAATACGTCGAATCCAAGGGACTGGAGTTTTTTGACAGTTTTAGGAGTGGCTGCAATGCGGCACTCTCCTGGGGTAACTTCTTTGGGGATGCCAACGCGCTTTGGGCGTTCGAGATGGGATGCCTGTTGGTCAACAGCACCTTGATCGAGTGCGATGGTCATAGTGATCCTTATTGATTAACTAGCTGGGCTAACGACTGTTGTAAAAACACTATGGAATTGGGATCGCATTTAATTTCAATCCAACAGGAATAACTTTAGATTTAGTGGTTTTACTTAACTTAAAAATGGACAATTACTCTGACGCATGAAACGCCATTTCAATGCACAAGCTGAATGATTTTAAGACTCTTCTAAAAGAGGTTTAGAGGTCTTCTATCTAGTCGAACTGAAGCAGATAATATTGCCTGTTTCAATGCACTAAACACTTTGACAATAGTTGATGCAACCTTATCCAAGGCTCCAGAAATAATTATTAAGCCCTTGAGAAGCTAACTGTTAAGCCTCAAGGTGTAAATTAGCCTTGCTTTGATTGTGTCAACTTAAGTATTGAAAAGTGTGGAATTCGTCATGAAGATTTATCTTTTTTGACAGAAATCCAACATAAATAATCTTTGATGAAGTGTTTGCTAGTTGGTTGGCGTTCTAGTGGAGTCGAGAATGATGACTTTTTGCGACTTGAAAAAGATTGTGGGCAGCCAGTGATTTGTTCTATTTCTCGTTTATTTGTAGTGAACTACCCACGAATTTGAATTTAATTAGTATGCTAATCTTAAGAAAAATTGCGTTCCGTAAATTTACAGATCTTGATTGAAGTGGCATCAGCTTTTCAAGCGTTCCCGCTGAATGGGGATGATGGCTAAGCATGCTTGCTGTAACATCTGCATCTGTTCTGGCTAACGGGACCAATCATGCAAACCGTCCCTTGTCTTGAAGCATTGGGCTCATCTGCATGATAGTTCTAGGTCAGTTCTGCTTTAATAATGTGAGCTTGAGGAGTTGAAAAATGGCACTGAAACAGTTGATCCGCTTGGGCTTAGTCGGCTTAGCGATGTCGGCAGCCGCTGTAGTAGGGGTGAATGTGCCTACCTTGGCCCAGCAAGATATTTATGACTCCGATGGACTTAACATCATTGGTGGTGTTGAGTCACGCTATCGCCTTAACTATAGTCTGAATAATAATACTCGCCGTAATACTCGTGCTAGTTACCGGTTAGAGGTGAAGGGCGATAAAATTGATTCTGCTGTTTCTGCATTGGTTGTGACCGTCCCGGAGGCATTTTCTCGCCATAGAGGTCGTATTGATTTAGATAGAATTAAAGTCCGATATGGTCGCATTGATGACGTTGGTGAGGAAATTGCGGTTGATGAGGTGCTCTGGGACGATCGTGTTTTCAGTGGAGCCAATGATTTGTCTGACGATCTAGACAAAATTGAGATTTACCTTGCTGAGGATATTCCTGCTAATACGTCTTTCGTGATCGATTTTGAAAAGGTTCGCAATCCTAACCGTGCGTTGATGCAACGTGTCAATCTGCAGGTAATTCCTCGGGGTAATGATCTGGCCACCTATATTGGTACCTGGGAAATGTTGATCGCTTATCAAGACTAGATCGCTTTTCAGGGTTGGCTCTAACGTGTTACTATCAGAAACCGCGCTGAATGGCGCAAGTAGTATTTTGTTTGAGCAGACTTAGGAGCAATCGCCATGACTAAGCGCACCCTCGGCGGTACATCTCGCAAGCGTAAGCGCGTTTCTGGTTTTCGTACTCGCATGCGGACAACTAATGGCCGTCGAGTTATTCAGGCACGTCGTAAGAAAGGGCGTGCTCGTCTGGCCGTTTAGACTGGCTAGCTGAGTGCGATCGCATCTGTGGCGTTACCTAAGCAACATCGACTGCGAGCTTCGCGTTCTTTTTCTAAGGTTTATCGTCAAGGGCGTCGAGCTAGCGGTCATTGTCTAGCCATTAAAGCCCTTAAAAATCCTTTGCCCGTTGAAAGCTCATCAAGTGAGCTTTCAACGGGCATCTGTTTTGGAGTGTCCATTAGTCGAAAAGTACATAAGCGAGCCGTTGTACGTAACCGCATCAAACGACAAATTCATTCGGCTCTAAGGCTCCTGCTGCCCAGGGTCGAAGGAACTTGGTGGGTTGTGATCAATGTCAGATCTGCTGCAACAATCTGCCAATATTACGATTTTTTGCGAGAATTAGAGAATCTATTGGTAGAGCTAGAGGTGTTGCATGGCAATTAAAGAGGAAGTGTATTACGAGGGCGGCCCCCACATTGGTGATTTAATTTTGCACTGCGTGCTGGCGCTGACATTGGTCTTCATTCCCCTTACAGTTGGCTCTATTATTCGTGCTCTGTGGGTTCGCTATCGCATCACCAATCGTCGCATTTCGGTTACAGGGGGCTGGATGGGACGTAACCGAACTGATTTGATTTATTCAGAAGTAACTCGTGTGGCCGTTGTGCCTCGCGGTTTGGGACTTTGGGGTGATATGGCGGTGCAACTCAAGGATGGTAGTCGCTTAGAGTTGCGGTCTCTGCCTAATTTTCGCGATCTCTACGACAAAATCACTGAACATATTTCTGCTAAAGCTAGAAAAGCTAGTGGTTTGCCCACTTAGAGAAACTTCCTGGGTAACGTTTTAAGCTCATAACAGTTTTTCTCTGGTAAATCCATAAATAAAAACTACAGGCTCATAACTTTCTGCCCTGACCCCAAGTAGGGATAACCGTCAATTTATAGGTCAAACACCGTCTCCAATAGTTTTGTGTGGGTGAAATAACTAACCCTTTTTGCAGCGGATCGACCTAACGCCTGCAATATTCAGATACATTAGAGTTCGGTATGCAATTTGCTCGGTAAGCGCGCATGGATTTCGGTATTGGATTTCTAACGAACAATATAATGCTGCCAATCCTAGATTTTTTCTATGGGATTGTGCCCAGCTACGGTTTAGCCATTGTGGCTTTGACTCTTCTTATTCGCTTTGCGCTCTATCCGCTTAATGCCGGATCGATTCGCAATATGAGGCGCATGAAGATTACCCAGCCTCTTATGCAGAAGAAGGTCAAGGAAATCCAAGAGCGCTACAAAGACGATCCTGCCAAGCTCCAAGAGGAGATGGGCGGGGTTTACAAGGAATTTGGCAATCCATTGGCAGGCTGCTTTCCAGTAGTCTTGCAGATGCCTATTTTGTTTGCATTATTTGCAACACTTCGAGGATCACCGTTTGCTGATATTACCTATCCTGTAAATCTCCAAATCCTTCCTCAAGATTCGATCGAGCAAGTTCAGCCCCAAGCATTTTCCGCCAAGCAATCTAACCTTTATATTGCCGACGGTAAGCATTTCTCCATCGCTCCAGTTCTGCCCGGTGGTAACCGTATTGGTGTTGGCGATAGTGCCGTGATTCGTTTACAGACCCCTGAAGGTGAGTCTGTGAGTCAGTTAGCTGACAAGTATGCCGAAAATCCAGCTGTCTTTACTCCCATTTGGGAGGTCACTAAGGGGCAAGACCTGGTCAAGGTTGATGAAAATGGCCAAATTACGGCGCTAGCTCTGGGTGACGTCACTATTCAGGCAAAAGTCAAAGGGTTGGCTGCCAATAAAGGTTTCTTGTTTATCAAAGAGCTAGGGCGTATTGGTGCCCTCGGTGACGAAGGGGAAATCCACTGGGACATTCTCGGCATGATTTTGTTCTTTGGTGTAAGCCTTTACGTCAACCAGCTTTTGTCCGGTCAGTCTTCCAGTGATAATCCTCAGCAAGAGACTATTACTAAGCTGACACCTGTATTATTCTCGGGTATGTTCTTGTTCTTCCCCCTGCCCGCAGGTGTATTGCTCTACATGGTACTGGCGAATGTTTTCCAGACAGCTCAATCATTTATCCTGTCTAGAGAGCCCCTACCTGATAATATTCAAGCTTTAGTTGATGCCGAGGAAGTTAAGACAGCAAGTGCTGATCGTGGGCCACTAGCATTTGAGCCTGGAGCAAAGAAAGCGGCAGATAAGGGCAAGTCTAGTTCTGCTCGGTCTAAGTCAACTAGTAAAACATCTGCCAAGAACAATAAGTCCACCAACAAGGCCACATCTTCCCGCTCTAAAGGGAATAAGAAATCTGGTGGTAGTTCTAAAAAAAAGGTCTCTAACCGATAGCTAAAGGTACACTTGTGGTTGGCATAAAATTCGCTGAAGCGGGTGTGAGTGATTTATGGGCGAACAGCAAGATAAAGGCGGTATCCAATGGCTATCGCAATTGCTAGATCATCAAGGCGTTAAGACGGATGTAACTGGTGAGCATATAGACGATGCTCTAGGGGATAGTAGCTTCTGGCTCACTATCGATGATTCCTCTTTGACCCAGGCTCAAATTGACGGCCTTGTAGGAGATCGAGGTCGTGTTCTAGATGCGATTCAGTATTTAGCAAATACAGTGCTGAATATTGGGCAAGACGCTGACAATCAGCAGTCTTATACGATTGAGCTGCATGGCTACCGTCAGCAGCGTCGCGATGAACTTAAGTCAATTGCAGAAAGGGCCGCAGAAGATGTGCTGTCCAGTGGTGGTGAGCATGAAGTTTCTGATTTATCGTCTGCTGAACGTAGGCAAGTTCATACGTTCTTAAAGGCCCATGGTGGCTTGGAAACCTTTAGCCGTGGCCGAGAACCTGACCGTCGGTTGGTGGTTCGTGCTTTGTCGAATGCTGACTTTGCCAATGCAGAGGATGAGTAGGTCTTGAGGGTATCTTGCTGCACCTGAGCCTTGGACTAATTGATTCTTTTTTGGCCCTTCAAAGTGATTAGATAGCGGCCCATGCAACGGATATATATTCCCCACTTGATTAAAGATCCGAGCAAGACTCGGACAATAGAGGTCGATGACTATCTCAGCGATCTAGAAACTCTAACGCCGGTTAAGGGGCGCATACAAATTCAGCATCGTGGCAATTTTTTAGAGGTCTCAGCCCAGGCTGAGACCATTGCTACGTTGACATGTCACCGTTGTTTGCAAAACTATAATGCACGCATCCAGGTTGATACTTCAGAGTTTATTTGGCTACAGGAGCTGCAGCCTGAATCCTATGCCGAAGAGGTAGAAGTTAGCTTGGACGATTTAGTGGAAACCTTGCCGCCCCAAGGCCATTTTGAGCCAGCTAAGTGGCTCTATGAGCAGTTATGTTTAGCCATGCCTCAGCGGCAGCTCTGTGACCAAAGTTGTGAGGGAATTCCCAATCCGGTGGCCAGTAGCGACGATGCTTCAGCTGAAACAGATCAACGCTGGGCAGCTTTATCTGCTTTGAAGCAACAACTTTCTGATTAGTCACCCAGTTTTTATGGCATTTAACGATGAGTTAGGACTACTTATTCGAGCCCGCTACCCGTTGGTGTACGTTCCCACCCGAGAAGAGGAGCGGGCTGAAGAGTCGATTGCTAAGGTTGCTGCTACTACGGGTAATCGAGCTGTTTATGTGTGGGATTTTGTTGATGGCTATCGAGGTAATCCCAATGATGAAGGGGTTGGTCGTCGAAATCCACTCCAAGCCTTAGAGTTTGCTGACAAGTTATCGTCTTCTGCTCCAGCTATATTAGTCCTTCGTGATTTTCATCGTTTTCTAGACGATATTGCTATCTCACGAAAGCTGCGGAACCTGGCGCGGATACTAAAGGCTCAGCCTAAAAATATAATTATTCTGTCAGCTCAGTTGACTATTCCGGATGAGTTAAGTGAGCTACTGACGGTTTTGGAGTTTCCACTCCCTACGGTTGATGAAATTCGTAGGGAAATAGAGTCCTTGCTAGGGGCTATGGGAAGTTTGCCGGGGCCTAAAGCATTAGATGCTCTCGTGCGTTCTTGTCAGGGGCTGTCAATGGAGCGCATTCGTCGGGTATTAGCACGGGGGATAGCGGCCAATGGGGCCTTTAGCCCTGATGATATTGATTTAATTCTGGAAGAAAAGCGTCAAACGATTCGCCAGACGCAGATTTTGGACTTCTATCCTGCTACCGAAAAAATTTCTGATATTGGTGGTTTGGATAATCTGAAAGACTGGCTAATTAAGCGCGGTGGTTCATTCTCTGAGCGAGCAAGGCAGTATGGGTTGCCTCATCCCAGGGGATTGATGCTAGTGGGCATTCAGGGGACAGGTAAATCTCTGACAGCAAAGGCAATTGCCCATCATTGGCATCTGCCTTTGTTGCGTTTGGATGTAGGGCGTTTATTTGCTGGTCTTGTGGGCGAATCAGAGTCTCGTACCCGGCAAATGATTCAGCTGGCAGAGGCGTTGGCTCCTTGTGTGCTTTGGATCGATGAGATTGATAAAGCATTTGCTGGATTTGAGGGTCGTGGTGATTCTGGCACTACAAGCCGTGTTTTTGGCACCTTTATTACCTGGCTATCCGAGAAAACATCTCCGGTGTTTGTGGTAGCGACAGCTAATAATATTGGTGCGTTACCGCCAGAACTATTACGACGTGGCCGATTTGATGAAATCTTTTTTGTGGGTTTGCCGAGTCAGGCTGAGCGAGATGCCATTTTCAATGTGCATCTAAGTCGGCTGCGTCCCCATAATGTGAAAAGTTACGATACCCGTCGCCTTGCTTACGAAACTCCTGACTTTTCTGGAGCGGAAATTGAGCAAGCCATTATTGAAGCGATGCATATTGGCTTTAGTCAAAATCGTGATTTTACCGTAGATGACATTCTGGAAGCGGCTAGTCAGTTAGTGCCGTTAGCCCGTACCGCTAAAGACCAGGTAGATGCTCTGCAAGCTTGGGCTGCATCAGGTAAAGCTAGACTGGCGTCGCGGCAGTCTATGTTGAGCGATCGCATGAAGGATTTGGACGGTTAGAGCCTCATCAGAAAAGGTCTTAGTGTTAGATATCTGAATAAGAGATAACTTTCTACAGAAAATAGGGTATAACCGTAGGACATTCTGTGAGTGTCCCTGATTGTCTACAGTAGCTATGGCGTCCAACCGATTTAATATCCAGGCGTTTTTGGTGAGTCTGCTCAAGTTTATTGGCGGAGTCGCGATCGCGCTATTTGTTATCTCTCTTGCTGGAGTTGCGACCGCCCGCTATTTCTTGACCCAACTTTCCAGCTTGCCAGAGCGTCCGGTTTACGAAAATGAGTTGCCAGCGCAGCCTCAACAGGCGAGCGATACCAATACGGAACCTGCGCCTCAGGCTGCTGTCGAACAACCTTCTGAGCCTCAGCCAACAACAGCTCCGACCCCCGCTAATGAAGCCAAAGCACTCTATAAGGTTGTCGTTACCTACGGGACCGGTTTGTTGGTGCGTGCGGGTGCAGGTGTGGATTATGAAACGATTGATGGCATCGACTATGACGAAACTGTCGAGGTTTTAGAAGAGTCTGGCCGCTGGTTTAAAGTTCGCACTGGTAGCGGTGTTGAGGGTTGGATTAAGGGCCAAGGGAATACTCAAAAACTTTAGTTTGACTAGTTTTATATCAAATCCAAATTCAGTAACCCCGATTAACAATAGACAATCCTGTAGGGGCACTCCCTTGTGGATGTCCCTCTCTATCGGGCGCTTATCGTGATTACCCTGAATGCCGATGGTTATTGGTGTAATTTATCCGTGCTCCGGCCCACTGGAGCTTGCTTCTCAACGTTTGATAATAAGACTGGTTCTGCCGCAACAGCACAAATTTTGCCATGTGTTCCGCCATCCAAATATCTACCCGTTGCCCTGGCCAAATAGAAGTAGCCATGACGCCATCCATCCACAGTTTGGTGGTCATGGCAGGATCGACAAGGGGCCAAACACTAACAACACTGCCAGATGGGATCACCACCGGACGACTGGATAAACTCAGGGGACAAATCGGGGTGACCACAATGGCATCCATCCCAGGATGCACAATGGGTCCATTCGCGGCAACTGTATAGCCTGTTGTACCAGTAGGTGTGCTGATTAAAAGGCCGTCTCCTTGGTATTGGTCAACCACCTCTCCATCAATTTCCATTTCTAAAATTGAGGTAATCATGCGGTCAGGTGAAGCGGGCTTGACACACATTTCATTGAGGGCCCAATATACCTCGCTGAGGGGTTCACGATTACTGCGATTCCCTTCGTGGATGCAGGCGCGGAGCATCATACGCTGTTGCACTGCATAACGATCGTTCTGTAGCCGATCAAGAATCTTTTCGAAATCATCAATTTCATCTGATGATTCTGTTAGAAAGCCTAAGTGGCCACCAATGTTGACGGCCAAAATTGGGATTTTTTCGGGTGCTAAGTGGCGTGCTGCCGCAAGGGCTGTACCATCACCACCCAGCACAATTGCTAAGTCAATGGGCTGCTGGGCAGAGGCTAAAAAAACAGGATAGGGATTATCTTTGGGGCCGCTGGGGCCAAGCAGTACACTGGCACCACGTTTTTCTAAGAGCTGGGCACATTTCTCGGCCCAGCTTTTACTTTGCTGATTACCTGCTTTGTGAACAATGATGACTTGGTTGAGCTGCACGGTAGTGGAGGGGATGAGGAGTTACTTGACTGATTTCCAGTTGACGGCAGCTTGTTCCAAGACGTAGTTCGCTAGGCTAGTGATTTCATCTTTGCTGAGCTGATCGCTATAGGCGCTCATCAGGCCTTTGCCATTGGTAATCAGGGTTGCGATCGCATCCATAGACTCATAACCATGACGTTTTAAAGCCCGTTGCTTTAAGTTTTTGCCTCGGCGAATGATATTAGCTCCATTGGGATGACATCCGGCACAGTGAGTCTCAAATAATTTTCTGGAGTCTATTGTGTCTGCCCACGCCATGGCTGAAGTGCTAAACCATAGGCTGGCGGCAAGTAAGCAGCAAGCCAAATAACCAGGCATGAGACGTTTAAGCCTGGTTAGATATAAGCGCCAAGGCGTGAGTAAACATGAGAATGTTGAACTGAATATGGAGCTAAAGACAGAAGCCGACATTAAAATCAAAGGGGCGAGCAATTCGCTTCCTATGGTAATGGTTTACGACCTTAGGAAAATGAGCCTGGTACAACTTAAGATCAGTTTTCTCCGCTGACAGAGGCGCTAAACTGTGGATGATTTGAGTGTAGGTTACAAGTTTGCCGTGTTATGAGAAAAGCAGCACTATTGATGAGCCTAATGGTGGTATCGGCAGTTGCTGGCGGCAGCTTTGCCTATGGATGGTACAGTGTGACGAATGTGTCACCCCACAATAATCCAACAGCAGCACCAGTAACACCATCCACACCAGAGACTGATATAGCTGCGACTCAGTATTCTGAGTCGGTAATACGCCGTAAATCATCAGGTGTAACTGCCCATCAGCCATCAATGCGTCAGCAACTGTCTCACATATCTAACAAAAATGGTGAAATTAGCCTGACTCTAGATGAGCCTCAACTGACGCAGCTAGTCAACGATGCTATTCTCAGTCAACCTGTGGCGGCTCAACTTTTAGCGCATGCCCAATTGTTGCAGACAACTCTTCAGGGCGAATTCATTGAAACGGGTGCGGTGCTGAATTTGTCAGAACTGCCACGAGAAGCATTGTCTACCGAGCTACAGACCAGTCTGGATCAGTTGACCAGTGCTGTGCCTATGCTAGCCAATCGCGATATTTACATTGGGATTGTTGCCCGTCCTCAAATACAAGACGGCAAAATTACTCTGAATCAGGACCTTAGCTTCAAAATAGGCCAGTTTACCCTGCCCCTGGCGGATGTTGCTGAGCAGATGGGGTTTTCTACCAGCGAAATCGAGCAACGCCTTAATGGATTGCTCGATCAACAAGGGGTCATTTTAGAAACCATTGAAATTCTAGATGAGCAGCTGGTGATCACAGGAATTAAATCCTAATGACTATGACCAGCAACGAGAGCACCAGGATTCAAAATCATTGATTTTTGGGTTCTAGTCTGAATCACTGGGCCGTACACCTTTCATAATGCGTGATAGCTCACTCTTCTCGTCCACAGAAACCCGAGTGGGTGAACCGCTGATAATGCGCTCTAGGTTACGGAAGGAGTCCTTGATTTCCGGGCCATTGGCACTGATGGTGTATTCACGGATAGCCTTGTCATGCCAAGATCCCCGCATCTTGAATACATTCAATGCCCGAGACATTTGACCACGTATTTCCACATATTGCAGCATTAAGATGGTGTCTGTGATAGTGGAAATATGCGAGTCAGTAATGGAATGGGAGCCCATAAACTGCTCCGTAGTGTTTGTAAAGAAACCAGTGATTTCTTCCTGTTTGGCATAACCCGTTACACCAATGACAAACTGACGGAATGAATTATTGCTGACTCCGCGATCCAAAGCTGACAGAGAATCGATGGCAATACGTGAGGGCTTAAACTGTGCAATCTCAGACTTAATAATCTGCAAGTGGTCTTCGAGTCCAGCAGATTCGGGATATGCGCAGATGATTTTGAGTAGTCCCGCGCGCTCTAACTCCTCAAAGTCAATGCCCCAGGAGTAAGCATTTCTAGATAGCTGTGCGCGAGATTCTTCGTAGGCAAAAAGAATGGAACGCTCTTTTGCCTGACAGCCATTTTCAATGAACTTACTAACCAGCAACGTTTTACCTGTCCCTGTTGCCCCGGTGGCCAAGATAATTGAGTCCTTAAAGAATCCACCGCCACACATTTCATCCAGGGCTTTGACTCCAGAGGAGACCCGTACATTCGATGAACGTTGAGTCAGGCGCATTGCCCCCAACGGAAAGATATTGATACCGTTTTGGGTAATGGTGAAAGGGTATTCCCCTTTCATATGGGTCGTGCCCCGCAGCTTGAGAATTTCGATGGTACGGCGACGACGCTCCCCTTCGAGGACATTGCGAACAATAACGACGTTATCTGACACAAATTCCTCGACTCCAAAGCGGGCAACGGGACCATACTCGTCCACGCGCTCTGTTGACATTAGAGTCGTCACGCCCATTTGTTTAAGACGCGCAACTAATCGAAAAATTTCACGCCGGACTACACCAGCTGCATCGTATTGCTGAAAAACGGCTGTAACCGAGTCGATGGATACCCGTCGTGCCTTGTACTTACGAATAGCGTATTGAATCCGCTCAATTAATGCTGAGAGGTCGAAATTACCTACGATTTCTTGACCTTCGGGATCGGGGGATGCATCCAGAATGAATAGCTTGCCATCATCAATGAGCTTCTGTAGATCCCAGCCAAAGCTGCAAGCATTTTGAATGATGTCGGCAGGTGACTCTTCGAAGGTGACAAATACACCGGGTTCATCAAAATCTGTGATGCCGTTATATAGAAACTGTACGGCAATCAAGGTTTTACCAGTACCTGAAGTTCCACTGACGAGGGTCGAACGCCCGGCAGGCAGACCACCATGACTGATGTCATCAAAGCCTTCCATCATGGTGCGAATTTTTCTTACGCCCGCCAAGGTATTATTCGAGGGGATTTCACCTTGAGAAGACTGAGTCATAACTTAGTAAATTGACCTGTTAAAAAAATAGTGAGTTGGCCTGTAAAAAAATACAGTGGGAGAAAAGAACATTACTAATATTTCAACAGGTTAAGTTATCAAGAGCAAGCACTATAGATGATTCTGCTCCAAGAACATCGTGCGTACTGGCATATATTGCCAAAAACTCTATATTTCATGCTTGTGAACTGTATGCAAAGGAGCTTGTGTCATGAGCGTTGCCCAATTGGTGCATTACACTTCTATCCTTTGCCACATTCCAGTCTGGAATGCATAAGCAACGCTTCTCAAAAATCGAAACATTACTTTAAGACTGATAAGTTACTTTGGTAAAATAGGCTAATCATCCTCCCTGAGCTCATCATAAAGCAAGTCTAGACCGATCAGGACGCGCTCACGGTCAGACAGGTCGCCAATGATTTTACGAACAGGAGGCGGTAGGATTTTTGCCAAGGTTGGAGTCGCTAATATTTTGTCTTCTTCAGCGAGCTGTGGATTTTGTAAGACATCAATGACCTTTAATGCATAAACGCCCTGAAACTCTTCTTCCAAGATCGTGTTGAGCATTTTGAGTGCCCGAGTAGAGTTTGGGGTATTGCCAGCAACGTAGAGTTTTAATATGTAGGTCTTTTTATAGGCCATTGAAGGGTTCCCGAATGTGTGGCAGATGTGGAGTACAAGAGTCCATAAATAAAATTGGGACGTGCGTAAATCAGATTCTATGATTCACGTGGAATAGAGCGACGGTACATTTCACATAGATGGGCCAGCACATCAATTAGGGTTAAGCGATAGTCCAATAAAATTTCCTCACTACGTCCTTCCATGTGGAGCTGCTTTGAAAAATTGTCCATCAGTTCCATATGGATTTCGACAACCTTAGAAATGGATACGTCAGCAAAGAACGCTAAGTTAACGTAGTCATCAATACGTTGATTTAGGCTTTTGTCATCCGATGAAAAATAACTCAGGATGATTTGACGATAGTCTTGACGCAATTGATCTAAAAACTCATGACGCTCCTCCACGGTCATGTTGCGTACAAAATTTTGAGAATTACGCTTGTAATACACACCCAAATAGCCTAAGCGTTCTTGGAGTTTTTCAGTCAGTCGCTGCTGCTGAAGGCTCAACAGAAATATGCGATTATCCCGGTTTTCTGTTGGAGAACCTTCATTATCAACGACAGTGCTAGAGTTGGCTGGCAGTTTTAAAAATTGGCTGATGGCTTTGTGAACCTGGTCTTCAATGGTATCTAATTGACCTGGACTGATCTGGATAACAGCATCGTGATACTGGGTGCGTTGCTCTAAAGCATCCTGTGCTGAGATCACTAAAGTAGGCAGCAAAATATCACGCTCCCACAGCTCATGTAGTAAATCCCAACCATCTTGATTAGGTTGGACAACCAAACAATCAATCCGATGACGATTACTGATGGTCCACTGCACAAACTCTGTGTGCGTCTGGCTCCAACTAATAGCAAAAGGACTGTGGGTGAGCGTTTTCTTGAGAGACTCCGCCATAGAGGCCTGAGCCGTATAAATTCCAACCAGGAAGCGTGCAGCCAAAATTGAGATGAATGTTACGCAATGTTAATTGATTTATTGCACTATTTAACAGCTTATTGTTTATCTATGGAGACGATATTTTATATTTTTATGCGAATTGGGAGATGAGTAGCCAATGAGTACAAAAGTTTGCAGTCAAAGGAAAATTTAACAGGTACTTTTTATCAAAACTAAGCATATAGGCTACGAGTGGTAGCTATGGCAAACTTAAGTATTTTTATCTGGGAGTTATTTTTGGCGTCCTCAGATGTCTGTACTTAAGGGCGCTTAGGGGAGACATATTGCCTCAGAAGAATAATTACGGACAAGTGTTCCATTGTTATTGTGATCTGAGCACTGCATAATCAACGAGCATGGAGGGATTCGAACCCCCGACCGCCAGAACCGGAATCTGGTGCTCTATCCAGCTGAGCTACATGCCCTCGTTTCTAGCTTAGTTTATCCAGGAACCGTGCTTAATATTAGCACTTGTGTTCGTATCTGTCTTTGCCTTTACGTTAAACGTGTTGATGGCATACGCTCATGGGGGTGTGCAAGATGCGTGCTGCGTGCTGGATATTCAGAATTTATCAAAAGCTTTTGGTCAGCGTCAGGCACTATCGGCTTTGACCCTGAGGTTGGAGTCAGGTGAAGTGTATGGTCTGTTAGGGCCTAATGGAGCTGGAAAAACCACAACCATTAATTTGCTCAGTGGTTTATTACGACCCGATCACGGGCAGGTGTTGATTGCTGGGCAGCCTGCTGCTGAATCAACCAAGCCATATTTGGGGATTATGCCGCAGCAAAACCTGCTGTACCAAAGTCTTACCTGTGGGGAGAACCTGGCATTCTTTGCCAAAATCTATGGCCTGGAATCTACAGCGCGATCGCAACGTATCCAAACCTGCTTGACCGCTGTCAATCTTCAAGATCGGGTTAACAGCGTTGTTGGTTCCTTAAGCGGTGGTATGCAGCGACGGTTGAGTTTAGCCATTGCCATTGTGCATCAGCCAAAGTTAGTGGTCCTGGATGAACCTACCACCGGATTAGATATTGAAGCGCGCTACGAGGTCTGGGATTTAATTCGGCAGCTTAAGCAACAGGGGGTAACGGTGCTGCTAACTACTCATCTACTTGATGAAGCAGAACGACTGTGCGATCGCATCGGTTTTCTTAAGCAGGGTTGCTTACTGGCTCAAGGGAGTCTCCCGGAACTGCGAAGCCATATTCCAGCTGAGGAGGTGGTGATTCTACAGACGGCAGATGAAGAGGCCGCCATTGCCCAAGCCGCCAACCATGGATTTACAATGCGCCGCTATGACACTCACCTGGCGTTTTGGATACCTGAGCGATTAGAACTCAGAGAGCTAATTGCCAAATTTGATGGCATTCCGATAGATTCCATTGCCCGCAGCCCAGTCACCTTAGAGCATATTTACTTAGAAGTGACCCGTTCAGTCTGAAGATACGTACTCTGTCTATCGTAAATACCCTAAACCCTTGTGAGTAGTCTGATTAAACCCTTTCTTCAAAGTAGGTTTATTGAAGTTCACCAGGTGTTCATGGGCATGCTTAGGGGACTGGGGTAGTCTATATTTAGTTCGAGAGAACGCTTATGACTACTGCGTTTGCAGCTTAAATTTAACTTCTATTCTGACTGACTTTTTAGCAGTTTCCTTTATACAGACCTATTTATTGCAGGACGGGCCTCAGCGTAATGTTGAGGCCCGTCTTCTATTTATTAAACGTAGTTCAGCCTCCATACCAGGGCAGAGGGTGAACTACTTTAAAGCGCTGGCTAACCCGGTTAATATAGCGTTGGGTTTGCTCTGTAGCGTTGGCATGATTGTCCAACAAACGTATGGTTAAATTTCTGCTTGTGGTGATTCCAGCGTTTTTAGTAATTGCGATCGCAATCCTGTCGGTACAGAACGCCACCCCGATTTCCCTACAATTTTTGGCGTTTCGTTCGGTGGCCCTACCGTTTGGCTTGTGGTTAGGGATTGGCCTGGCAGCTGGCCTGGTCGGCACAGCGGGTTTACTCACCGTGTTTTCAAGCAAACGCCGGTAGGGAAATTGTCAGGTGTAAATTGTGAGTTGTTGGTCCCAATCCATTGCTAATTGAGCAGTTATAACACTCATAAAGTTCAAGATTCAGAACTATGTAAAGATCGCTCCGCCCATCAACTTTGTATAACGACGGTTCAACTCTTTTTTAATTAATGGCCACTGCTCCAAAGTCGAGTCTTGCTGGATGAGCTGCTCTGCTGCTGTCCGGGCTAGCTCCAAAACCTCTTGATCATTCACCAGGCTGGCCAAAGCAAAGTCAGGCAGTCCTGATTGACGGGTGCCTAACACCTCACCAGGACCCCGGAATCGCAGATCCATCTCAGCAATGAAGAACCCATCTTGCGACTGTTCTAGAACCCGCAGTCGCTGCAAAGCCGTTTCGCTTTTACTACTGCTCATCAATAGGCAATAGGATTGGTCAGCCCCTCGTCCTACACGTCCCCGTAGCTGATGCAGTTGTGAGAGACCAAAGCGCTCAGCATGTTCAATGAGCATGACACTGGCGTTGGGCACATCCACCCCAACTTCTACCACTGTGGTGGACACCAAGATCTGGGTATGGCGATCGCGAAATTTTGTAATGGCCGCATCTTTATCAGCAGAGCTCATGCGCCCATGGAGCAGACCGACGTTGAACTCAGGAAAAACAACCTCGCTCAGACGCTGATGTTCTTCGATGGCAGAACGCAAGTCCAGCTTTTCAGATTCATCAACCAGGGGTAGCACGATGTAAATTTGTCGGCTTTGGGTGATCTCACGTCGCATGAGATCGTAGGCATGGTTGCGATCTCGACCAGCTAATAATGTGGTTTGAATGGGCTTACGCCCGGGCGGGAGTTCGTCAATTTGGCTAACGTCCAGATCTCCATGCAATGTCAGGGCTAGAGTTCGCGGTATAGGCGTAGCCGTGAGGGTGAGCACGTGGGGATTATCACCTTTTTGCTGGAGCTTAGCCCGCTGAGCTACCCCAAACCGATGTTGCTCATCGATGGTGACAAGACCTAAACGACTAAATTTCACAGGATCTTCGATCAAGGCATGGGTTCCTACCAGGATGGGGAGTTCTCCCGTTTCGAGTTGGGAATGAATTTCCCGGCGCTTGGCGGTTTTGGTGGAACCAGTTAGCAGTTCCACGGGTAAGTGCAATAGGTTAAACCATTCCACTAACTTGCGGTAGTGCTGCTCTGCTAACACTTCTGTGGGGGCCATCAGGGCTGCCTGATATCCGGCCTGAATGGTTGCGAGGATTGCCACCACTGCCACTACGGTTTTCCCGGAGCCCACATCTCCCTGCACTAGTCGATTCATCGGTGTGGACTGCTGCAAGTCCACCAGAATTTCCTGCACTACCCGAGCTTGAGCCTCTGTCAGGCTAAAGGGCAGTACCCCATAGAACTGATCGATCAGCTCACCAGTAGGGGCCATGTGAATTTGAGTGTGAGCCTGTTGCTGTTTGCGACGGGACAGCAGACCTAATTGCAAATAGAAGAATTCATCAAACACCAGACGGCGGCGGGCAATTGCCAGAGCCTCACTATCGGGTGGAAAGTGAATGTGCGCAATTGCCACCGTTAGTTGAATCAAACCATGTTGCTCCCGCAGCGCAGTGGGAAACGGCTCTCGAATTTCTATAGCGGCGGGCAAGGCAGCGACCACTGCCTTACGGACCAGTGGGGCAGGCACACCTTCTGTCAGGGGATATACAGGGACCACGCGACCTACCGTGTCGGAGTCAATGGCTTCCTGGGTATCTCCGAGTACCTCCAGGTCTGGATCGTCTAAGGTGATGCCATATTTTCCTTTTTTTACCAAGCCCGAGGCAGCTAATGTAGAGCCGACTGGGTAGAGACGCTTTTGCCGTTCTTGCCAAGCTCGGTTACGAAAGCGCGCTCCGGCCAAGAATCGATTGAGTTTGAGGGTGCCAGTGCCGTCGTAGAGACTGAGTTCAAAAATCGTCAGTTTTGCATTGCGAGGACTATTGAAGCAATTGCAACGCCGCACGGTGCCCACAATCGTCACGGTGTCACCCGCTTTAAGATCTCGAATTTTGACCTGGCGGGCATAGTCTAGATGGTCGCGAGGATAGTAATAGAGCACATCCCGGACGGTATACAGCCCTAACTTTGCGAGTCGTTCGCTATTCTTGGGGCCGATGCCTTTGAGATAAGTGATGGGCTGATCTAGGGGATGGCCTGAGCGAGGTAAGCTCGGTGTCTGAGTAATTAAGGATTTGGTTTTAGGGCGTTGGTTGGATCTTGATGATGGACGACCGACCGCTTCACTAGCCTTAGGGCTGGGCTTTTCTAATAGTTGACGACTCTGCTGTAAAAACCGTCGAGTGTTGGCCACCAGATGCTGCCGTTGGGCAAAGCTGAGGGCGCTATATTTATCGAAGTCTTCCGAGAGATTACGCCAGCGTTCTTGGTCAATGGCAGGCAGACTGCTGGGGACCTTGCGTAAGCTATCTCGCAAAAATTCGCTAAATCGTTTTTGATGGCCTTGCAGGTCATTGAACCCCGCTTCAGCTTCGACACTCAGTGCCTTTTGCAGACGGATCCAGTCGGGCTGATCAGCCATTAGTCGTTGGTCCAGCTAGCTCTCCAGGCGTCTTCGGCTTGTGCGATCGCAAGCTGTCGTTCAGCATCCTTATAGGCATGGCCAACACGTTTCAGATGCGCCATTTTCTTCCGAATATGGCTTCGCCAAAGTGCGACGTTCGTCTCCGCAAATTCAATTTCCGAGAGCCGTAAATGAATCATGACAAAATCGGGCAGAGACTCTAACTGGAGAAATTGAGGCATCGATATAGATGCTTCAGAACGATTTTCGTCCCCATCTGAATCTTGGTCTGATGTGTCTTCGCCAGTAATAATAGCGGCGGCAATCTCAGCGTCAGCCCACTGCTCATCGAGCTTATGATCTTCACCTTCGTCAGGCTCGCCATCACTCTTTGAAAATCTACTTTTCTCGGGTTCGTGCAGGATCTTGATCGATAGTCTGACCAAATTAGGTGTTTTCATGGGGATATGGCCTAGACGTTCTGACTCTGACGTCGCCGCTAACAATGCATGGGGGATCTCTGGCATTACATTTGCTGTTCGCAAAAGCTCATTTGCCTTCTCGGAGACTGCCTTGAGCACATCTCGAATAGCTTTCTCAATTAAAATTTGCCGCCGCATGATTTGTGCAGGTTGTAGTGGTCCTGACGGTTCGGTTTCTGGCTGTGACTCCTCTAAACGCTCACTATCCATGAGTGAACGAATATCGGCTAAGAGTTTTGCTTGAGATCGCTGTGTTTGGGGTGATTTGCCAGGGTGTGTGTGATGTTCTTGGTCCTCAACTGTATCAGCTGCTGAGGGGCTGGTTTTAGGCGTTGATTCTGATTGCTCTCTGGCAGAAGCTGCTTCTAAAAATAATTGCCGAATGACGGCGAGGCCATCTTCCTCTGCTGGTTGTAAGCTCAGGCGCTTTGCTGTAGCCCATTTGTCCTGTAGGTGAGTGTGAATGCGATTGCCCAACTCGCGCAGCTTGTGCTGTAAACGATCACGTTGGGACAAGCTCAGTTCTAAAAAACTCTCAGGATAAACCTGCGTACAAATATGATAAGCCGCTAATATTAGCTGGCGTTTGCTTGCCTGACTTAAAACTTGTAAATATTTATCGATTAAGCCTTCAAGCTCAGTGGCAATATCAGCAGTTTGCGTCTGAAGCTTGGAAAGCTGCTGTTCAATATGACCACTTGCGTTACCCATTAGCGCAGATATTAGACAAAAAACGTGATGTAGAACGGCATTACAATGCCGTAAATCCCAGTATAGGCGCTATGACAAATGTTCTAATATTTCAGAGCCATTTGCCTAATTCATAAATACTGACATCTGAGGTGCTATAAGTACTTGCCCCTAGCCAATGGAAAGATATAAAAAAGGCAGGCAAGCACTTGGGCTTGCCATACCGATTTAGAAAAAAATTATCCACACAGAAGAGGACTATTTCTTTTTCTTTTTGCCTTTCTTCTTTGCTGTTTTAGGAGCAGTTTCAGTAGGCTTCTCGTCTTTAGCTTCCGCTTTAGGAGCTGCTGCTTCAGCAGGCTTCTCCTCTTTCTTTTGACCTGTTTGAGCAGCGACTTCTGCTGCAAAGTTTTCCTCTTTCTTCTCAATACCTTCACCTAGAGTGAATCGTGAGAAACGGCGAACCTGGATATTTTCACCTAGAGTTGCCACTAACTGTTTGATCAACTCTTCAATAGTGATGTTTTGATCCTTAATGAAGGGCTGGTCTAATAAAGATTGTTCTTTGAGACGCTTTTCAATACGACCATCTACGATCTTGGCGCGGATGTTTTCAGGTTTCTTAGCAAGATCCTCGCGACCCATTTCAATTTCCCGCTCGCGGTCAATGGAATCTTGAGGAATATCGCTGGTTCTAACAACTTCAACGTTAGGGCATGCTGCTATCTGCATAGCAATGTCGCGTGCTAGAGTCTTGAACTCTTCCCGACGGGCAACGAAGTCTGTTTCGCAGTTGATTTCCACAAGGACACCCACACGACCACCGGTGTGGATGTAACTTTCCACTAGACCTTCTGCCGCAACTCGGCCTTCCTTCTTAGCCGCTGAAGTAATACCTTTCTGACGGAGCCACTCAATGGCCTTCTGTAGATCACCGTCCGATGCTTGGAGGGCTTTTTTACAGTCCATCATGCCTGCGCCAGTAGTATCACGCAGCTCTTTTACTTGCTTTGCAGAAATGCCTGCCATTATCTCCTCCTACACTAATGCTCTACTTTGAAAAAATATTTTGACAGAACAAGCTTTTTGCCAATGTTAAGACCTGCGCCTAAAGCATCAACAGCTGAACCTATGGTGGGGATCAGCTGCTATATGTAATGCAAAAGCCTACAGCGTGTTATTCGCTCTCTGCTTCATCTGCGGCAGGTGCTGCTAGCACTTCATCTGCCGCAGGTGCTGCTGGTACTTCATCTGCTGTAGGAGCGTCTCCAGCATTGGGAATATCGGCTGCATCATAATCATAGTCTTCTTCGGCACTTGGATAGTCGGCGTAAATGTCGCCTTCATCACTATTGTCCTGCGGTGCCTGACCATGGGAACCCTCATAGATGGCATTCGCTAAGCTACCTAGAATTAACTTGATTGAACGAATGGCATCATCGTTGCCGGGAATTGGAATATCAACCACATCGGGATCACAGTTGGTATCCAATAGTGACACAATTGGAATCCCTAATTTCTGACACTCTTGCACTGCGTTATATTCACGCTTGATGTCAACCATGATGACTACGTCTGGCAGACGCCGCATCAGCTTAATACCACCCAGATATTTTTGAAGCTTCTCGAGTTCACGACGCAAAACAGCAGCTTCTTTTTTCGGGCGTAGAGCTAGAGCTCCTGTCTCTTGCATGCGCTCTAGCTCTTTGAGACGCTCTACACGTGTTTTAATGGTGGTCCAGTTGGTTAGCATTCCACCTAACCAACGCTGGTTGATGTAGTAAGACCCACAACGTCTGGCTTCTTCAGCGACAATTCCGGCAGCTTGGCGCTTAGTGCCCACAAACAAAAACTTCTGACCTTTCTCTGCTGAAGTCCGTACGAAGGAATAAGCGTTATCGAGCAGCTGAGCCGTCTGGACTAGGTCAATAATATGTACACCGTTACGTGCGGTAAAAATATACCGATCCATTTTAGGGTTCCAACGGCGGGTCTGATGACCAAAATGAACCCCTGACTCAAGCAGTTGAGCCAATGTTACAACAGGCATTTAATTCTCTCCTTTCGGGTTAAACCTCCACCTGGTGCGCATTTCAGTCGTTAAGTGTAGGTTTTACTTCACCTGACTTTGACTGAAACACCCGAAATATCCAAGTGTGTGAATTTTTTGACAGCTAAACTAGGGTAACACAGCAAGTTGCTGACTTCTTGAATCATGTCAGTCTCTTTGCCTGCTATTGGAAGTTGCAATTTTGGGTAGTCTGTGGATGATGGGTAAGTGTGTCTGCAACGTAAAGTGGCACAGACATGTTGCTTTGATGTTGCCCGTCGTTAACTGAAGGCTTTTGGTGCTTTATGACTGATCAACAACGCTCTGCTTCAATGCCGTCTGTTCCGCCGCCTCCACCTAAGCGGGTTGCACCACCCCCACCGCCGGGAATGGGTAGAGCTGGTGGTGCACGTTCAGCGGCACCGCCCCCAATGCCAAAGTCTGCTGGTGGCGTCAGAGTCGGCGGTGGCGTAACCCTAGAGCGTATCGTTCGTGAGGCCTTTGATAAAGGTTTTTCTGATGTGCATCTGGGTGTGGGGGAAGTGCCTCGTTTTCGGAACCGGGGCGAAATTGAAACCACAGACTATCCTGCCACTGACGAAGCCACATTCTACGCATGGCTATCTGAGGTCCTAAAGCCCGATCAAATCCAAGACTTTAAACAAACGATGGATTTTGACGGGGCAGCTCATTTTGACTTCACGCGTGTACGCATCAACATATTTAATACACTGCGTGGGCCTTCCTTGGTGATGCGTCTGATTCCGGTGAAGATTCTCACGCTTGATCAGCTGAGCTTGCCAGTAGTCTTAAAGGATATTTGCCACTATCACAAAGGTCTGGTTTTGGTGACTGGTCCCACTGGGTCGGGTAAGTCAACATCGCTGGCTGCGATGATTGACTACATCAATACGGATATGCCGAAGAACATTATCACCATTGAGGACCCGGTGGAATTTGTCCATGCGAGTCGTATGTCCTTAATCAAGCAGCGAGAAGTGGGGATTCACACGCTGGAGTTTAAGAATGCTCTTAAGGCATCGCTTCGGGAAGATCCAGATGTCATTCTGATTGGTGAGATTCGCGATCGCGAAACTGTAGATATTGCGTTGAAAGCAGCTCAAACAGGTCACCTTGTATTTGGTACCCTGCATACCAACAGTGCGGTAAAGACGGTTGAGCGTATTTTAGGCATGTACGAACCGGAACAGCAGAGTGCGGTGCGCATCTCAATTGCTGAATCTTTGGTGGCGGTTGTGGCTCAAGGGCTATGTCGTACGACCGATGGTAAGCGAGCGGCTTTCCATGAAATTCTGATCAACACCGATGCCATTAAAGATTATATTCAGCGAGGTCAGCTGGATGAGGTAGAGGCTCTGCTACCAAAATGTAGTTTTGATGGTATGTGCACCATGAATCAATCCCTTTACTCTCTATATGAGTCGGGACGTATTACTGAGGAGACTGCTTTAGAGATGTCACCTCGTCAAAATGAGATGGCGCAGATGTTGCGTGGTCGGATTTAGAGTCGACAGGATACTCATTCATCTTTATTTGATGTGAGTAGCTTTGGTTCAGCTCACGCTTCACAATTTCGTTGGATATTTAGAGTCTTCCGTGAGTCCAGTCGTGTTCGCCATGACTGGACTTTTTGTTGAAGGTTCGCAGGAAGCCAGCTGTCATATTGTGAGTAGACGGGCAAACGTGGCGTCAAGCTGTAGTTTTGGGTCTGTAGCTGGGCTGTGAGTGTCGACAGAGTTTTGTGATGATAGGTGGGGTTGACTTCATCTAGTGGTCCAATGCCGCCTAAATCTCTTGCTCCAGCCTTTAGGCACGCTAAGAGCGTTTGAGTTGACTGCACTAGATTCGGTGGGATCTGAATCGTAATGTCCTCTGGCAAAATCTGACGAGTGATATGGACAGCACGGATTAACATGTTGTCGTCACAGGGAAGAGCGAGTTGGGTCTGGCGTTCGCCAGGCTGATGGGGTTGAAGAATAACTTCTTGGATATGACCGTACTGGTTGTGGAGGGTTGCGATCGCAACCAGTGTTTCTTCCCAATCTGTTTCCGTTTCACCGATGCCTAAAAGAAGTCCAGTCGTAAAGGGAATTTGCAACTGTCCTGCCCACATTAGTTGCTCTAGCCTGACTGCTGGTCGTTTACTTGGGGCATGATGGTGAACGTTATCCAACAAAGTAGGTGTGAGCTGCTCCAGCATCAGCCCCATTGAAACATTCACCTGCTTGAGCCTTTTCATTTCTTCAAAGCTAAGGGGGCCGACATTGGTATGGGGTAAGAATCCTTCTGCAATGGCTAAGTGGCAAAGATCATATATGCGGTCTAACCAGGTTCGACGACGTGAACTTTTGGGATGAACTTCTCCGCTCAGAATTAATATTTCAATGGCATCTAATTCTTGGAGCATAGCCCGTGCCCTAGGAAGACTCAACCATATATCAGAGCCTGGCTGGACTCGAAAATTACAGTAACTACATTGATTGAAGCACTCATATGTCGGGACTAGAGTGTATGCCGGACTATAGGTGATGGTCAGGCTCAACGTGACTATCCTCTTTGCTAATCGTTACAAAAAATGAGCAATTACTTCAAGCCTTAGAATCTAAAAGTAGACTGTCTTACCCGCCGTACAGGCTAACTTACATACTCTGTTAGAACCGGGGGCGTAAGGAGTGAAATGTTTGTAGATCCTTCTGTCTCAGCGACCTTGGTGAATTGACTTTCAATATGCAAGCCCATCAATAAGGCATTCAGACGCCGACTTTTAAAATTCTCTCACGATTAGAAAGTTTACAAAAATAGTTATTTCTTTTAGCATGTATATGTGGGCTAATTGCCTACTGTCGTACCTCGACAATATTTATAGGATTCATAAAATCATGACAACTACTCTACAGCAGCGCTCTAGCGCTAATCTGTGGGATCAGTTTTGTGAGTGGGTTACTAGCACTGAGAACCGCCTCTATGTAGGTTGGTTTGGTGTGCTGATGATCCCCACACTACTCGCTGCCACGACTTGTTTCGTCATCGCCTTCATCGCGGCTCCTCCCGTTGACATCGACGGTATCCGTGAGCCCGTTGCTGGGTCTTTGATTCTGGGTAACAACATCGTTTCCGGTGCGGTTATTCCTTCTTCCAACGCTATCGGTCTACACTTCTACCCCATCTGGGAAGCTGCTTCTCTAGATGAGTGGTTGTATAACGGTGGCCCTTACCAGCTGGTTATTTTCCACTTCCTCATTGGCGTCTTCTGCTACATGGGTCGTGAGTGGGAACTGTCCTACCGCTTGGGAATGCGTCCTTGGATCTGTGTTGCTTACTCTGCTCCTGTAGCAGCCGCATCTGCAGTGTTCTTGATCTACCCCATCGGTCAGGGTTCTTTCTCGGATGGTATGCCTCTGGGTATTTCCGGTACCTTCAACTTCATGCTTGTTTTCCAAGCTGAGCACAACATCCTGATGCACCCCTTCCACATGCTCGGTGTGGCGGGTGTCTTCGGGGGGTCCTTGTTCTCCGCAATGCATGGTTCTCTGGTAACGTCCTCCTTGGTTCGTGAGACCACTGAGACTGAGTCCCAGAACTATGGATACAAGTTTGGTCAGGAAGAAGAGACATACAACATCGTTGCAGCCCACGGCTATTTCGGTCGTTTGATCTTCCAGTACGCATCCTTCAACAACAGCCGTTCCTTGCACTTCTTCTTGGGTGCTTGGCCCGTCATCGGTATCTGGTTCACTGCCCTAGGTATCTCCACGATGGCGTTCAACCTGAACGGATTCAACTTCAACCAGTCCATCATCGACTCTCAGGGTCGTGTCGTCAGCACTTGGGCTGACGTGATCAACCGTGCCAACCTAGGTATGGAAGTAATGCACGAGCGTAATGCTCACAACTTCCCTCTAGACTTGGCGGCTGGTGAAGCGGCTCCTGTTGCTATGGTTGCTCCTTCCATCAACGCGTAGTCGTCGTGGTTTTGTAACCTAGTCTAGTCAAAAGGGCCTCTATCTTCGGATGGGGGCCTTTGATTTTTTAAGGGGATAGATACGCAATTCTTGTTTTGTTTGAGACTGACAACTTGGCAAGCCTATTTCATTAGGCTATAAGTGATTGCTGAAACGTTAGCTGGAAACAGACAGCTATGGTCAAAGCAAAGTGCTGTTGGCGTCGCTTCTCATTTGGAGATATGCATTCATCGATGTTCGATAAGTAGATATGCTTGTTACTAAAAAAGGGAGGTTACTAAACCTCCCTTTATGGCTAATGTTTAATCAGTGCTGGTCAAAGCGTTTAGATTGAAAATACATCAAGAGACGCTCTGTAAATTCACTAAGCTTTTGTCTTTAGCTTAATAAGCAAGAGTTTCTAAGGTCTCTCGCAGATATCGTCTTACCAATTGCTCTAGTGGAGTTTTATCCAAGGTGTCAGCTGGTAGTTCGGACTTCCATCTCTGGAACCCGGTACTACTACATATAGCTCGCTGCAAGCTTAACCATACATTCGTATCTTCAGAGCTAAATAGAGTGGAGGATATACTAGCCATAGGTTTCCTGTGTAAGCTGATTTGATAGGATATTTCAGCATCTTCTACTCATACGATAACGCAGGACCAATGGACGTGTTGTGCCTATAATCACGGTTTATATCGACTTGTTGCTAGTCGATACAAGAAATGGAGACAATCTGGTAATATCATCGGTTTTTCTTGTATCGACTAGCTTTATACAGCGGATTGCTGACGATAAGTCCTATTGAGAACGCCCGGCTAGGGTCCGTCGCTTCGTGACCATCTTGAAGGCCTCAATGCGATCTCCTTCTTGCCAGTTACTGAACTTATCAACACCGATACCACACTCAAAGCCAGAGGCAACTTCTTTCACGTCATCCCGCATACGCTTGAGTGAATCTAGATTACCTTCATATACCTGAGTGCCATTACGCATGACTCGAATCTTACAATTTCGAGTTACCTTACCGGATAGAACATAGCAGCCTGCAACAGCCCCTTTACGTACTGGGAAGACAGCACGGACTTCGACTTCACCCAGATCTTCTGCCACCAGTTCAGGCTCAAGCAGACCTTCCATAGCGCCTTCAATATCTTCTAGGAGCTTATAGATAATGTCGTAGTCTCGAATATCAACACCTAGCCGGTCAGAAGCTTGCTGTGCTCCCGGCGCTAGAGTTGTGTTGAAGCCAATGATGACTGCGCCACTGGCCGCAGCTAGGTCAACATCAGTTTCACTAATCTCCCCTGGAGCAGCCATCAGCACACGAATTTGAACTTCGTCCTGGGGCAGCTGTTGTAGAGATGCCAGAATTGCTTCAACAGAACCTTGAACGTCTGCTTTCAGCAAGATGTTGAGTTCCTTCAGTTCGCCTTCCTGAGCTTGGGCAGACAGGGTATTGAGGGTTACCCGTCGAGATGCCATCGCTTGCTGCAACCTAGACTGACGCTGATCGATTGCTCGGCTATCAGCTATAGCACGAGCTTCTTTTTCAGACTTGAAGACTTCAAACTCATCACCTGCTTGAGGTACGTCATTGAGACCTAGAACTTCAACGGCAAAGGATGGTGAAGCTGCCTCAACACGGTTTAAGCGATCGTCTAACATTGCCCTCACCTTACCGAAGACAGAGCCGACGACCATTGAATCGCCAATCTTCAGAGTGCCATTTTGTACAAGTAAGGTAGCCACAGGGCCTCGTGCTTTATCCAGGTTGGCCTCAATAACGGTTCCCTTTGCTAATCTGTCAGGATTAGCGTGTAGATCCTCAACTTCAGCCTGTAGCAATAGCATTTCTAGCAACAGATCAAGGTTCTCACCAGTTATGGCACTCACAGGCACCATGATGCTATCGCCACCCCATTCCTCAGGAACCAGACCTTGCTCCATAAGTTCTTGCTTGACGCGATCAGGGTTAGCTGTTTCTTTATCAACCTTGTTTATAGCAGTAACAATGGGTACCTGAGCTGCTTTGGCGTGGCTAATTGCCTCAATCGTCTGAGGACGCACACCATCATCTGCCGCAACCACTAACACTGCAATGTCAGTAACACGAGTACCTCGAGCACGCATTGCTGTAAATGCTTCGTGGCCAGGGGTATCTAGGAAGACAACCTGGCGGTTGTCGCCCTCATGTTCGACATCAACGTGGTAGGCACCAATGTGCTGGGTGATACCCCCGGCTTCCCCACTGGCAACTTTAGCTTCACGGATAGCATCCAGAAGCGAGGTTTTACCATGGTCAACGTGACCCATGATGGTGACCACTGGTGGACGCTGCTTCAGATTTTCGAGGTCGCCCTCATCAATCATTTCGGTGGTTTTCTTTGCTTCAGACTCGGCTTCAGCAGTTTCTACCTGGATATCAAAGGCTTCAGCTACCATCCTGGCCGTGGGAATGTCCAAGGTTTGATTGATATTAGTAGCGATGCCTTTAAAGAACAAGAACTTAATAACTTCAGTTTCAGGTTCTTTAATCTCTTGAGCTAATTCGTGTACGGTCAGACCGTTGGTTAGAATTATTAGTTCGGGCTTGTCTTCGACGACTTCGACTTTGCGATCGCGCCGATTATTGCGTGATGAACCACCCCGAGTTGGCATAGAACGGCTTTTCACAGCAGCTGGCTTGGCCTGACTCTGATGAGACTTAGGCTTAGGTGGCCGCATCAACGAAATACTGATCGGTGTTGCTGAAGAATCACCAGACAGACCTGCCTCTAGTTCTTCAATGTCATCATCATCATCTAAACGTTGAGCACGTCGCTTCTTCGTTGCGTTCTTGCTAGCGCGCTGCCGCATTTCCTCTTCTTCACTCTCACCACGAGGCTTCCCTCGTTTGGGTGGACGTGCTGGAGCTGAAGGTCGGCGTACGTCAGGACGTCGAGGTGCGCCAACTAAAACGGGGCCACCACTGCTGGTATCGTCTGTATCTGTATCTGTAGCACCTGTCTCATCAGCCGTTGGACTAGACGGTTTTGGTCGGCGGACCTCAATAACTGGTTTTGGTTTTAAGCTTGGTTTCGCCTTAAGTGCAGCTGGCTTATCCTGAGCCTCGACCGATCTACCGACCTCAGTCACCGGGATCTTGGCATCTGGATCATCACTTCGCCTCGCTACTTTAGGACGTGGTGCTTGGGTGCGAGATGGAGGAGAGACTAGCTTAGGTTGAACAATCTGTGGTTTGGATACCGGTACAGCCTGGTCGGATGGCTCACTGGACGTAGTCCCAGAAGAACTGGCACCATTTGTATTCCCAGTAGGACGAGGTACTGGCTTCTGAGGAGGACGCACAGATGGCTTGTTTGGTCGTCCAGGGCGATTTGGTGGCTGTCGTAAGTCATCCGAGGATGGCGACTTGGCTGGAGAAGCATCTTTGGGAGCCTGAGGAGGAGATACTTTTTTCTCAGGAGAGTTAGGTTCTGATGACTGATGACGCCTAACTTCTAAAATTTGCTGTTTTCGAACGGGACGATTTGGGGCTTTAGGCTTGGTCAGGTTCGGTTTTTGCTTTGGTTTCGGAGGCGGTTTTTGTAATGAGCGCTTTGGCGCTCCTGATGCAGCTGCACGAATCCGTTCCGCATCCGATTCAGTAATAGTGCTGCTATGGCTCTTTACTGCTATGCTCAAACGTTCACAGATGGCCAGAATATCTTTATTGTCTAAATCCAACTCCCGAGATAACTCATATATCCTGACTTTGCCATTGTTCATCCAAATATTCCTCGCAAATTTTCAAAGAAAGGTGTCACATAGACTTACTGCCCTTATCGAAACGACATGACATTTTACCCTTGGGCACTATGGGCAATATCTTATTCTATCGACTCTTAGCACTAATGTGGCCATTGTGGGTGCTGATGAAAATGGATGTATCCCCATCCCAGCTCAATAATATTCTGACAGTATCAGGAATTCCCGACCAAAAATTAGCACAGGCCTTAAATTCTACCTTAGCATCAGCCCTAAAAAGTATTCGCAGCCAGGCAAAAGCTCAAAAGCTTTAACTGAACTACTTAGGTCATTTGCATGTAAGCCTTTGTGGACATTTCAGAAGCTGTTAATGATCAAGCTTGAATCTGTTATCGGGGTGATGCCAGGTTTTGCTTAATGAGTTGGTGCAAGTGTTGATAAATTTCCTCTGGCACAGGTGCCTTAAGGGAACGACCAAGCCGATTTTTCTTGTGTGCTGAGTTTAAGCAATCTATCTGAGGACATAAATAGGCGGAACGTCCCATGCCATAGTTCAGCTGGATTGTGCCTGTTGGATAAGTGCGAACGACCCTCAGGAATTGATCTCGATGGGCTGCCTTACGGCAGCTCACACAGCGTCGATAATTCGGTCGCATCAAACTAACTTATTCCTCCTCATAAGCGGGTCCCTCATTTTCCCCCTCATAGGCAGGTCCCTCATTCTCAAGGACTTCAGGCTCTTCTACAGCCGCTGCTTCTGCGGCAGCTTGTTGAGCGGCCGCCGCTGCTAGATTTGCTGCTTTAATGGCTTCCATTTGTGCTGCTAAGGCCGCCGCTGCTTCTTCCTCTTGCTTACGTTTAGCTTCCAGTTGAGCCCGTACCTTCTCATCTTCGGCCTCATAGTCGTACTTAGCTGAGTCCTTGATGTCAATTTTCCATCCGGTTAAACGTGCTGCTAGCCTTACATTTTGACCTTCTTTCCCAATGGCTAAACTAAGCTGATCTTCAGGGACCAACACATGGGCTTGACGATCTTCTGGATTCATCAATCGCACCTCGTCAACCCGTGCAGGGCTGAGGGCGTTGGCAATATAGGTGGCTGGGTCTGGGGACCAGCGAATAACGTCTATCTTTTCACCTCGCAGTTCATTGACAACAACCTGAATGCGAGAACCACGAGCACCAATGCAGGCACCTACGGGATCAACATCCCGTTCTAGGGTATCAACAGCAATTTTGGTTCTAGGGCCTACTGAACGAGATGGGGGATTAGCCTCACGGGCCACGGCAACGATGCGGACTACTTCGTCCTCAATTTCAGGTACCTCATTGGAAAATAGCTCAACAACAAGGCTGGCATCTGCACGGGACACTAGTAATTGTGGCCCACGGTGAGATCCTTCTGAGACTTTTTTCAGTGCTACACGGAATGTGGCATTGGCTCGATAGTTATCATTGGGTAATTGATCCCGTTTGAGTAACTCTGCTTCTACGTCTGGTTGGCCAACGCCGCTGCTAACGGCCATAATCACGGACTGACGCTCAAATCGCAGTACGCGTGCTTGGAGGATGGTACCTTCCAAGTCCTGAAATTCTTCCTGGATTAACCGCCGCTGCTGATCACGTAGTTTTTGAGCCAGCACTTGTTTGGTCTGAATCGCGGCCATGCGGCCAAAGTCGCGTTGCTCTGGCGTAACATCAAGCACCACCTCGTCTCCTATCTGAGCCTCGGGGGCAACTTCGACTACTTCTGCTAAAGAAATTTGATGGTCAGGGTTTTCAACAGCCTCGACAATTGTTTTGCTCGATAAGACCCTAAAGCCTTCTTCCTCTGGATCTAACTCCACAGCAAAGTTGTCAAAATAGTCTTCATCAAATTGAGCGCTATCCATGCGGCGAGTACGACGATAGCGCTCATAACCTTTGAGTAAAGCTTCTCTGAGGGCCTGTTCTACAGCGGAACGAGGTAAGTTACGCTCTCGACTGATGCCTTCAATCATTTCTTGTAGGCTGGGCAGACTGACCATTGACATGGGCTTTCTCCTCCTTAAATAACTAGACTTCGATGCGAATAGATGTGAATAAAAGTAAGAATGATGCTGGTTTAGCCCTGATATCCTGGCGCGTTACGCTGAGGTGATAGGCGTTTTGTAGCGATGAAGTGGTGCAATGAGCGGCTATGCTTCAACTTGATTGCTCAGTTGTACTGCTTCTACTAACTCATTGGGTATGGCAACGCGACGACCTCGTTGACTAATAGCTAGTTTGCTTTCCGTTCGTTCTAGTAGTGTACCTATCCATACTTTTTTGCCTTTATGAGGTGTATGGAGAGTGATTTCAATGGCAAACCCCTTGAAAACGATAAAATCGCGGTCAGTTTGCAGCTGATCAGAAACGCCAGGACTGGAAACTTCTAGAACATACGCATCAGGTAGTGTATTAGAGGTTTCTAATGCTTCACCTAAGGCGATACTCATTTTTTCACAGTCGTTTAGGCTAGTGTCGTCCTGGGTGAGGTTACGGACGTCAACCCGTAAAACCGGTGGGTTATGGTTGGTTTGAAAAACCGCGCCCACTACCTCTAATCCCAAGTCAGTGGCAATGGGGGCAGCTATTTCAAGTACCTGTGGAATAACAGGGTGAGCCATGGACACGTAGTAAATTAAACAAAATAAAAAGTGGGCCTTGAGGTCCCACTTCTTAACACAATCATTTTTGAACTGGGGCCGTAAATAACCAGTTATTAACTGATCCAAGTAGCATTACTGCTACATGACTTTACTGCGTTACACAGTTTAGCGTGTTTTTCTTTGCTTTGATTCAATACCCGTTGCTTGAAAAAGATCGGCAACAGTTGTGCAGTAGTTGTCTAGGCCAAGACTAGAAGGGGTCAGAGGATTTTGATAAGTAAAATGACGATACTTTAAACAAAAGTGGTCCCAATCTTCCAGACGCACCTTAAATAGTTTGATAAAAAAGTCGATGAGTCTCTGGGATAGAGGGATACGGAAGTAAATGGATCGACCTAAATAATGGCTGACTGCGGTTACAGCCTCATCCACGGCAAGGGCAGAGTTGCCTAATACCAACTCCCTACAGTCGTCTTGCGTAGGCGGATGGGCAATTAGATAGGTAACCATCGTGGCAACGTCTTGAGCATGGATAAAATGTAACGTACCCTCAGCACTAAAAAAGCGAATTAAATCGATCCACTTAGTGACTTCGGTTAGTCCACTGGAAATATGCGAGTAAGGTTTGTTGGTATCACCCCCAAAAACGAGTGTGGGAAATAGGGTAGTGATTTTGGGATATATGGCTAGGTCTTTTAACTTTTGATGACACTGATATTTACTGCGAATATAGTCAAAGGAGACGTTGCCGGCTTCTTTGAGGGGCTGATTTTGACGGTCTAAAATACTCGCGGTTGAAAAGTAGAGCACCTGTTTAATCCGATCAGGATCTAACAGTTCCATCAACTTCAAATTAGCTGTGACATTGATGTCGTAGATTGCAGGTGCGCCTCCCCAGGATGTGGCGATGAGGATTGCAGTGTCTATGGTGCCAAGTAGGTTGGCAAACTGATCAATTTCACGAATATCGCCCTGTAATATGTGAACCCTCGGCTGCTGAGAAATATCTAGTTGGAGCTTATCTGGATGACGCAATAGTAGAAAAAGCTCATGATGACTATGCTCAAGCAAGTTCTCAAGGACATAATGGCCTATACACCCACTGGCACCAGTGATAAAAATTCTCTGCGGTGACGATTGAAGGGATTGTGCCAGTTGACTCACGGTTTAAGCAGGCGCGATATTTAAGTATCCATAGTATTACCTTGCGTAGCAGTTATAACAGCTGGTGTGACGCCTGGTTGAGTGCATGATTGCAGCTACAGCCCATCAATCAGCTATGGGCTGTAGCTGTGGCGGTGGCTTTGCGTTTTAAGCAGGAACTGCTAGCAAATCTTCAAGCTGCTTGGCGGTTTCGAAGAAGTGAGCTGCATTTTCTTCTGGAGTGCCAGGAAGAATGCCATGGCCCAAATTCAAGATGTGCCCACCACGACCGGCTTTGCGTACGGTATCGAGGATGCGATCGCGAATGAAATCCTTCGATCCAAACAAAACGCCAGGGTCAACATTACCCTGTACCTTCATGTTAGGACCGAGACGACGACGGGCATCGGCCATATCAACTGTCCAGTCGACGCTGATGATATCTACACCAGACTCGCCCATCAGTTCCAGTACGCCAGCACTGCCGCTGATGTAAAGGATGAGAGGGGTATCAGGATGAGCTTCTTTAACCTGGCGTACGACCTGCTGCTGATAAGGCAGAGCAAAAGTACGATAGTCTTCAGGACTTAGCTGCCCGGCCCAAGAGTCGAATAGCTGGACAACCTGAGCACCGCAGTCAATTTGATAGCGTACATACTTGGCAATGCCATCTGCCAGGTGGCTCAGCAGCTGATGCAGCATCTTAGGCTCCGAGAAGGCCATGCCTTTAATCACAGAGTAGTTCTTAGAGCTCTTGCCTTCCACTGCATACGCCGCCAACGTCCAAGGAGACCCCACAAACCCAAGCACTGTTGATGCATTGCCTACTTCTTGTCTGAGGGTAGTCAAAATCTGTCGAATAAAGGGTAAATCCTCTTCAGGATTCAACGGGCGCAGGGCATCGATTTGAGCTTGAGTGCGGATTGCAGGCTCAATGATGGGGCCTTTGCTCTCTACGATATCGAAGGGGATGCCCATGCCTGGCAATGGGGTCAAAATGTCTGAAAACATGATGACGCCATCGGGGCGAAATGCCCGCCAGGGCTGTAGTGAAATCTCAATAGCAAGTTCTGGGTTCTCAGAACGCTCACGAAAAGAGGGATACTTCTCTCGTAAATCGCGATATATCTTCATGTACCGACCTGCCTGACGCATCATCCAGACCGGTGGTCGATCCAAGATTTCGCCCTTGGCGGCTCTCAAAAGGTAGGGCGTTTGATCGGGTTGGGTCATTGAAATTTCACCACAGACTAAAAGAGTTTTTAATTCGCATTTGTAAGCTTATCATCGTGAATTGCCCTCAATGACTGGAGATGTTTGGCTTGCCTAGGGTTTAGCCAGTGAACTGATGAATTTGACACGACCGTCACAGCGTAAACTTAAAGGCAGATAACGAATTGTGGCTATGTATGTCACTCCAGTCAGACCTATTCATGCAGAATGTGAACTTTTTTAAAAAGCAAGAAGGACGGTGGTTTTCGCAGCGCACTACACACTACCTGAAGGCAGGAAACTCAAAGGCGGGTAAATCAGATTTAGAAGTTACCTACATGGACGCTGGTACGGATGCTGTGATTCAGCTCTGTAATGAAGCGAGCTGTTCTGCCACGGATGCCGTAGGCGGGTTACGGATTGCCCAGAAGAGTACCGTAGATGGCCAAACGCGAACCCTGGTAACGTTGTTGGCTGCGATCGCAACCGATGACGATAACGGTAAGTTAATCAGCAAACCTGAGGGTAAAGCCCGATCTCAAGTCAGTCAGTATCGGTTTGAGAATGAAGTTCTAACGATTGTTACGGCAGCTGATGGTTTGCGAGCTGAAGAGCGTTGGTGGTTTATCACTGACAAATTACGGATGCGCACCAATGTTCTCAGTGGCGACCAGGGGCAAACGATGGCTTCATTTTGTTCAGAAATTCGTCTGGGTGATATCAAACCCTAGAAATACGCTTAAGTTGAAGTGTTGGTCGAAACGGTTGGATCGGAGCTGACCTAACCATAGGAATATAGTCTGAATAGGCCGCCTCAGTCTTATGGGGAGATGCCTTGGGCCTAGCTTCTGCTTTGGATGCCATCGTTTGATGAGGCTGATGCGATGGATCAGCTTGATAAACTTCAACCAGCGTATCCTCGGGCTGCACTGGAAATGCTTCGATGGATAACCCAGGGTAATGGCCGTAGTCCACATCAGATGATCTACTGTGGATGCCTTTGGCGGTTGAGACGGTTTCTGTAAACCCTGATGAGGACATAGTCTTGCGCTGACCCAGCTCGTTCATCGTGTGACTGGGGCATGTGATCTCAGGCTGTGGTGCTGTGGTCAAATGTAGCGGAGTCCCAAGATGGTCGGCAATGACTTGCCCAAAGCCAGACGTAAAGTGACGAATAGGCTGTCCACGCCGTTGCCATAGACTAAGGATATGCTGAACCGAAATAACTTTGTAGCGCCCTTGATATACTGCCTCGATAATGGCATCTCGAATCCAGTTAGCACGATAGTGGTTAAGCCAATACAAGACTTGGCTTTCAGGACTATATTGAGCCAACTCCAGGCTAAAGGACTTGAGCAGAGTAATGGCCTGTTGTGCTTCTCGCTCTAGATCAGATGCCATCATAGTTAATACCTCTAGCCCAACGTATTATTTGATTCATTGTTGAAGTAACAATTTCCTAATACGCTTGGGAAATAATATTTATAGGTTTATTGAACCCATATAAGTCTTAACTTTACCCTTGGACATCAGTCCTTGATGCAGTCCTTAAACTTTGTTTGATTCCCGTATTCCTACGATGTGGTGAACGCTGATTAAGTAAAGGCCTAACGTTCTTCTACCACACCACTATCTACCTGGCGAATATTGGGCTCATCAAAGGGGCTGCCACTGCCAAGCCAGTTGAAATCACTAAGTCTGAATCCAATGGAACCTGTTTCTCTAGTTGGGCTGTAGCGAAAAACCAAACCGTAGGTGCGGCGAGTGTATTCGAAAATAAAGTCGGTGTTAACGGTTTCCCCAGTATTAATGTTTATTGATGTTTGAAAGCCTAGCAAAATAGGCCCAAAAATCTGCTGGAGCACACCAAAACTAACCACGCGTCGATCTACATTTCGATCAAACAAAAAAGGAGAGTTATCGCTTGAAAGGATGTCTTGGGAATAGCCCAGGTTGAAGCGAGTGTAGTCAAAAAAATTTTTAGACAGATGTCCAATCTGCCCGTCTAAACGTACATCTGCAGAGAGTTCCTCTTGAAAGTCGCCACTCGTATAGTAAGACGCCACTCCCAGCAAGTTAACGTTGAGGTTTAGAAAAGGGACCACTGGGGCTGGGGTGTAACGTAAGCCTTCTGTGGGGGTAGCAGGCAGGGGGGTGCCGCGCCAGAGGTTAAATCCTTTGCGCAAGCGTGCGCTGGCTTGCATCCGGCCTAATGTGATCAGATCTTCGCCACCCCGTGGCCTACCCAGAAGATCGATACGATCGGTTCTAGAGGTGACTAACTGTGCGCCAGCTTGGTAGGTCAGGATAAGGCCACGCTTATCTAAATTAATGGGTGGAGACAGCAGGACTGCACCGAGACTGGAGCGGACATTTTGAAAGCCTAGACTGCCATTAAAAAGGCGATCGCGATAGCTATATTCTGCGGACAGTAGATGATCGCCGATAAGGTAGCGATTACGAATACTGCCGCGGAGGTTATCTTCAGCTTCTCTTAAATCTAAGCTGGTCAATCTGACTCGTGCAGAAAGGTTGGAGCTTGGGCTTAGACGCGTGTCAAAGTCAGCTTCCACACCAAATACATCTGAATTAGCCAGGCCTTGATTTGTAGCGCGTTCTAAAAAGTACTGGGGAGTAATGCTAAAGGATGTGGATTCATTCTCGACAATAGGGACTTCGCTTTCTAAAAAAACGCCACCACGATCCTCAGAGTCGCTACCAATACTGATCAAAAAAGGGTTGATTTGATTCTGCTCGCGTTCTCCACGATTCAGAATATATCTGGACTTTAATAGGGGTAGGGAAAACCCTTGATCAAAAACCAAGCGAGGGTTTTCTGTCGTGAGCAAATCGGCGGTTGGTGAGAGTGTCACTAACGTCAGTCGGTCAGTGCGAAATTCGAGCTCCGGTGGAGAAAAAGGATCGTTTGTTAATCGCACCTCCTCTGCTACCCAAGCTTCAGCATCAAAGGTGACTCGTGCGGCTTCAAAGCGGATGCGTCTGATGCCGCCTTCTGCGTCTGGTAAGGATCCGGGGTTACTGCCTTGAAGCCGAGAACTCAACTCAACCCCCCCGACTCTTCGGACGGCAGTGACATCCTCGTCTGGGTTGAGGGGGTCGAATACTGTCCGGCTAGTGACAGGTCTCTCCGTTGGGGCTGCAAAGTCGTCTTCGAGTTCTGGTAAAAAAAGTTCACCCCGTGTTTCAAAAATGGTGCCTGCTTCCTGCAGAAGGCTATATTCAGCTCGTTCACCTCGAACTTCTTGCTCGCCACGAGTCAAAATTACGTTGCCTTCTGCCAGGACATAGCGATTAACTAAGTTGATCCACATCTCATCGGCTAATAAAAAGGCATCGTTGAGCTTGAACACGACGTTGCCTCGGGCAATCACCACTTGCCTATCAGAGTCAAAGATTTGGGTGTCGGCTGTAATTTCTAATTTTGAGGGATCTAATGCTTCAGTAGGTGCTGTGGTAGAAGGAGGTTCTGCTGATTCCGGTGTTTCAGTCTCGTTGCCCTCATCAGAGCCCTCATCAGAGCCCTCATCAGAGCCCTCCGCTGCTGCTGGCTGAGGGACTAAGCTATCGTCCGCTACTCCCTCAATCTCTCGCTCCTCGAAAGCGTTGGGATTGGGATTCTCTAAATCGACTGCTTCGGCGTCTTCTAAATCGATTGCTTCGGTGTCTTCTAAATCGACTGCCTCGGCGTCCTCTAAATCGACTACTTCATTGACGGTATCCCCAGCTGCTTCGTCACTTGCAGCTGGTGCCACTTCCGTTTGAGGCGGTAGGGAAGGTAATTGGGCCAGATTGGGTTTAGAGAAATCATCCGCATTGGGCTCTGACAGTTGTCCGACAGGAATCAGGCTTCTAGGGGAAAAAGAAGGCTCTAGAAGGCCATCGGTCGATTGCCAAGGCGTGGGGTAGTGATGGGTGAGTAGGTGTTGAGCCCCGCTGTTGTGCTTAGTTTTGGTTGAAACTGTGCTGATTGAGACTGCTGATAGCTGATTTTGGGAAGGTTCAGGAGGTAAATCGATTAGGGCCATGGAAATTGTTAAAAACGGCCAATGGTTAGCGTAATACTAACCCTCATGAACACAAGCGTTGAAACAGTCCCTCAGGGTGAAAACTGACTCGCATTAAAAACTCCTTAGCTGGACTAGCCAAGGAGCCTAATCAAAATTCATTGGAACTCTTTCGAAACTAGCGCTTAGCAGGAATTATTCCATATCTTGGCGGCCAGGATTCCGAGAGGGGTCGCCATTGAGGAAGCCAAAGACGAATAGACCTACAAAAAATGCAACAGTCAGATATACAACGATCTTTAGAGTCAGCATCGGGGATCTCCAGCACAGACACTTAAATTTATAAAAGCTATTCTATCGCAACATTGAATTCATCGAGTGTTGATACTCAGAGTTTGCGTAAAGATGGAACCCATGGTTTAGTCCATTGCCATGATGGCAACGCCACTGACCATAATGGCTGCTCCTAATAGGCGCTCTTTCAGGCCTGTTTCGCCAAATAGGGCGTAGCCAAAGCCAACTGAAATTAAGGCACTCATGCGCTTGACTGCGATTACCTGCGCTACTGGGGCCAGGGTGAGGGCGATGAACTGGAGGCTAACGCCGATAGCGTTGAAGACACCTGCGAGCACAACGAATAGGGCTTGCGATCGCAATTCCCCAATCACCAAACCTGCCCCCTTTTGCCAGGCCCGCTGCACAACAAAGGGCATCATACCCATCGCAATTGTCCCAAACAGCGACATGCCCCAAAAAAGGGAGGATGAATTTAGGGTGCCAACCTTATCAAAATTGGACGTGATGCTCCATAAAAACGCCACACCCATCATCATGCGGCTACCTGGATTGGTCATGAGTGCCCGTAAGGGGGCCAACGTCAAGCCCTCACTAGGCTTCAGGTTCAGTATGTAGGAACCCACAATGAGAAACAGCACACCCATCACGTCTAAGCCAGTGGGCCATTCGCCAACGATGATGGGGGATGTGACCAGCAAAAACAATGGCGTTAAGGTGACCAATGGCACCGTCAGCGATAGGTCCGCAATTTTAATGGCGCGTGTATAGAGAGTGAAGGCCAAAATATTTAAGCTGCCCCCCACCAGAATTGCTAACCCAAAATCAGGTCCCAGAGTCGGTGGACCTTCGGTTGCCAGCATCAACATGGCCATCAATAAGGCTCCAGCGCTGGTAAAGCCTAATAAAACCGAATATTCATCTAACGATTTCAGCGCCTGTTTCCCCGTGGCATCTTTGAGGGCTTCACAAAGGGCGGTGCCGCTGGCAAGGGCTAACCAGAGCATCCCCTAAGCTCCGCAGCAACGATCGATGCCCAGGCTTTCTAGCAATAAGTCGCCGACAGCATTGGCGACAGAAAACTCGCTGTAGAAGCTTTTGGAAAAATCGAAGGACTGCAATTCAGTTAAAATGGCCATCACCAAGGGAATCAGCTCATTTTCCCCTTCCATCCGCTGGCGTACGAAGACCTGAGATGCACGTTGGGCAATGTCCTGATTGACCGCTTCTGGCAAAAACTCTGTATCTAACCAGTTTTGCAGCGATGCTCTGAGCCATTCGCCTTCTTGCTGTGGATCTTGAGGAGATGGTAACGTGACGGATTGAATTGGTTCAGTCATAGCAGATGCTGCGGCGATACCTGTATTTTTTCGGTTCTAGATTCTTTTAGGGTAAGTTTTTTTAGGCTACGGTAGGAGAAGGGTTTGAAGAATGTAACGGGATAGTCCCCCTGTCACAGCTGCTATGGCTTACTCGATTCCCCATATTTTGCAGTGTTATGCCCAGGGTTATTTTTTAATGGCAGATAGCGATTACCAAACGCTCAATTGGTATTCCAGCCGTAAACGAGCACTGATTCCATTGGATGAGCGATTTCGTTACCCAAAATCGCTACGTCGGGTACTCAATCAAAATCGGTTTGAAATTGCGTTTAATCGGGATTTTGATGGCGTGGTTGAAGGCTGTGCTAATCGTGAGACTACCTGGATCTCAGATGAATTGAAGGCAATTTATCGCATGCTGCACCGGGCAGGCCATGCCCATAGCTTTGAAGCCTGGCAGGGGGATCAGCTGGCAGGCGCTATTTTGGGCATTGTTCTAGGGGGAGCTTTTATCGGCGAGTCGATGTTTTTTACGGTTCCCGACGGTTCGAAGGTGGCGATGGTGAAGCTTGTGGAGTGGCTGCGATCGCAAAACTTTCTACTTTTCGATGCTCAAATGATGAACCCCCATCTAGCCCGTTTTGGGGCATACGTCGTGGAAAGTGAGATCTACGAAGACATCCTTTATCAGGCAATACAGCGTTCCTGTCAATTTTTGCCGCCGTCAGCGAATGAGCGAACCATCTCCATGGGATCGCAATACTTAAATCGCAGGAAGTACGAATAGGGTAAATGCTGTTGTAAGTTCTTCCGAGTTCTCAGGGGGAATGAGGCATCCAATGGTCATCCACAAGGGATACCCTTACGGTTTGATAACTATTCTTCTTGAGATTGGATGGGTACCCACTGGCAGACTAACTTGCCATTGACTCTGGTCCAATGGGCAACCAGGCTTGATCGCTTCTGAGGCCGAGAATCTTTAGGAGGAACCGCGCGATAAGTAGTCGCTAGATCCGCATAAGTAATCATATAGTGACCCTCCAGTGATTTATCTATAGCGGCAGCAATGTTGCTTTACATTTATTGGGACGTTTGGTCAGGAACTCATTTATCTCCCTCAACAAGACGTCCCTATCCAGCAAATTCGCTACCTAATGACCTCTGGCATTGGGACATCATTATGGTAGTTGCTGATGCAACGGCTACCGCTGTCCATTGCCCCTAAACCCGCCATGATCGCCGAATACGATCGCCTGCACACCAATCCAGACACCTGGAAAATCTGGGGACCTTACCTCAGCGAACGTCAGTGGGGCACCGTTCGCGAGGACTATAGCGCAACGGGGGAAGCTTGGGATTATTTCTCCCATGACCAGTCCCATAAACGGACTTATCGGTGGGGTGAGGATGGTTTGCTGGGGATTTCTGATGCAAAACAAAGCCTTTGTTTTGCCCTGGCACTTTGGAATGGGGAGGATCCAGTTCTCAAAGAGCGATTATTTGGGCTGACGGGTAGTCAGGGCAACCATGGTGAAGATGTGAAGGAGTATTACTTCTATTTGGATAGTACGCCGACACATTCTTATATGAAGGCACTCTATAAGTATCCGCAGGCAGCCTATCCTTACGGTGAGCTGGTGAAGGAAAATCAGTGGCGCGATCGCAACTCCCTAGAATATGAACTCCTGGACACAGGCGTCTTTGATGAAAATCGCTACTTCGATGTCTTTATCGAATACGCTAAGGCAGCGCCCGAAGATATTCTCATTCAAATTACTGTTGCAAATCGAGGCCCAGAAGCCACAACATTAACAGTGTTGCCCACCCTCTGGTTTCGCAACACCTGGAGCTGGGAAGAAAACGCAGAAAAACCAAGTCTCAAACTGGCAGATACTCAATCAGGCTTCAGTACTCTGGAGGCTTCTCATAATGACTTGGGGGTTCGTTGGCTCTACTGTCAAAGCAAGGGGTTGGTGCAGAATTCTCCTATTCTTTTTACGGAAAATGAGACCAACTACCAAGCAGTTTTTGGATCTGCCAATCCAATTCCCTACGTTAAAGATGCCTTTCATCGCTATGTGGTTCAAGGTGAGACAGGGGCGGTTAATCCTGGGCTGACAGGAACGAAGGCGGCGGCTCATTACACATTAACGATTCCTCCTGGAGAGAGTCAGGTGATTTGTTTACGGTTGAGCGATCAGTCTCAACTTTCAAATCCCTTTGGAGAGTCTTTTGTAACTACCCTGACCACTCGACAACAAGATGCGGATGACTTCTATCGAAAAGTCTCTCCTTTCCCAATGAAAGATGAGGCAAAAGCCGTTCAGCGTCAGGCTTTTGCTGGCCTGTTATGGAGTAAACAATATTTTGGTTTTGATGTGAACCGTTGGCTCAAGGGCGATCCGACAACACCGACACCGCCAGAAAATCGGCAGCGCAATAATCAGTGGACTCACCTGAATGCTGAGGATATTATCTCGATGCCCGACAAGTGGGAATATCCCTGGTTTGCGGCCTGGGATTTGGCGTTCCACTGTATTCCCATTGCCATGGTGGATCCGGAGTTTGCCAAGTACCAGTTAGATATCATGACGCGGGAGTGGTACATGCACCCCAATGGTCAGATTCCAGCCTATGAGTGGGCCTTTGGGGATGTGAACCCGCCGGTTCATGCCTGGGCGACGTGGCGGGTTTATAAGATTGAGCAAAAGGTGACTGGAAAGTGCGATCGCACTTTCCTAGAACGCGTCTTCCAAAAACTCCTGCTCAATTTCACCTGGTGGGTAAACCGCAAAGATGCCGAAGGCAGCAATGTTTTTGAAGGTGGTTTTCTCGGTCTAGATAACATTGGCGTTTTTGACCGCAGCTCTGCTCTTCCTACCGGAGGCCATCTCGAACAGTCCGACGGCACCAGCTGGATGGCTATGTACTGTCTGAATATGCTCACCATTGCCCTGGAGCTTGCCAAAGAAAACCCAGTCTATGAAGACATGGCCACTAAGTTCTTCGAGCATTTTCTCTACATTGCCGATGCCATGAACCACATCGGCCAGGACCGCTCTCAGTTATGGGATGCTGAAGATGGCTTTTTCTACGATGTGCTGCAGTTTCCCAACGGCGATCGTCAGCGGCTCAAGGTCCGCTCTATGGTGGGTCTAATTCCGCTTTTTGCTGTGATGACACTAGAACCTGATTTGTTAGAGCAAGTACCTGGCTTTAAAGAACGGCTAGAGTGGTTTATCGAAAATCGTACCGATCTGAAGAAGAATGTGGCCTGTATGGAAACAGAAGGTGTGGGTGCTCGCCGCATGCTGGCCCTTTGCTACGCCACCCTGGGTGAGGTGGAACCCACCGATAAGCTACGCTGCATCCTAAACAAGCTGCTAGATGAAAACGAATTTCTCAGCCCCTATGGCATCCGTGCCCTATCTCGCTATCACGCTGAGAATCCCTATTGTTTCAATGCCAATGGTGAAGAGTTTTGCGTAAATTACGAACCAGCAGAATCCAGCAGTGGGTTGTTTGGTGGTAATTCCAACTGGCGTGGCCCAATCTGGTTCCCAGTAAACTATCTGTTAATTGAGTCTCTCCAAAAATTCCACCACTACTTGGGTGATGATTTCAAAATTGAATGTCCTACGGGGTCAGGTCATTGGATGAATCTATGGGAGGTGGCAGCAGAACTTTCCCAACGATTGACACGTATCTTCCTACCAAATGAGCAAGGCAATCGCCCTGTTTACGGCAGTGACTCATCTCCGTTTCAGCAAGACCCCCACTGGCAGAACTATATTCTTTTCCATGAATATTTTCATGGCGATAATGGAGCCGGTATCGGTGCCAGCCATCAGACGGGCTGGACTGGCCTAGTAGCTAAGTTGATTCAGCAGCAAAGCAAATATGGTCAATAGGCATCCTGTTGCTTATGGTTCAAGAACTTTTTCCTTAATCTATCCAAAATCTATCCAAATCCAAATTCAGTAACCTAATTCAAAATAGATAACCCTGTAGGGGCAATCATCACCTAGAAATCCTTTGTTAAATTAACTAGATGTAGCGCTATAAATCGGCTAATCTTAGAATCCAGACTCTATAGCTAGTGGCTAACCCAAACGCTTCAAGCCGCAAAGTCTATATAGTATGATTGTACTAAATACAGGCGAGCGCTATGTCCTTTGTCGGTCTGCACATCCACAGTGATTACAGCTTGCTCGACGGAGCCAGCCAGCTAGAACCACTGGCGGCCAAAGCTGTCGAAATGGGGATGCCCGCCATTGCCCTCACCGATCACGGTGTCATGTACGGGGCTATCGAACTGCTAAAAACCTGTAAAAAAGCAGGTATTAAGCCCATCATCGGCAACGAGATGTACCTGATTAATGGCGACATCACTAAGCAAGAAAAGCGCCCCCGCTACCACCAGGTCATCCTTGCCAAAAACACCCAGGGCTATAAAAACCTGGTGAAACTCACCACCAAGTCCCACCTGGACGGTGTCCAAGGTCGCGGTATCTTTTCTCGTCCCTGCATCAATAAAGACCTGCTGGAGCAATATCATGAAGGTCTGATCGTCACCAGTGCCTGCCTCGGTGGTGAAGTTCCCCAGGCCATTATGCAAAATCGCCTGGATGTCGCCTACCGCGTTGCCAAGTGGTACAAGGACCTTTTTGGCGAAGACTACTATCTAGAAATCCAAGACCACGGCTCGCCCGAAGACCGCATTGTAAATGTGGAAATCATCCGTATTGCCCGCGAGCTAGATATCAAAATTATTGCCACTAACGATTCCCACTTTATTTCCTGTGTCGATGTCGAAGCCCACGACGCACTGCTCTGCATCCAAACCGGCAAGCTTGTCACCGAAGACAAACGACTGCGCTACAGCGGCACCGAGTACCTAAAATCCGCTGATGAAATGCGTCGTCTTTTCCGTGATCATCTACCCCAGGATGTCATCGACGAAGCCGTAGCCAATACGGTTGAAGTCGCCGAAAAAATCGAAGAATATGACATTCTCGGTAATCCTCAGATTCCGAACTTTCCAGTGCCCGAGGGACATACTGGCGAAACCTATATGGCCAAGGTTTCCCGCGATGGTTTGCTTGAACGGTTAAACATTACTTCCTACGACGAAGCGCCGCCAGAGTATCAAGCACGCCTGGAATACGAAATCCAGATGATGCACCAAATGGGTTTTGCTACCTATTTCTTGGTGGTGTGGGACTACATTAAGTTCGCCCGTGATACCAAGATTCCTGTGGGACCAGGGCGAGGTTCGGCGGCAGGTTCCCTGGTGGCCTATTGCATGGGCATTACCAATATTGATCCGGTTCACCATGGTCTACTGTTCGAGCGATTCTTAAACCCTGAACGTAAATCCATGCCTGATGTGGACACCGACTTCTGCATTGAAAAACGGGAGAAGGTGATTGAATACGTGACGGAAAAGTATGGCAAGGACCATGTTGCTCAGATCATCACCTTTAACCGCATGACCTCCAAGGCGGTGCTTAAGGATGTGGCCCGTGTGTTGGATATTCCCTACGGCGAGTCCGACAAAATGGCCAAGATGATCCCAGTGGCTCGGGGTAAACCCACCAAGCTCAAGGTGATGATCGACCCTGATAAAACGCCCGAGAAAGCGTTTCAGGAAAAGTACGAAAGTGGTGACTTGGTGCCGGGAACAGCCGTTACCTATCGCCGCTGGCTTGATATGGCCATTACCATTGAAGGTACTAACAAAACCTTTGGTATGCATGCGGCGGGTGTGGTGATTTCTGCTAAGCCGCTGGATGAACTGGTGCCGCTACAGCGTAATAACGATGGTGCCGTCATCACCCAGTACTACATGGAAGATGTAGAAGCAGTTGGTCTACTAAAGATGGACTTTTTGGGTCTGCGCAACCTCACCATGATCCAAAAAGCGGTGGACTATGTGGAGCAGACCCGTGGTGAAACCCTCGATATGGATAAGGTCGCTTACAACGACCCAGAAACTTACAAGCTATTGAGTCGCGGTGAGTTAGGGGGTGTATTCCAGCTTGAGTCCTCGGGCATGCGCCAGATTGTGCGCGATCTTAAACCTGACGGGTTGGATGATATCTCTTCAGTCCTCGCTCTATATCGACCGGGTCCGCTCGATGCAGGCTTAATTCCGAAGTTTATCAACCGCAAACACGGTCGTGAGCAGATCGATTATCCCCATGAGCTGATCCAGCCGATTTTAGAAGAGACCTACGGCATCATGATCTTCCAGGAGCAGATCATGAAAATTGCCCAGGATATGGCGGGCTATTCCCTTGGGGAAGCAGATCTGCTGCGCCGAGCTATGGGTAAGAAAAAGCAATCGGCAATGGATATGCACCGGGGCAAGTTCATTGAAGGGTCGGTGGCCAATGGTGTGCCTAAAAAGACGGTGGAAAACCTTTGGGACCAAATGGTGAACTTTGCCCAGTATTGCTTTAATAAAAGTCATTCCATGGCCTATGGCTATGTCACCTATCAGACGGCATACCTGAAGGCCAATTATCCGGTCGAATATATGGCAGCACTGCTGACGGCCATTAGTGGTGATCAGGATAAGGTGCAGATGCACATTGCTAATTGCGTCAGCATGGGCATTGAGGTGCTGCCGCCGGATGTGAATCGTTCTGGCGTGGATTTTACGCCGGAAAATAACTGCATTTTGTTTGGGCTGTCGGCAGTGCGAAATGTTGGCTTGGGTGCGATTGAGACGCTGATTCAGAGTCGTGAAGAGGATGGACCGTTTAGGTCATTACCGGAATTGTGCGATCGCATCGATCTCCGCGCCGTCAACCGCCGTGCCTTAGAAGCCCTGGTACACTCTGGTGCATTAGATAGCCTCAACAGCAACCGTCGTCAGCTCAATGCTGACTTAGAATTTGTCGTTGATTGGGCTCAGTCCCGCGCCAAAGATCGCGAAATTGGCCAGGGCAATATCTTTGACATGATGTTAGGTGGAGGCGAGACAGCCGCAACACCCAATGACAAGACCAATCATGCCGGTGCCTACGAAGCCGCCCCCAAAGCTCCTCCCATGGAGGATTACGATCCCCAAGAACGCCTGCGCTTAGAAAAAGAGCTGCTCGGCTTTTATATTTCCGATCATCCGCTCAAGTCAGTGCAGCGCCCAGCTCGTATTTTGGCTCCCATCAGCTTAGCCGAGCTGGGTGAACAGCCCGAAAAGCTGACCCTTAGCGCCATCGTAATGATTAGTGCCATGAAGCCCATCACCACTAAAAAAGGTGACAGTATGGCAATTCTTCAGATCGAAGATTTAAGTGGTCAAGCTGAAGCTGTCGTTTTCCCGCGGACCTATGCCCGCATTGGCATGCATATTAAGGCCGATGCGCGATTAATGATTTGGGGTAAGGTCGATCGACGTGACGATCAGGTGCAGATGATCGTTGATGATGCTGAACCCATTGAAGATGTGCGCTTAGTGACGGTTGAGCTGCCTCCATCGATTGCCGGAGACATCGTGCAGCAAAATCGCCTCCGTAATGTCATTCAAAACCAGCAAGGGGAAGATAAAAGCGCAGCTAAAATTCCCGTTGTCGCTATGATCACCCACCAAGGACATCGCCAGGTGGTGCGTCTTGGAGCTCAGTTCCGTGTCAAAGATCCAGACGAAGCCGTATTAGCCCTGAATGCGGCTGACTTCAAGGCTAAAGCAGCTCCCTTGGTAAGTGCGTAGCAGATCAATACTGTTTTAGTAAGATGACCTGGAATCTAGCCCCCTTTTCTTGAAGTCAGTTCCGACTGGAGGGGAGACGTTAACCCCTTAGCCTTCACTATTTATCGTGAAGGCTTAATTTTTATCAATGACGCGTATAGATAATTGGACTATACGGCACACTGACCCAAGAGGGTTTTGCTATGGGGTAGGACTTTATTTATGGAACTAGATTACAAAGTCGCATTACGATGCGCCCATCTATCGAATGAAGTCTACAGAGATTTCAACGAACGGCTCCGATTTAGTATGCGCCCTAATCTGATGCCAACGTTGTTTGATATCGAGCGTACTGATACACAGGTTGCCTTACTAGAAGATCCCGAGACCCAATGCGGATACGTTATTTTCCGTGGTAGCGATGCTGATCGCGACTGGCTTACCAATTTGGATTTTGCCCGCTGGTCTGCCGTGACGGGGGCTGTCATAGATAACAAACAACTGGACTATCCTGCTGTCTATGGCACCTCCCAGTCTGGAGTGAAAATGCACTCAGGATTTACTAAGGCCTATCTTGCCGCCAGGTCTGAAATCCAGTCCGTTGTACATCAAAGTGAGATGACTCGCTGGTTGGTAACTGGCCATAGTTTGGGAGGCGCTTTAGCTAAGTTGTGTGCTGTAGATTTGCAATACAACTTTTCCCCTGATATATCGGTAGAAGTCTATACCTTTGGGGCTCCGCGTGTGGGTAATAAAGCATTTGCTGAATCCTATAATCGCCGGGTTCCCAATACCTGGCGTTTTGTCAATGGTAATGATGTTGTCAGTGGGTTACCCCGCCGCTGGCAGCGCTATCGCCATGTCGATGAACGGATCAGATTCAACGTTATGTTCAGCTGGCGCATTATCTCAGGCAGTTTGCAAGATCACCGTATCGACCGTTATATAGCTGCACTTGAAAAACGAGCAGATCAAGAAAAATAGCTACTTTAGCTGAATGCTAAGAGATCCCTTGGTTTGATTGGTCGGTGCAAATAGCGATGCTATATTCCGTGTAAGTACCAACTATGTGCTTTAAGTTCTGAATATCAAATCTTTGACAACTTATCTAAGGGGCAGCCATGAAAAAGACGGGGCGGCGCAGTAGCAATATCGATGATCGTCGTGGTGCTACAAGTTCTCTGGTTGTCGGTGGTGGTGGTTTAGGGGCTCTGGTGTTGGCTGCCGTCGTGACCCTTGTGACTGGCGATCCAGGCCCTGTTTTAGATCAAGTTGCTCAAACCCAAGCTCCCACGCAACAATCTTCAACCTCTCTCGCTGAAGATCAGTTAGCGGATTTCACATCCGTGGTCCTAGCTGATACTGAAGATACGTGGAATCAAATTTTCCAAGAACAGATTGGTCAAGATTATCCGGAGCCTACGTTGGTTCTCTATTCTGGATCTACTCAGTCTGCCTGTGGTTTAGGTCAAGCAGCTATGGGGCCATTTTACTGTCCGGCTGATCAGCAGGTCTACATCGATCTAAGCTTTTACAACGATTTGAAGAGCCGTCACCAGGCCCCTGGTGATTTTGCCCAGGCTTATGTGATAGCCCATGAAGTTGGGCATCATGTGCAGAATGTTCTGGGCATTTCTAGTCAGGTACGACAACTGCAAAGCCGTGCCAATAAAGCTGAAGCTAACCAACTATCAGTCCGTTTAGAGCTTCAGGCCGATTGCTTCGCGGGGGTATGGGCCAACCGTGCTGATCGAGCCCGAGATATTTTAGAGACCGGTGATATTGAAGAAGCACTGAACGCGGCTAGTCAAATTGGAGACGATCGTTTGCAGCAGCAGTCCCAAGGCTTTGTCGTGCCTGAGTCCTTTACCCACGGTAGTTCTGCCCAACGTGTACGCTGGTTTAAGCAAGGTTTGGCAACGGGGGATATCGAGCAGTGCAACACGTTTGTGACCAATCAAATTTGATAACGCTCTCCCGCTAAACTTACCAAAATCAACCTGGACTTAACATAGGTTCCGTATATATACGGAACCTATGTTTGCTATTTTTGGTTTTTTGCTTGAATGGGGCTACGTATAAACCCGTAGGTGTTATCTAAATTTAAAGCTCTAAAAAAGATCTCAGCATTACTGAGGTGACTCAAATCTCCGTGAAGTTATTAATGTGAACGTAGTATTTGATACCTTTATCTGTAATGGCTAATGTCAAATCTTTAGCTGCGATCGCAACCACTGTTGTGCTATCCATTGCTTCTACAATTTTGCCTGCTCAGGCAGAGGTACGAGTCCTCGACTTTGAGGCCGATGCGTCCGGTAATGCCCTAAGTGGCGGTACTCAAGTTCATAATCAATGGGCCGACTGGGGGCTAAGCATCACTGGCAAAAACTATAAAACCGGCCATAACAACGCCCCTCTGTTGCTCTATGACACAAGTCAATCAGGTGCCGATAACGATCTACGCACTGGCGCGACCTGGGGTACTTCAAATCAAGGCAATGCCCTGATCATTCAGGAATACAACAACGGTAGTTATAACTTACATACACCTGATGATGAAGCTAAAGGTGGCCACATCTGGTTTGATTTTGACCAAACAGTTGGATTTAAACAGTTTTCACTCCTTGATATCGACGATAACTTTGGGACGAAGTCCGGAACTCAGGTTCGTGTGATTGGTAAAGATGCTGACAATAATACGATTCTCAATATTAATGTTGACAATCTAATTAAGCGGTTTGCCAATACCTATAGCGATCCAGACCACTCCAAAAGTCAAGGCAAATCCCTCACCCATGCCTACAAAAATGGTTTAGATGAGTATGTTGACGTCACCATCACTCAGGTGGGCAATAAGCGTGACGACAACTCTATGTTCCAGTTTGATTTCGAAGAAACTGAATTGCAGCGAGTCCAGTTTCGCTACAGCGACGTGAGTGGTGCGATCTCAGGGCTACAGTGGGACGATCTCTCATCTGAGGAACCACCCCAGCTCCCTGAACCCTCAGTCACCATTGGTTTAACGATGATGGGCTTTATAGGGGCTCGAAAGCTCCTTCAAGGACGCTTGCAATAATGCTAGTCAAACGTCACAACACTACGAATTGATGTGCCTTCATGCATCACATCAAAGGCGTCATTGATCTTCTCTAATGGAAAAGTGTGGGTGATCAGATCATCAATATTGATCTTGCCATTCATATACCAGTCCACAATTTTAGGCACATCGGTGCGACCTTTTGCCCCCCCAAAAGCTGTACCTTTCCAAACTCGACCTGTAACCAGTTGAAATGGACGCGTCGAAATTTCTTGCCCTGATGCAGCGACACCGATGATGATGCTTTCACCCCAGCCTTTATGGCAGCACTCCAATGCCTGACGCATCACATTAACATTGCCAATACACTCAAAGGTGTAGTCGGCCCCACCTTTGGTCAAGTCCACTAAGTAGGGCACCAGATCCCCCTCAACTTCCTTGGGGTTCACAAAGTGGGTCATGCCAAACTTTTCTGCTAGAGCCTTTTTCCCAGGGTTAAGATCTACACCTATAATCATGTCTGCCCCAACCAAGCGACAGCCTTGGATTACATTTAACCCAATCCCTCCTAATCCAAAGACAATCACATTTGATCCAGGCTCCACCTTAGCTGTATTAATCACAGCACCGATGCCTGTAGTCACCCCACAACCGACATAACACACCTTATCGAAGGGTGCATCTTCTCGAATTTTAGCCAGGGCAATTTCAGGGACAACCGTGTAGTTAGCAAAGGTTGAGGTACCCATGTAGTGATAAATAGGCTCCTTGCTCAAATGAAAGCGACTAGTGCCATCGGGCATTAATCCACGACCTTGAGTGCTACGGATGGCCTGACAAAGGTTGGTTTTGCCGCTTAAACAGTACTCACAGGTACGACACTCGGGGACATATAAAGGGATGACATGATCGCCAGGTTTCAGGCTTTTTACACCCTCTCCCACTTCCACAACCACGCCAGCACCTTCATGCCCCAAAATAGCTGGGAATAAACCTTCAGGATCTTTGCCTGAAAGAGTATAGGCATCGGTATGACAAACACCAGTAGCCTTAATCTCAACCAGCACCTCACCTGACCTAGGGCCATCTAAGGTTAGTGTTTCTATCGTTAGGGGTTGTCCAGCCTGATGAGCAACAGCTGCTCTCACGTCCATAAACCATACCTCTGCACAATTCCTCCTCAGAGTAGGGGACGTGGTTGACTATTTATCAACCTGTTATTCAACTGTAAAGAAACGCTACGAGAATTTATTCAGTGGATTTTAATAGCCCTAATCAACCCAACCAATGTCATCGTCGGAGAGCATACTATTATGTTCGCCACGCTGGATGGCATATTCTGGAATTGCTTTGTAACTACTGGGGCGATTTCTCAAACTCAAAGTATGACGGTTGACCGCTAAATCGGCACCGTGAATGATTTTCGTCGGAGTATCCTCTTGTTGAGCCGCTTCCTCTTGTTGAGCCGTAATTTTTCGGATTGTTTCTTTGGCTGTTTCCAGCTCGTCAGTAACTTTTGTTAGTTCTTCCGATTTATCTGTTGCAACTTTTTGTGAGGTTTCTAACTCATCCTTAAGTTCGAATATACGAGTTTGGTGAGTCTTGATATCGTCTTGTAGCCCAGAGATTTGTTCCTGAGCTTGTTTGAGAGAAGTTTTTAAGTCGGCGATTTGCTTTTTCAGATCAGCTGTGTTGGTGGCTTCGGTCGTGGTCTGTTTGGTCGTGGCCTTTTTCGCAGTCGTCTGTTTTGAAGCCGTTGATGTTTTATTGGTCCGTTTTCTAGTCCGACTTGTACCAGAGGCCGTTTCGGCAGTTCCTCCGTTACCTGCTTTAGAGGACTGACTATCCTGAGTGGGAGTGGGTGCTGGAGTTTGTTCAGCATCGTTGGATTTCTCGACTTCTTCTTTTAGTAGGTCGGCAATGCGTTTTTTAGTCATAATCTTTTCCAGTCTCTTAGGACTTCAGCAGCAACTCGGTAATAGTCGGCCTGAGCTTCTTGCGCATTAGGCCCCTTCCATTGACTAATAGCGCAACCTTCCATGGCAGCCCGCTCGTGGGCTTTGTACGTCCGTATGTATGTTTGAAAAGCCGAAATATCCAACTTCTCCAGCATGGCTTGAGCCTCTTGCGCTTCTTTTAAACTACGGGAATCAACCTTTGTCAGCAATACCCGATGAAAGACCCCAGATGGTTGAACAATAGTTTTGACAGTTGTAATTAAGGCTGTCACATCCATCGGTGCTGGTGGTGTAGGCAGTAGTAAATAGTCTGCCACCGTTAACACAGCACCTAAGGATTTAGAGTGTAGCGCTGGAGGAGTATCAACTACAATCAGTTCATATTCATCAAGGGACTTCAGCTTTTCCAGCATCTTGACATCAGGTGCGTGGGAGAAGTCAAATACTTGGTGTACTCGCTCTAGCCACCAGGTAGCAGAACGCTGGAGGTCACTATCGATCAGCAAAACTCGCCGATCTTCTGCAAAAATCGCAGCTAGATTAACAGCAGTAGTTGTTTTACCTACTCCACCCTTACCATTTAAAACAGCTAATACCTTTGGGGTTACTTGCTTATTTTTTACCTTGGTCACGGCTACTACAGCTACAGGACCTTAATACCTAATGTTCATGATCAGAACAGATGTGTGTTTAATCGTGCTATACGGCAGCTTCTCGCCCATTGTAAAGACTCATGGCACGCTCAATCCCTTTGCGTAAACTAAACTCTACTGCGTCATTAGCAAGAGTAATAGCTGCATCGATAACCTTACGTTCATCCGGAGCAAATTTACCTAGTACATGACTAACGACGGCTCTATTAGCTTGTTTGTCTGAAGTGTTGGTCCGACTAATACCCAATCGAAGTCTAGGAAAATCCTGAGTGCCTAGGTGGGAAATAATTGATTTCATGCCATTATGACCGCCTGCCGAGCCCGAAAGGCGTAAGCGTAATCTGCCAATGGGCAAATCCATATCGTCGTAAATCACCAGCACTTCACTTGGCAGTAGTTTGTACCAATCAAAAACAGCCCGTACCGATTGTCCAGAACGGTTCATGTATGTGGTGGGTTTGAGTAAAATCAGTCGTTCGCCAGAACTGGAACGAGTTTCTCCAAAGTGTCCCTGGAAGCGTTTGTTTTCGGTAAGCTTTATGGACCAACTCTTAGCCAGGCTATCTATCACTTCAAAGCCAATATTATGGCGAGTGCGGTCATATTTTTGCCCTGGGTTACCTAGCCCCACTAATAGTTTCGGTGTTGGTGGAGCTGCGGCGTTTGTCGTTACCATCCTATTACTTAAAACTTTCGGTTACTTACGCTTCGCGTTAGTAGGCTGAAGGCAAGACGTGGACTAGGTGAAATAATTATTTTTGACTATTACCCTGCACCCAGAACAAATACAACTAAGCTGGCCCATCGGTGGTGATGTTGCTCGCAGTAGCATCATTGACCTGATTTTCGTTGGAAGATTCAGGCTCTGGCTTTAATGCCTTAGGTTCTGATTTTTCTAAAGTTGCTTTCATCGGTTCAGCTACTGTTTTTTCTATGCGGGCAGCTTCTTTTTTGAACTCGTCTTCAAATTCTTTGGAAGCATCTTGAAACCCTTTAAGGGCTTTTCCGAGGCTACGACCAATCTCAGGAAGCTTTTTGGGGCCGAAAACTAATAGGGCCACCATCATAATCAGAGCCATCTCTGGCAAACCAATGCCAAAAATATTCATTGCTGATAAACCTCTCGCTGATGTTGACTGCTCCAGACTATTACATCACCTAAAATCACCGCTAACCTGATAGTCATGGCGCTGATCGATGAACTACTGACACACTACTAGCAAAGGGGACAGGTTAAGAAACCCACCCCCCTCAAACAGTTTTTATGCGCTTTTATGCGCTTCCCCAAAATTTTTATGAGAGAAAGCGCACTGATGAAACTGATTTAGAAGCTCAAACCACGCCAATCAACATCAACTCCCTGAATTTGAATTGAACTGTTGTAAAGCTGCAGAATGATCAATAAGAAGACAAGGAAAAGCGCCATAAATACTCCCATTAAAGGAGTAGTACCCCAGCCGGGGGTAACTTTACCGTATTCAGAGTTCAAAGGTTTGAGTAGGTTTCCCAACCGAGTTTGCTGTGCCATGGGCGTAAGTACCTTAAGGTCACTTTATATTCTGTAATATCATAGATTTTACATCCTCTACGTCTTAAAAGATCCTATGGATTCTGCAACAGTTCTTATTATTTCAGTTGGCGCTATCGTCATCGCCTTTACGGGACTTGCCATATACACAGCATTTGGACCACCGTCTAAGCAGCTTGCTGATCCATTTGACGATCATGAAGATTAGTCAGCGTGTTTTTGGCTGGGAGTTGTCGTCTGTGAACTCGAAGTTTTCACACTGACACAACATAGCTCTACGAATTCAATTCTTCACAAGCAAGGTTAGCTAAGATTATTTTGAGTGTTAGCAGAGCTTGTTGACACTTTGTCAGTGCGATGCTGGCTTTGTGGTGATAGAATTAGTTGCTCTGGGTGAGTGCGCCTGTTTTTGGGCCCTTTGATAAAGCCATGAAAGACCTCGCACTCAAGCACTTTTGAATAGATGTGCTGCGCTCAGCTAGGCTTTGTGTAAATTTTCGGACAGAACAGTTTCAACAAAATTATGATCAAATTGCGACTGAAGCGTTACGGCAAAAAGCGTGAGGTGAGCTATCGGATTGTGGCTATGAATAGCCGAGATCGCCGTGATGGTCGCCCTCTAGAGGAGCTAGGTTTTTACAATCCTCGAACTGATGAGACCCGTTTAGAAGTTCCTGCTATTCTTAAACGTTTGAAGGAAGGCGCGCAGCCCACAAAAACTGTGCAACGTATTCTTGAAAAGGCTAACGTGTACGAGCAGCTTAAGGCTTAGTTTTAATGTCCGTGGTTCTAGAACTTGATGCTTAGTATGAGAGCTTATTGTTAAGCTTCCTGCTGAAATCAATTTCTTGATGTGTGTACTCCTATGCTTGCTACTGGATGTTAGAGGGTAACGATGTGCCTGATTTTGAAGCCTTAGTGCGATTTTTAGTAACTCCCTTTCTAGAGTCTCCTGATGCGTTGAGATTGGACTTTGAATCATTGTCAGGCGGTCAACGTCTTTGGATTCGAGTTGCTTTTGACAGTGAAGACAAAGGTCGAGTTTTTGGACGTGGTGGTCGTAACATTCAAGCAATTCGTAAGGTTTTGAAAGCGACCGGTGCATTGCACAATTGTTCAGTGCATTTAGATATCTACGGCGAATCATCTCAAGATTCGAGTGGTGGTCATGATCGGGCTCGTCCAAGAGGTGGTCGAGGTGGTGGTCGCCCGCGCCGTGGCGGTGGTGGTGGTCGACCAGGGGCTGGTAGACCACCCAGGCGCAGTCAAAGTCAAGACGATGCTTAGCTGAAATGTCTAGGCTTGGTCGGGGTTTGAGTTGTGTTTACGAGCGTCGATAGTTAATTAATGTACAAAGTCCAGGTGCTGGGTGCTTGAGCTAGGTATCTAGGGCGGCACAGTTTGTCTGTTTTATGGAAGGTGCCTTCGAGTTTGAGTTTGATTCAGCCGAGCAAGCGATGGCTATGGCTGGATATCGGGAAGACGCTGTAAAACGACTATCTCAGCAAACAGGAGCCAAGCTAGTTATGCGTGGCACCACTTTGTTGATATCAGGGACGCCAAGTCAAGTTGAACGTTCTAAGCGTTTAGTGACATCGTTGCAATCTATTTGGTCTCAGGGACAGGAGGTCTCGGTGGCTGATGTGATGACTGCGGTGCATGCGTTGGATACTCATCGAGAGGATGATCTTGGGCAGCTGCATGGGGATGTAATTGCCCGGACTCGTCGCGGAGAAACGATTCGAGCAAAAACCTTCCGTCAACGTAAGTATGTCAGTTCCCTGCGCACCAATGACCTAATTTTTTGTACTGGGCCAGCCGGTACAGGGAAGACATTTTTGGCCGCTATGGTTGCTGTGCAGGCAATTCTTGAGCAGCAGTTCGAGCGCCTGATTTTGACTAGGCCTGCGGTTGAAGCTGGGGAGAGTTTAGGTTTTTTGCCAGGTGACTTGCAGCAGAAGGTGGATCCCTATTTGCGTCCTCTTTATGATGCGTTGCATGAGTTGATTGACCCGGAGCGCATTCCGAGTTTGATGGAGCGGGGCATTATTGAAGTTGCTCCCCTGGCTTATATGCGCGGGCGCACATTGAGTAATGCGTTTGTGATCTTAGATGAGGCTCAGAATACGACACCAGCTCAGATGAAAATGGTGCTAACGCGTTTGGGTTTTAAGTCGCGGATGGTGGTTACTGGTGATATTACCCAAACAGATTTGGTGCGTGAGCGGCAATCAGGTTTGTCTGTTGCTATGAAAGTGCTCAAGGGTGTCAGTGGTATTGCGTTTTCCGAATTAACAAAGGCCGATGTTGTGCGCCATCCAATGGTGCAGAGGATTGTGGCGGCCTATGAAAAATATGAGATGTAGCTGGATATGATTCTATCCTCGAACTATATACTCTGAATCCTTTTTATCTGGATGTTGGACGGTACTGAAGGCAGCATTGATTATGGCGATTCTTCATGGAAGTTGGCTCCCGACACAGCAGCGTTTTTTTGTGTGGGCGGAGACATGGCGTAGGCTAGAACCTGCTGACAATGGTTGGAGTATTGCGACTCATCCTTACTGTTTAAGTGCTGATGAATTTCAAGCTTTTCTGGCGACGGTAAATCATTGGGATTTAAGCGTGTTGGCAGAGCGGTTTCAGTCGCGTTGGCGCGAGCAAGTGCTATCAGTGCCAACGGTTATGGAAGATGCTCAACTTTATCCTCAGCTCTGTGGGCAATCTCAGGAGTCTGAGGTGTTGCTTTATCCGTGGCGTGTGTCTGGAATCATGCTGCCTACTGTGGCGGCGTTGCAACTTTTGGTTGGGTTGCCTTTGGGAGCTGAAGCGAGTCTCATCGGTGGTGATTTGCGCTATTGGTCTCACATGATTCGCTGGAGTCTTGACCTGATGGCACGGGGCAAATTTGTACCAATGGTGAGTGCGGATGGTAGTGGCGCGATCGCAACTTGGCAGCTACTACTCAACAGTGCTACTGACCAGGCTCGACTGCGTCAGTTTGCCGATCGCATGCCCCTTGTCTGTCGACTATATCAAGCACTCAATCCACAGACACGTAAAACGACTGCGGCTAAAAAAACTAAAACCACTGCTAAGAAATCCAAAGCGGCCATTGCGGACCCACCAGATATGCCGATTGCCATGGGTTCCCCCGAGCCACCCTTGCCGCTACTGCAAGACTTTCTCGGTAATGTAGTATCAGCTAAGGTGCGCGAACTGGCGCAAATGCAACCTTTACCTGCTACGGCTCCCCTCAGCAAAGATTTGCCGCTACGGGAATGGGTAGGAGCTTTAACTCAAGAAAAGAAAAAGCGCTTTGACTCTACTCCGGTTGGACTGGTGCGTCTTAATGAAGCGCTGAATACCTGGACAGCGCCTCTGCAAAATGTGGCGGCTGATGATCTAGATTCATTACATGTGGGCTTTCGTCTGATGCCTCCGCCCAGCGGTGAACTCAATTGGGCATTGCACTATGGTCTAGAAGCCTCGGATGATGAGAGCTTTTGCCTGGATGCCCAGACAATCTGGCGGCACCCCGTTGATCAGTTAGATTATCGTGGACGTGCGGTGGAATCTCCTCAAGAGAAACTATTAGCTGGTCTGGGACGAGCCGCTCGTCTATGTGAACCTATTAAGCAAACCCTGGGTGAGCCGAGCCCGAGTGTCTGTACCCTTGATCCGATTCAAGCGTTCGAATTTATTAAAGCAACGGCCAATCGCCTGCAAGACAATGGATTTGGAGTGACCTTGCCCGATAATCTGGTGGACCCGACAAAGGCGAGTGCTAGTCGTTTGGGTTTAAGTGTTAAGGCGATGGCACCTTCCCGTAAACAGCAGCGCCTAGGGCTTCAAAGTCTGCTCAACTTTGAGTGGCAACTGTCCATTGGTGGCCAGAATGTTAGCCAAAGTGAATTTGAGCAGCTAATTGCCCAGCAGACGCCTCTGGTAGAAGTTAATGGTCAATGGGTAGAACTCCGTCCTCAGGATGTTAAAGCCGCTCAATCCTTCTTCACCAGTCGCCAAACAAAAAATAAGCTTTCCGTCGAAGAAGTATTGCGGATTAGTAGTGGTGATGGTCAGCTCATCGATAAGTTGCCGGTGGTAGCCTTCGAAGCATCGGGCAAGTTGGATGAGTTGATTACGACCCTGACCACCGGCAACCAAAGTCTTGAAGAAATGCAGGAACCTGATGGATTTGAGGGTAAGCTGCGTCCTTATCAAGCAAGAGGTGTATCTTGGTTGTCATTTTTAGAGCAGTGGGGTCTGGGCGCTTGTTTGGCTGATGATATGGGTTTGGGTAAAACCGTTCAGCTCATTGCCTTTCTCCTTAGTCTCAAGCAAGAAGACGTTCTCAATAAACCGATTCTGTTGGTATGCCCGACATCAGTACTGAGTAATTGGCAGCGAGAAGTGCATCGGTTTGGTCCAGAGCTGACCACATTGGTTTACCACGGTGATAAGCGACCTAAAGGGGCCACATTTGCTAAACGAGTTCAGAAAACAAACCTGATTATTACTAGTTACACCCTGGTATATCGGGATCTCAAAGAGCTAAAGCGGGTGGAATGGCAGGGGCTAGTCCTTGATGAGGCCCAAAATATTAAAAACTCTGATGCGAAGCAGTCTAAGGCTGTACGAGAGTTGGAAAGTGATTTTCGCATTGCCCTGACCGGTACTCCGGTAGAAAATCGTCTCACGGAGCTATGGTCCATCATGGATTTCTTGAATCCGAACTATCTGGGACCCAAAAACTTTTTTCAGCGGCGTTTTGCCACACCGATTGAACGTTATGGGGATACTGATTCGCTACGGACTCTTAGGGGATTGGTGCAGCCGTTTATTCTGAGACGACTCAAGACCGACCGCAGCATTATTCAAGACCTGCCCGAAAAACAGGAAATGACCGTTTTCTGTGGCCTGTCTGCTGAACAAGCAAGGCTTTATCAAAAAGCTGTAGATGAAGCCTTGGCTGATATTGATGAAGCTGATGGAGTGAAGCGGCGGGGCATGATTCTGGGATTGCTAGTCAAACTAAAGCAAATCTGCAACCATCCAGCCCAGTATCTTAAACAAGCATCTCTGGGTAAACAGCGTCGTTCTGCTAAGCTCCAGCGTCTGAATGAAATGTTGGAAGAGGTGATTTCAGAAGGCGATCGTGCCCTCATCTTCACCCAGTTTGCTGAGTGGGGTACTTTGTTGCAGGCTCATCTAAAAGATTACTTAGGGGAAGAGGCTTTATTCCTGTACGGTGGAACTTCTCAGCCGTCTCGTGAAGCAATGGTGGATCGATTTCAGCAAGATCCCAATGGCCCCAAGTTGTTTATTCTTTCTCTAAAAGCCGGTGGTGTTGGTCTGAACCTTACTCGTGCCAATCATGTATTTCACTTTGACCGCTGGTGGAACCCAGCAGTGGAAAACCAGGCGACTGACCGGGCGTTTCGTATTGGTCAAACCCGCAATGTGCAGGTCCATAAATTTGTGTGTAGCGGCACTTTAGAGGAGCGCATCAACGACATGATTGACAATAAAAAGGCTCTGGCAGAGCAAGTCGTTGGTGCTGGTGAGCAATGGTTGACTGAGCTGGATACGGATCAATTACGTGAGTTGCTGCTGCTGGACCGTAAAGCTGTAATTGACGAAAGCTGATCCATGAATGGTCAGCTAGTCTAACTGGCTGTGCATAAAGCAAGCGTAATCAAGCGGCTCATACAAATGAAATTTTTGTGATGTTTACGGCCCTTCGCTTTGTTGCTGGCGGGCAGAGAGCGTTCTTAAATGCCCCGAAGATTAAGGCCGTAAGTCGTCCTAATGTCTGAATCTATCAGGAAATTTTCCATAAAATTGTGCCACTGAAAAACCTGGACTAATCCTGATCGAGGTGATCAGCAGTGGTTGATATTTAGTTAGATATAGCCCTCGGCGTCATCTTAAATGCTGTTTATCGGGAATAGATTGACTGAGTGATGTAGATCCTAAGGTCACCTTGATGTGAGTCACTTGGGGTTTAACTGCGTCACTCTACGCTAAATGTGGGTGCGTCAGTCTAGCTCATCAGGTATACATTTGTGCTTGGAGAAAATTCCCAATTTTGCAGATTGTTCCCCGCTTAATTGGCTCGGGCACACTACATCTACGAGGGCTAGACGGCCTTGACTGTTCTTAAAGCTACACCGCCCATGGTTATGGATGCAACGTCTTATCAAACCACTACAGATGCTGATTTAGCAGCCCCCAGCTCTGTTGCTCTCACTACTGCTGATCCTGCTAAGGAAGAGCCTAGCGATACTGATATTAAAATGCTGTTGTCAAAGGATGAGGATAGCGCTGTAGAAAATTTAGACGTTGATAAGTTAGCGGTTGCCCCTGGACGCCGTACAACTGATTTGGTTCGTCTTTACTTGCAAGAAATTGGGCGTGTCCGTCTACTTGAAAGAGATGAAGAGGTTGCTGAAGCTCAGCTAGTCCAGAGTTATATGAGCCTTTTGGAACAGCGCAATCAGGCTGCTGCTGAGCAAGAGGGCATTCTAACAACATATGTCTTACTGTTAGAAACTCGCGATCGCATGGCAGCTCAGTTAGGCCATCGCCCCTCCCTGGAGCGTTTGTCTAAAGAATGTGGCATTGAGGCTGCCGAGCTAAAGCCAACACTGCAGGCAGGCAAGCGTCAGTGGGCTGAGCTTGTGGGTATGTCTGTCCAAGAGTTGGATGAAGCCTGTAGCGAAGGTACTCGTGCTAAAGAGCACATGATCAAGGCAAACTTGCGCCTGGTTGTGTCGGTAGCGAAAAAGTATCAAAACCGAGGTCTGGAGCTGCTAGACCTGATTCAGGAAGGTACTCTTGGCCTGGAGCGTGCGGTTGAAAAGTTTGATCCTACTAAGGGATATCGCTTTAGCACTTATGCTTACTGGTGGATCCGCCAGGGCATTACCCGTGCGATCGCAACCCAAAGCCGCACAATTCGTCTGCCCGTCCACATCACTGAAAAGCTCAATAAAATCAAAAAAGCTCAGCGTAAAATCTCCCAAACCAAAGGGCGCACAGCCACTGTGGAAGATATAGCTCGCGAGCTCAAGATGACCGCACCTCAAGTGCGTGAGGTGCTCCTCAAGGTGCCCCGGTCTATTTCCCTAGAGACCAAAGTGGGTAAAGAGCGGGATACAGAACTGGGCGACCTTCTAGAGACTGATGCCTTATCTCCTGAAGAGCTGGCGGTTCGTGATGCTCTGCGTCGTGATTTACATCAGCTTCTGGCTGACTTGACCACACGTGAGCAAGAAGTCATTCGTCTAAGATTTGGTTTGGGCGATGGTGTGCCTTACTCCTTAGCTGAGATTGGTCGCACCTTGGAACTATCTCGCGAGCGTGTTCGCCAAATTGAATCTAAGGCACTGCAAAAATTGCGTCAGCCTAAGCGACGCAATCGTATTCGCGATTATCTAGAAGCCTTGAGCTAGTCTCTGTCTGCGAGAGGCGTTTCTCCATACAGCACGTTTTTGAGCCGGTGATGTTTTTACATCACCGGCTTTTTTCCGAATAGATATTTTCTTGATAGATGTTGGTACCCTAAGACGGATGTTTTGGGGTTTGGGTGCTGATTGAAAGCGTTACAAACGCGTATAACCCTTTCCAGGTAAAGACCTAAGAGTTCCAGTAAGTGGAACCCTTGCCTGAAATTGCCAGTCCGATTAATTAAATCTAGTTAACTGCGATCGCAAACTATGGCTATTTTTTACGTTCAAGCGAATGCGCCTAATACCAACAATGGTGATACTTGGGGAACAGCCACTAGTTTGCAGACAGCCCTGGCAAGCGCTAATGCTGGAGACGAGATTTGGTTAGCTCAAGGGACCTACAGTCCCGGAAATAACCCCACGGATACCTTTACCGTCAATCAAGCCGTTCAACTCTACGGTGGTTTTGATGGTACTGAAGCCACCCGTAACCAACGGGATTGGCAGGCTAATCAAACGATTATTGATGGTAATGGTGACAATAATACGGTTGTCACCGCCCAGAGCACTGCGAATGAGGCGCTAATTGACGGTGTCATTATTCAAGGAGGAGATGCCGTTGACGATGGTGGGGGTGTCTACAATCAAGGGGGTGGCAAGCTCAGGCTTCAGAACACAATTATTCGCGATAACCAGGCTGCAGATGATGGTGGTGGGATTCGCAATAATGGTGAGTTAGTCATTATCAATAGTAGTGTCATCAACAATACGTCCATTGGCACTACGACCACGAGCGGTGGTGGTGGCCTTTTAAATGCCTCTGGTGCATCCGTCACGATTATTAACAGCACTTTCAGTGGCAACACGGCACGTAATGGTGGTGGCGTTCGTAACGACGGCATTCTAGATTTAACGAATAGTACCCTCAGCGGTAATATTGCTTCCGAAAGCGGTGGTGGTCTTTCAAATACCGTTAATGTGGTAGCGCCAGGGATCGTGATCGGTCGTGCAACGGCTACTATTGCCAATAGCACTATTACTAATAATGAGTCTCAAAATGTTAGTGCACAGCCGAATGATACGGGGGGTGGCGTCGCAAATTTTGGTGTTGTAACAGTCACTAACAGTATTATTGCGGCCAATGTTGATAATGATGACATCGTTGACATCAACTTCTTTATTGGTGCTGGTTCCACTACAACGGCTGGTAATAACCTGATTGGCAATGGCGATTCCACGCCTGGCTTGACTAACGGTAGTAATGGTGATCAGGTAGGTAGTGCTGTCACTCCCCTTGATCCACAGTTGGACACCTTACAAGCCAACGGTGGCTTTACTCAAACCCATGCTCCATTAGTGGGTAGTCCAGTCATTGATGCCGGTACTGCCGGTACTGTTCCTGCCGATGCGTTTGACCTAGATGATGATGGCAATGTTGCAGAGGTTATTTCCGTTGACCAGCGAGGTGTTCCGTTTGCTCGATCAGTCGGCACTACGGTCGATATTGGCGCTGTAGAAGGTTCAGTTGCGCCTGTCGGTATTACAATTACGCCAACCACAGGTCTTGTGACGACAGAGGCAGGCGCAACCGCCACCTTTACAGCAGTCCTGACCAGTCAACCGAGTGATGTGGTCAGCTTAACTTTCACGAGTAATGATCCTACTGAAGGGACGGTTATCCCTAACATTACGTTTTCTACAGCTAATTGGGACCAACCTCAAACAGTCACCATTACTGGCGTTGATGACACCGATGATGATGGCGATGTTGCTTATATCATCAATACCAATGTGACTAGTACAGATACTCGCTATAGTGCTTTGGTGCCAACGGCGGTAGCTGTCACAAATCAAGATAATGATACGTCTTCGGGTGGTCCTGGTAGTTCTAGTAGTTTGACTCCCCAAGATGCGCGACTGCTTGTCGGTGGCACTGGCGATGTATCTGTTGAAATTTCCATTAGTCAAAATGCATCTGAGCAGGTCAGGGAGATCATTGTGTTTGCCACAGATACCAGTGGTGCAGTCAATGGTTTGACCGCCAGTGATGCTGGCTACTTAGAGGCTGTGCTAGATGCGGCGCAAGTCGTTTTTTCTACTCTAGAAGCAGGAGATATTGCAGATTTTGAACCCCAAAAAACGCTTACCATAACGGCTGGTAGCATTCTGCAATTTGCCATTATCGATGACGGTAGCTTAGATAGTTTGCGCCGTGGCACGGGCGGCACGATTAACATCACAGGGCTCGATGGCCAGACAGATGTGGTCGAATTACAGGCCTTGAGTGATGGTTCTATTCAGGCAGGGTTTCGCCAGGGGCAAAGCGGAACCTTTGATCAAATAGTGATTAATGCCATAGCTGTGGAGGAGACTTTGCCCATTGGTGCAGGTCTGCAAGGTCTGAGTAGTGACTCTGAACTCATTGATTTGAGATCGCAAACAGGGACGTTAACAGCCACCATTGATATTTACCGGGAAGCCGCATTAGATAATGTGGTCGGTCTGTTTGTTGTGGAAAATGAACAAGGTCAAGTCCGTGATGCTCTGGGGATATTACTCAGCCCTGGCGATGAGGGCTATTGTGCAGCGGCCTTAGCTCAAAGGGTTAACTTAGAGTTAACCGGCACCAATGGCGAGGCCACACGCTATACCAGTGAAATTCTCGGTGGGCAGCTTTTATCTACCTTTTTAGTTGTGGATGGCACTGTTGCTGACTTACTAGATAGCGATGTGAATAATGATCCAGCTATCTACTTTACGCACATCGCCGGTAATAGCGATGGGGCAGATCATGTAAGGCTCTTAGGTAACAACGCCTTTGGCTTTGAAGATTTACCGGGTGGCGGTGATATGGACTTTGATGATTTGGTTATGCAAGTTCAGTTTGCCTGATATTCTGCCGTCATCCTATCTACAATAAAAAATAAAAAAGCCAGCCGCTATAGCGGCTGGCTGGACAGGAGCAATCGCTGAAACAGGAAATCACATTTTCTCGCTAGCAGAGATGATCAATAAGTACAGCGACAGTGGAAGCAAAGGCTGTAATGCCGAGCCCGACAAAGGGATTTTGACCTTGGCTCACGGCAAATGAGGTAATGATGCCTGCACCGAGAGCGGCAATCATAAATGCACCTAACCAATCTTTCTGGGCGTTGTACATAGGGCGCAGCTAGAGAAAAACTGAACGACTGAGATCAAGCTATCACCACGCTCTAGCCTGCATAAAGTGAAGCGTACATTCTGTAATCAAGATTTAGGGTCAGAGATGTTTTGTTACAAATTCTCGGGGCTGCTTTAGACAGAGACGGCTCTAACGGCTTTGACTAATTGTTCTACTTTGGCAAGATTTTTGTCTCCAGGTGAGTTCTCTACACCACTTGAGAGGTCAATGCCATCGGGTGTGAGCAGTGACAGAGCTGTGGTGACATTGTCGGGGGTTAGTCCACCAGCTAAAAACCAAGGTTTTTCAGGCTGAAAAGTGCGCAAGGTTGGCCAATCTAGGGTGTGCCCAGTGCCGCCTAGCTGTTGTGGGTGATAGGCATCTAACAAAAATGTGTCGACGTGGGGGGCATACTCTTTCACCTGTAGTAGATCCTCTGGATTACGAATTCGCAATGCTTTGATTAGCTCTACGCCAGGGAGCATCTGCCGCATTTGTTGACAATCCTGCGGGGATTCTTGACCGTGGAGCTGCACGCCGCTTAGTTGCCCTGTTTCTACAGTTTGCCGAATGACGTCTAGGGTCGCATTGGCAAAAACGCCAAAACGGTCAATGTTAGGCAGAGCTTGGACAATGGTGCGAATGGTGTCAGATGACACGTAGCGCGGGGATATTTTGACGCAAATAAAGCCCAGGACCGAGACTCCCATATTTGAGATCGCAACGGCCTGGTCCGTTTGAGTTAGGCCACAGATTTTAATGCGCATAGATAATAATGATTCAAAAAGATTCGGATATCCAGTAACGCTATTGGTAAGCCCCATTATTAAAATGAAGGCAGTTCTTGGAATTTCACCAGCGTGTAGTCTATAAAGACAATTTAATAACCCTGTTCCTAGGATCTCTAGGCATATCAAAGGTATATCACTATGCAATCCGGTTGGCGCGTTGGCGCAATTTTCGGCATCCCCCTATTCGTTGATAATTCTTGGTTTTTTATTCTCCTACTAATGACATTTGCCTACGGAGGCGATTTACTGAATGATGGTTTTTCGTTTCCGGTAGCAGCGGTAGTGGGGTTAGGGATGGCACTGCTTTTGTTCGGTTCTGTGCTCCTCCATGAGCTTGGTCATAGTTTGGTAGCACGGCGACAGGGTATTCAAGTCAATTCGATCACCCTATTTTTGTTCGGTGGTATTGCCTCGATTGATAAGGAGTCAAAAACACCGGGTCAGGCATTTCAAGTTGCGATCGCAGGTCCGTTGGTCAGTTTTTTCCTATTCTTGCTGTTGAGCCTCATGGTTTTCATCCTGCCAGAGCAGACTGTGATATCTCAATCAGTAGGGACGATTGCCCAAATTAATCTCGTCTTGACACTCTTCAACTTGATTCCAGGTTTGCCCCTTGACGGTGGTCAAGTGCTCAAGGCCCTTGTTTGGAAAATCACGGGTAGCCGCGCACAAGGAGTACGCTGGGCCGCTCGGGTCGGTCAGTTATTGGGCTGGATGGCCATCACAATTGGTATTTACGGTTCCCTGGCAACTCGACAGATAGGATTCCTCTGGTTTGCCCTTTTGGGGTGGTTTGCGGTGCGTAATGCAGGGGCCTATAACCGAGTTAGTGATTTGCAAGATGCCATTACTAGTCTTAAGGCCAGGGACGCAAGCGTGCGTGAATTTAAGGTAATTGATGCCAATCTGACTTTACGGGCGTTTGCCGATCATCAGTTGCTCAATGAAGAAAAAAAGCCGATTGTGTATTTTGCCGCGTCTAATGGGCGTTATCGAGGCATGGTATCTCTGGATGATTTGCGTCAGATTGAACGCAGTCGCTGGGAAACAATGACCTTGGCAGAGATGGCTCATCCTCTGTTAGATGTGCCCCATGTCCGGGAAGAAACGCCTCTTTCTAAGGTGATTACAGACTTGGAAGAAAACGAGCTACGACGCATTACCGTGTTGTCCCCAGCCGATGCTGTTGCCGGTACTATTGACCGAGGAGATGTCGTGCGGGCACTGGCCAAACGCCTGAATTTCCCAATTTCAGAAGCCATTATTGATCGCATTAAAGAGGAAGGTGCGTATCCATCTGGGTTACAGTTGGCTGCAATTGCTAGAAATGCTGAATAGGGAATTGTTAAAAACGTTAACGCCTAGAAATACTGAGTTAGCAGCCTCAGCATTCTTCCTTAAGCCTGAATAGAGTCGTTTTCAGCGATTTGTACCATCTCAAAACAACTATCTATTGCTGTCTCAATTGGGCCACTGTATGGAGATTAGGCATCTAGACTAATGGTGTCTGGACCTAAACAACTTCAGTGATTTGTCCATTGGTGGCTAGGTCCAGTGGCAGCTAACGTATTGTCATAGTTGAAATGGTAAGGCATTGGGGTGTGGAGTGATAACAGTCATGCCCTGATCACAGGTTTTATGAAGCATTGGCTATATCGATTTGGGTGGCGACTGTTGCCTGGAGTTTTAGCGTCAGGATTAACGCTATTCGCTGCCCATGTTGGGATTTTTCAACCTTTAGAGCACAGTGTCTATCGCTTCTTATTTCAAGTGAGAGGTGAGCAACCGTGGGATGAACGGGTAGCGGTTATTGAAATTGATGAGGCAAGTTTGGCCACCATTGGTCAATTTCCTTGGCCCCGGCATTATTATGCTGACCTGTTAGAAACTCTGGCTCCTGCCGATGCTAGTGTTGTGGCTTTCGATATTTTGTTTGCTGAGTCTGCGGAAGACGATGCAGAGCTGGCCCTGGCTATGGAGCACCATGGCAATGTGGTAGTGGCTACTGCATGGGATAAGCAACGGGGAGTCATTGGTCCCAATGCCGATGTGATGGAGGGTGCGATCGCAACAGGCCATATCCATCATATTGCTGATACCGATGGCATTACCCGTACCTATTATCCAAAAGCCAACGGCACACTAGCATTGAGCGTTGCAGCTGTGCAGCATTATAGGCCAAGTCAAGCCCATGGGCTTGCAGCCTCTCATCAGAGCCTTTGGTTAAACTGGCTCGGGGGTACCCAAAATGCCCCTCGATATTCGTTTGCTGATGTCCTCAATGGGACTATTCCTGTCGATAGCTTTTCAGACAAAATTGTTTTTGTCGGATTCACAGGAGTGGGTCTGGACACCATGACGACGCCCTACAATCAAAATCCACCAGCGGCAGGCGTTTATCAGCATGTTGTTGCAGCTAATAACTTGTTGGCTCAAAATCACTTAAAGCCCTTTGTCGTACCTGTCATGGTGCTACTGGTTTTGCTTGGCCCAGGACTGGGTTACCAATTATTTTATCGGCGTTATCGAGTCCACCTTTTAGCAAATCTAATAATTGTTGTGACCTGGGGTAGTGCAGTGACTGTGGCCTTTCATCACAATTACTGGCTCCCGACCGTTGCACCTTTGGGTACCGTAGTAGCGACTAGTTTCTTTGTAAGATTGACCGAACGCTTACAAGGCAAGCTGAAATTATCACAGTTTGCAAATATTGATCGAACGCTTGTAAGGCAAGCTGAAACTATTACAGTTTGCGAGTGATGTTCGTCTTACTTCAGCTTACTTCAGCCGGAATCTATTGGATGTAGCTAATCACGGTGCATGATATTTGGCTTGAGCCCAAACGAAGGCCTGTTCTTGCTCTTGTGGTGAGAGCGGCTTTTTTTTGAACTGGATATCGAAAATGTTCTCAGCGGCGACCGTGAGTGCTCCAGCAACATCAATGCGGTGAATGTTGACTAGGTTAGGTGGCGGAGTCACAGGACTACCGAACACAGCTTGAACTAAATCTGGGTTGGGCATAAGTCTTATGGAGCCATGTTGCAAGATACAGCTATTACGATAAAGCTGAGCACTGCCAATAAGTTTATAACCATTATCCATAACCAAATCAGCTACAGTATTGCTACCAAAGCAATTGTGAGTTTTCTGATAGCCACGTTTGTTAGAGCCTAAGGATAGCGAAATTCCTAATTGTTTCCAGCCCTCAATTAGAAACTGACAGAGTTGAGCATAGATATCCCGTCGCCGCCCGCCATAGCCAGAAAGCACCAGGCTATAGGTTAGATCTCCCTGGTGTAGGACGGCTCTCCCACCGCTTGGTCGTCTTACGATGTCAAGGGCTTGGCCGTTCCACTTAAGTGTGTGCCAGTGATCTGGATAATCACGCTGATGATAACCCAGAGAAATCGCAGCAGGCTTCCATGTGTAAAACCTTAAGCAAGGCAGCTCATACGCCAAACGATGCTGCTCCAATAACCACTCATCAATAGCCATTTGAGTGATGCCAGAGGTCTCTATGGGGTCAATGAGCCGCCATGTTGCTGTCATGGTTTTAACTGGCAGAAGGATATTTCTCCTTCAGAACATCATCCGTTTCGTCGGCGATTGTGGCGACAATCGTCATCAGTCGAGAGATTTCACCGGGATTAATATCGGCAAGAATCCGACTCGCTAAGACAAGGACTTCTTGGTTAGAAATTCCGAAGCAGGCCTCAAAGGTTTCACCACAGTTCTTTGCCAATAGCTCCTGCATCAGATCATTTTGGTTGGTTACAGGTAACTTCAAAAGGGGAGACCATACAGTTAGAGTATCTTCGTCTCCAGTGCCCGTAAGTTGGACATAAACAGTCACACTGCCATAGGTAAATTTCCAAAGATAGCCCTCATCATCACGACTAACCATGGCATTGCCCCCCTGGTCCAGGCTGGCAATGACAGTTTCAATCACATCCACATGGCTAGCTTGAAAGCTTTCAGTGCCAGCGCTGATGGTTTCACCAGCAGTTTCAACGTTCAGGGTACTCATGGGCTCCGCTTACTCCTAATAAATCACAATCGAGGGTGTGAGCATGACAAGCTGCTGTTAGTCAGCATATCGATAAAATAGAACATTCTCGGTAGATGTGAGTTCCTTCCGAAAAGATCCATCCCACTGTATCGTTGCTTTTCCTAGGGGAAGTCTTAGCAAGTTATTTTTTCAGATTTCTTTCTAGTAGTTAGAGAAAGCTGGCTGATGGCGAATGAGGCTTAAGAACTCTTCGCGTGTTTTCTGGTCATCTTGGAAGACACCAAGCATAGCGCTTGTCACTGTCCAAGAACCGGGCTTTTGCACCCCACGCATAGCCATACACATATGACTTGCTTCCATTACAATAGCCACACCCTGTGGTTCTAAGATTTCGCTGATGGCTTCAGCTACCTGACGTGTGAGGCGTTCCTGCACCTGTAGACGGCGAGAATACATCTCAACGATACGGGCTAATTTACTTAAACCAACTACCTTTTGATTAGGGATGTAAGCTACATGGGCCCGACCCATAAAGGGCAGCATATGGTGCTCGCACAGGCTAAAGAAGTTAATATCTCGCACCAAAACCATTTCATTGTGACCCTCGTCAAAAATGGCGTTATTGATGAGGGTTTCTAAGGATTGAGTATAGCCTTGGGTAAGAAAACGCATCGCTTCGGCTACCCGTTTGGGGGTTTTCAATAAGCCCTCACGCTCTGGATCTTCACCGAGCTCGGCCAGCATTGTATGCACGGCTTCCATTAGCTTTGTGTTGTCAGTGGAAGGCTCGTGCAGTAATGCATCGTGTCCTTTGGTTTTCGCACGATCAGGGCGGATGCTGGATTCCAATGATTGCCCGTTAATCAGACCATTCGTTGTAGAGCCTGTGGTGGAACCGTTAGTAGAAATAACCATGGTGTGGGTAACTTGAGTTCTAGATAGTGAGCAAAAGGATATTCGTGTAGGCAAGCGAAATGTGATCAAGTTAGCTTGCCTACTTTGAAATATTGGTTAGAGAATCACAGGGCTCCTCCACTTGGCATGATGGTCAGCTCTTCGACCACAGCCCCAGGAGGTAGGAGCGCAGTTTGTAGAATAGCGTTTGCAACTAACTCGGGAGTCAACATACCGGAGCGGTCGAAGTCGGCTTGCACAGTATCGGTATCCCAAAGAGGTGTATTGACCGCTCCAGGCAAAATGGTCACTACCCGAATGCCATGATTTCTTTCTTCTACAGAAATAGCTTTTGATAGTGCTACAACGGCTGCTTTGCTAATGCCATAGGCACCCCATTCTGGGAAAGCTTGGCGTGCGGCAATTGAGGCCACATTAATAATCATGCCGCTTTTGCGATCGCGCATTCCCGGAAGTACAGCCTGAATGCATTGAAAGACGCTAGTGACATTTAGATCAAGGACGCGACACCAGTCATCTAAAGGCATTTGGTTGAGTTCTCCCGTGTAACCCATCCCGGCATTGTTAACTAGCACATCAACCGGGCCAAAGGCCTCTAATATATGCGTTACTTGTTCCTTGATTTGAGCAACTATGCTCAAATCTAAGGGAAAGCTTTGGGCCTTAACGGTTGCGGTCTCACCAATCTCGTCTTCTAAGGCCTTTAGCTTATCTGTTGAACGACTGACTAATGCTACATCAAAGTTAGCCTTAGCAAAGGCCAGCGCAGTAGCACGACCGATACCAGTACTAGCACCTGTAATCAATGCGCGACGGTTTGGGACAGTATTCATCAAGGGGCGTCAAGGATGCGTAGGCGTCAATGAAAAATCACTTAAGATTAATGTTAACAAATGTTGCGAACAATGTGGTGTTTTCAGACTATGAGATTTTATTGAAAGGAGTAAAAAATAGTCTTTATGAGGGTTGTATCCACATAACAACAACTTATCAGGCTCTCATTAATCTTTGATTTCATCAGAGGTGAGTACCTGCATAAAAGACTTGGACTATAATCTAGGGCGTATTGCCGTTAGGCTTGCCGCACCTTAGATGCCTATGGGATAGCCTTTGCTTCAAGCAACGCTAGCGCAATTACGTTGTGGGCAACGATTATGCAGCTTCAGAAAATACGCCAATCTGCCGAAACTTACGATAGCGTTCCTGTCGACGTTGCTCTGGTGAGATTTCCAGTAACGCTTCAAGATTCTCTAGCAGAGATGTTTCTAATCCTTCAGCTGCCTTGATAGGATTAGCATGAGCACCACCAATCGGTTCAGGTAGTAGATGGTCCAAAATACCTAGGTTTTTCAAGTCCCAAGCTGTAATTTTGAGAGCTTCGGCTGCTTGTGATGCCCTAGATGCATCCTTCCACAAAATAGCGGCACAGGCTTCAGGACTAGCAACGGTGTAAACAGAATGCTCAAACATAATGAGACGGTCGCCAACACCGATGCCCAATGCCCCGCCAGAACCACCTTCTCCAATGACAGTGCAAATAATAGGACTATCTAGACGAAACATTTCGCGAAGATTGTAGGCAATGGCTTCGCCTTGACCTAGTTGCTCAGCTTCTAAACCAGCCCATGCTCCTGGCGTATCGATAAAGGTGAAAATCGGCATCTTAAAACGATTTGCATGTTCCATGAGTCGCATCGCTTTGCGGTAGCCTCCAGGAGATGCCATGCCAAAATTGCGGGCAACATTATCCTTTGTATCTCGGCCTTTTTGGTGGCCTAACATGACAACTGAGTGACCATGAAAACGAGCGATACCGCCTACTAAAGCAAGATCATCTTTTCCAGAGCGACGGTCACCATGCAGCTCAATCCATTCGTCCGAAATTGCTTGAATATAGTCTAAGGTGCTGGGTCTACGAGGATGACGTGCTACCTGAATACGCTGAGCTGGCGTCAGGCTAGTAAAAATCTCCTGGCGTAGTTGCTGGGCACGGGATTCTAGTTGTTGAATTTGTGCTGAAACGTCGACATCATTGTCTTCAGCCAAGGCCCTTATTTGTAATATGCGAGACTCTAGTTCAGCTAAAGGCTTTTCAAAGTCAAGCAAAATAGGCCTTCGTTCTGTTGTCGCCATAACAGTTTTAGGTACCTCCAGCAGTGATTCCACCCTATCGTAAACTGTCCCCTAAAATTTACTTATTGTCATAGCCAACTGGCATGAACTGTAAATAACAGGGGGATTTAAGTTGTTAGCAAGGGGCGAAACCCATGTTTGATAGAGGCTGAACCAATTTGCTCCATTTTCTCAAGCGTAATTTGATTTCTCCCCCAAGAGAAGTTAGTGTGCCACTTTTCAAATTCCAACAACATGGATTCAGCAAAGCAAGCAAACAACTGTCGAGCCGGTACATCCATGGCGACGATGTGCATAATTCGCCAATCAATATCTAGGCTATGTTCAACAATACCGCCCTTGAGAACATGGACTTCAGGATTGCTAAAATGGCTGTCAATATTCTTTGGATAACCGCCATCTACCATCAAACAGGGCTGCTTTAATGTGTTAGGGTCGATGTCGACGCCCTTAGGCATACTAGCCACCCAAACCACTACGTCTGCTTGGGGTAGGGCATCCTCTAGGCTCATAATTTTACCCATACCAATCTCGTCCTTAAGATTGTCTAGACGCTCTCGATTACGAGCGATGAGTAATAAATCTTTAACCCCTGTCTTTTCGCTAAGCCAGCGGCATACAGCACTGCCAATGTCTCCCGTGGCTCCACATACAGCAACGGTTGCATTTGACAAATCGATGTTGTATTTCGGAGCTGCCTGCTCCACCTGCTTACAAATGATGTAAGCGGTGTGCGTATTCCCAGTGGTAAAACGCCGAAAGTCAAGATCTAAGTTACGAATGCGCCGGATTTGCTCTAGCTTGAAATTTTCAAAAATGATTGAAGAAAACCCACCCAAGGCAGTGATATTAATGCCTTGCTTCTGGGCGTGGGCCATCGCATTCAAGATCTTTCGAGTCGCTGCCTTAATTCGTCGCGTTGCCAGCATTTCTGGTAGAAAGCAGGACTCTACGTAGCGTCCTTCAATAACTTGACCAGTGGCACTGGTGACCTTAATGTCCTCAACTACAAATGGAGGCGCACTACACCAAAAATCCAAGCCCTGGCTGCCATATTCTGGATATCCCAAATCTCGGGCAACCGATTGGGCGTGTTCTAAGTTGGTCAGGTGTCCAATTAAGCCAAACATGTGGGACGCTTCTATTAAAAAAATAATCTTAGAAAATCAGACTACAACAAAACGTTACAGTCTTGCTGTTCGCTGCAACCTAATCACTATCCACACCAAAAAGAGGCTGATCGCATGATCAGCCTCTTTCAATATCTAATACAACATTATGCTTCTAATACAACATTATGCTGTCGCTAGACCTTGAGCAGAAAGCCGCATGACGTCACGACTACTGAAACCAATATTACCTAAGGCTTCACCATAGGTAATCATGAAGTCTTCAACTAGGGCATCTTTTTCCATGCCTAGTATAGCAGCGTCATCAGCCACTTGATTTAGCATTTGCCAAACCAAAGGCAGGTTTTGACGATTGGCCTCCTCTAACTCCTCCTTCGCGGAGTCAAAATTAGCTTTAAGCCACTCTTCACCAAAGTTGAGGTGCATGTATTCATCTTTGACTACACCTTCGGTGATCTTTCGAGCAAAGTCGTCTGCAACTGGAATATAGATGTTGTACGCTGAGATGGCAAAGGTCTCAATAATTAAAGACTGAATTAACAAACAAGTTACGATTTTGCCTTCGTCCTGGGCCTGCTTAAAGTTATCATGAAGCTTAGCAAAGAACTCTTTTGCAAACTTCATGTCAGGGGTCACATTTAAATTCTTGCCACAAGCTTGAAAGCCTTTCATGTGACGTTTTTCCATGCGAGCGAGCTTAATCAACTCATCTTTATGATCACTGAGGTGTTCAGCTAACGTCTGGTAGTTATCGTTAGCTTCCCATTCCCCTTCGATTACGATTGCGTTAATGCGACTATACGCATCTTTATACGCTTCACTTTGGAAGTCGAGCGCTAGGCTGGCCTCAAGCTGCGGCATATCTGTCCAATTCCTGCTTACAATAACCACTCGCTGTCCATATCTAAGCTATGGCATAGCACAGTGGCTGTGGTTAACTTAAATATTGACACCTGTTTTCACACTTTACACCCTATCAGGAGAGTAGATATGTTTGCCGATAGGCCCAAAGTGTCTCAACTCTTTTTGTTTGCAAGTGTTCCAGGATAATCTATTTAGAATTTTTATCTATTAGATTGATATTGCTTCAAGTGATGGACCTGTCTGGTTAGAAAGCTGACATATGATTTGGGAAATGGCTCATCAGCTAGTGTTTCAATCGTTGGACCATCGGTCATAGTACATCTGTTGGTATGTTGTGCCTACTCGATGTCTTCCAGTACCTTTAGCCGTATGGCTTTCGTTGAAGGGCTATTAGCGCTACCCAATTGGATTTCAATAATTTCATTGGTTAGGGGAGTTAGTCCACTCAGGAGGGCGCGCAAATTAGGTGTACTTTCGCCACTATCGACATAAACACGCTCCGCTAGCTTATTGATGCGTCGCCACGCGGTGTAGAGTTTGGCGGCTGCCTGTTCTAGCTGAGTGGCTTGGTTGACCAAATCTGCCGTGGAGTTTAAACAGCCTACTCGTAATGCTTCTTCCAGTGCTTGTTCTAAATTCACAACATCTGGATCAATGGTCTGTACCTGACTAGCTGCAGCAATGTACTTAGATAAATAGCGGGCTTCAGATGTAATTTGCTTGAGAGTATCTACGTCTGGATTTTGGGCAGCTTCGGTGCGTAGCGTTTCTTGATGGCTCGGGGGCAGTTTTTCCATCTCCTTGACCAAGGGGGTGAGATATCGAGTCGGGATGGTGTTGTTTGCTGCTTTTTCACGGACTGTTTCAGGAATTAAATCGGAGGTCATTGCTGTCCATTCATCGGCTAGCTGTTTGACTTCTTTGCGAGTAATTTGCTCTCCACGACGAGCGGCTTCGGTGACCATTTGTTGCACTTCTGGCGCAGCTTGGGCCGTTTCCACAAAGGCTCGCTTGCTAAATTGGTTGACAGACTGTTCATTTAGTAAGCCTTCTTTAAGTAGTTCGTCGGCACTATTACCCAGCTCAATTAGGGCATAAGCTTGGCTCTTGCTAATTTCTCGATCTTTTAGCCAATTTAAAAATCCGGTGCCACGACCATCGCCCCCCTGTTTTTCACGATCGCGAACGGCTCTAAGAATTCGACCACGCCAAATATCAGTCTGCAAATCAAAGCGATCGCAAACTTGCCAAGCGATATCGATTTGGTAACTGAAATCCTGATCAGGAATACTAGTGTCGCTAGGGTCGGGAATTTTAAAGTCGAGCGTTACATCTTGGTCTGTACCACCTTTAGTGATGTCGGCCACAAAATCGGCTGCTCCAACCATTGAATTTCTCTATCCCGCAGGCCTATTTGACAGGCTTATTATGTTACAGCTGTAGGACCCAGCGCACAAACAATAGTGACAAGGTGGCTGCTCCTAATACAAGGGTCAATAGTCCTGCAATCAATATAATTGCGAATAGCTTATCTGTTTTGCGGCTAGGAATGGGATTTCGAATATGCCGTTCTAGCAGATCGACATTGCGCGCATTGGCTTTCCAGACCACGTCAAAGAAATCTCCAATCATGGGCACTGTGCCCATGAGAACCTCCGTCAGGATGTTTAAGCCCATGCGACCTAGGGTCGCTGCAGGGACCCCTAGGCGAGCGGCTTCTATGACGACATAAATAGAGATCAGCCCTGCCATTAAATCTCCACCACCGGGCAGAAGACCGATAAGAGGGTCCAGACCTACTCGATAGCCTATACCTGGGATTGCGATCGCATTATCTAAAACATGACTCAGGCCACGTAGCCGTTGCAGTGTCTGATGAGAATTACGGTCTACTAGCGGTGGGGAGCCGTCAGAAAGGGGCATAGGAGTAACCTTACTTGCAAGCCATAAAGATGACTATATTCATTAGCGCGAAGGGCAGCATAACTCAATAAAAAACTGAGATTTTGTGTGGAAAATTGACGGAGCGTTAGCTTCAGTAATCAAGCTGGCTAATGAACGTTACAAGCTGGCTTGGCAACACAATGAAATCATCACTTGGGGCATAATGTCACCAATTCAATAATCCGTCTCTTTTGCAATCATGAAGCAATCTAGGAAAATTTTACGCCGTGCTTTGCTTATTCCTACCACATTGGTCACGTTTGGGATGATGAATGCTGCTGGCGCTGTGGCTCAAATTTATAACCCCATCGAAATAGCGGGAGGACGTGAAATTAGCGATACGCTTTCTGAAAACGATATCCCTACTGGAGTAGGTGGGTTTGCTAGGGATTACAGCGTTGAGCTGTTTGAAGGTGACCAGATCACTATCGATGTTATTTCGGAAGAGTTCGATACACTGGTTAGCCTTATAGGAGATGACGGTACCACTGTCAGTGAAAACGACGACGGTCCAGATGGTTCGACTAACTCATTGCTGTTTGCACGCATTTCTAAATCTGGTCAGTACACTGTAAGGGTCAGGTCCTATGCTGGCCAGGGTGCAGGAGCATTTTCCTTAAAACTTGCCCGTCTACGTGAGATTGAAGAATAATCCATTAAACCAGAGGGTTTCAGAGCCCTTTAACCCTTTGGCTTTAGGCTCTTCAGAGCATCTGATGAGGTGACATAGCAGCTAGAACAAAAAATATCCTAAGTTTTAGCTTGCTAAGGGTTCCACTCTTTTGCTAACTTGTTTAGGCGCGCAAGCAAAGGCAGAAATGCCTCATGTTGCCGGGATAGCTCAGTTGGTAGAGCAGTGGACTGAAAATCCTCGTGTCGGCGGTTCAAGTCCGCCTCCTGGCATTGCCGGTCTAATTGCCGGTGTATGTGGTAGAGGGTCGTTGCCCGAGTGGTTAATGGGGGCGGACTGTAAATCCGCTGGCTACGCCTACGTTGGTTCGAATCCAACACGGCCCACCACATAGTCTTTTTGCCTTCATAGCTCAGCGGTAGAGCACTCCCTTGGTAAGGGAGAGGTCACGAGTTCAATTCTCGTTGAAGGCTTACGCTATATAGCTTTCAGCCTTTATGAACGAATCAGAGATCGTTGATAACTTTAGTGTTGTGAGAGTAGCGAACTCCAGTGACTTTCCTGGTGTGGGTGAAGTTGTGATGGGGTATCAGTCAGCACAGATTATCGAATCCATCAAAAATGACCCTAAGCAAGTTAGGCGCTGGGCCTCTGGCGTCCCTTGCCAGGTGCTAACCCCTGGTGGTCAGTGGACGAAAGGAACGGTGAAGTTCGTCCTGCAGTTCACGCCTACCGAACAACCGTCTGATCCAACTGATGTCCAGTAGGGCTGCCAATCCCCCCAGGCAATTAGAACCCCCTCAAACGGCATCCGATCTTTAAAGAAATCTGCCAGCTCATCAAATGAGTTAAACCCGTCTGAGATCGCAAACTGCTTCAGTTCATTACCCACCAGCGGCGTGCCGTCTACTGCCACGTCCATCCCATCAATGCTGATGGGCAATGCCGCTCTGCATATGGGGTCTGGGTCAATCAGTTTGACGCATGATGTAGTACGCATCCCGGTATACAGCTGAATGGGTTCCCCAGCGCTGGCATGTCTGTTTTTTCGACGTGCTCGGATGGTCTGCTGTTTGGCCCCCGATCTAATGAGTGGTGCAAACTGCTCTTTAAAGTTGTAGGCCACCATATCAACCAACCTCCAGGCTTAACTGACCCGACCTTTCAAGCTTCAATTGCTTTTTGATAAACATGGATGAGGGCTGTAGATCATAGCGACAATGGCATGGAGCACAGAGCGCTTTGAGGTTGGCGCGATCGCAATTTTCGGGCCGGTGGTCAAGGTGGGCCACGGTGAGTGTAAACCGTTGAGAATGGGCTTTGATTTCAGCTGCCGTCACAGAGAGGTGCTCTGGCCAGCCTGAAAACAGTCTATTGATGCCACCCACGCGGTCTATATAGTCATCCACTGATTCTTTAGGCTTCCGACATATGCGTCCGCACTCTTCGCACACCCATTTAGCCTCATTCTTAATGTTGAGTGTGATCTCATCCCAGTTATCGGGATACAAACTCCTATCCATCGGCATGTTCAAAACTCTCCATTTAATTGCAACTGTTCAGATTGAGTTTCAAATTCAGGGGGTTATTTGAAACTCAAAAGGGGATGTCGTCATATGGGATGGATTTGTGGTTGCCGTAAAAAACAATTTGGTGCAGGTATTTATCCCACGGAGCCTTGTAGATGTTGTGACTTCGCAGTAGGCAAGACCAAAACTCTTCAGCATCTGTGCTCACTTCATACGGGCGGCCAATCATGAGGTTTCGCCATGCATGGAGTACCCATGGAAGCTTGTCCAGCACCCATCGCTCTATCATTTGCAGCCGGGTAATTTCGAAGCCCTCAAGAGCCTCTCTAAATGGACACTCAAAATCACATTCCTCAGAGCCTGCTTTTAGACAGCCCACATACCCTTGACCCTGGCCACACTCATTTAGCCAATACTCGTAGTCGTCTTGCTCGCCCCACACATCATGGGGTTCATCGTCATAACAGCCCGCATATGGGTCAAAATATGGCCCGTTCTCGTCATATTCGGTGTAGTCGTCCAGATCGTATTCGTCGTCATGGATGAATGGCTCTGATGAATGCTTTAAGACTTCTTCAGGGGTCTCGTTCGAATATCTCATGGCTAAAACTCCGGTACACTAACGATTCTGGACTGACTGGCATAGCAGCGCTGAATCATGGCGACGCTGGTTCGACATAAATAAGAGATGTCTTGCTCATCCATGCCTTTTTTGACCAGCTCGGTAATAAAGGTGTGGCGTGCATGGTATTCCGAGAAATAAAATGCCACCTTGCGATCTCGTACCAATTGTTCAACGGTGGGTCTCCAGTAGCGCGTCTGAAAGTTTTTGTAGTCGAAGGGGCCACCCTTGACCGATGGAATCAACCAGTGAGTACTAACGGTCTCTGGGGTGATGTCCTCCCTGTAATTTCGAGCCCACAGCTCTTCAAGCAATCGTTTCATCTGGGCATTGCAGGGAAACCGCGTAGAGCGATAGGTCTTGGTTGGTTGTTCAATCCGGGTGTCCACCGGCAGCGCTTTATTAATCAGAATCTCGCTGAAGTCAGAGGCCACATCCCCCCATTTGAGAGCGCTGGCTTCCTCTGGCCGACAGCCGGACAAGAACAGAAACTTGACCCAAAACGCATAGAACGGATGGTCACGCTCAAATGCATCAATGATCGCCGCGCGTTCCTTGGGCGTGAATGCGGTGTAATTATCCTCGGTTATCCGGCGACGCTTGCCCCAGTACCGAGTGAGCCCATCGAATGGGTTGACGGGCAGATCCCCCATGGCGACGGCAAACTTACAGGCGGCGTTGAACTGCTGGATGGTTCGCCTGGCGGTTTCTAGTGAGAAGTTGTCCAACAGCCAGGCGCGGACATCGCGCGCATCATTGATCTCTGGTTTTTCTTTCATCATTTTGAGTATCCGTTTTTCAAACTTGGCGTAATCCCGAACCACGGTGCTAGGGGCGACGTAGGGGGTTTTGTATTCGACATAGGCAAGCCATAGGTACCAAAGCTCTCTAGGGGTTATCTGGCGATCCATCAGGTCACCTGCTCAGTTGGATCAGCAACTCGCTTCGAGGCATTCAACAGATCAGCCACGGGTACCGTCGCCAATACGTCATCACCCGTGAGTTCAGTGAGTTGAGCGTGATCCGCCTCAATCGCGGCCACCCGATACCGATGATGGGATAACGTTTTCTTGAGCTTCGCGCGGGAGCCGATATAAATCACCACGGCTCCCGCGCTCACGTCACAGCGCTTGCAATACAGCTGAACCCCATCCGTAGTGAAAAAATCCGTACGCCCTAAGTCTTGATTTCTCACCTTGATCACGGAGCGATCTTTGGAAATCGTCAAAATTAAAGACGGCCTTTGGAGTGTGTGACACCCTTCTGCGGTCATCCGAGACAGTTGGATTCTGGGGGAATTTCTATCTATGGTTTCTATAGACTTTTTCGGAAGCCTTGTACTGCCTCGTCTAATCCAACTTGTGTCACCCGTGGGAATGACCTGATCGCCTACCTGTAGAGGGGGTGTTTGGGGGGGCTCAGAGATAGGGGCCTGTTGTGGAAGCCGTTTTTTACCCTTCCCTTGTGACAGTTGGTCGTTACATTTCTCAACAGGATTTTGAGGATCCAAAATTGCCGAGTCTCGCCGTGAGATGCTTGAGACTGCTTGTTTCTCTTTCTCTGTTTTTATTTCAGCGTTTGTGAGACAAGAATTCGTACTTACGACAGGGTCCTCAAATGAAGGATCTTCGTGGGGAATATTTATAGGGACCCTTTCTGATGTCAACTGCGTCAACTGAGGTTCAAAATCACTCTCTATCCCTTTCTGGGTATGGGTTTGCCCAGTTGACATTTGGGTGTCAACCGAGGGGGTCTGTTGACAACTGGAATTCGTCAACTGAGATTTGGGGTATGTGACAGTTGCCGAATCACTCTGATCACCCTCTCCATGGTTCAGTTGACTATTTTTATCTCTGTTGACATTCAGTTGACATATAGGTGTCAACTGAGATTCTTTATGACTGGCAGGGATTTCAAGTTGATCAGCAGGGTCAGTTGACGCAGTTGACACTTTTTTAGGCCCTTCAAAATTTTCGACCTGTTCATCAATTTCGATGTAGTCGCGGATCAGCTCAATGGGAATAGACATGCACCGCTGAATTCTCCACTTCGGATCATCGGTGGCTTTGCGGTCAAATGCCTTTGAGACGTCTTCGTTGCCATGGAACCGTTGCCGGTCATGCATATGGGCACCACGGGCTTTGAGTAGGTTCTTAAGAATCTGCTTGTTGTAGGCCAGCTTTGAATTCTTATCCACCACATCCCACACTTCGTTTAGACGGATGGATAGTGCTTTGACCACCTCCGAGTTGTGCTCGGTGGTAAACCGCATATTCCAATCACCTAGCTTGGCTTGGGACCGGAACATGGATAGTCGTTCGATAAAGTCGCGTAAGCTGTCGGTGCTGGCATCGGCATCATTGGCCATGGTGCAAACCTTATCCATCAGGTAGCTCAGCAGGTCAAATTGAGATCGCACGCCAGCCATATCCAGCACGGCATTGCCATAGTGAAGAATGATGGCCAGGTTACGAGCCATCCTGGAATGGGCATGGGGTAAATAGGGTGTTAACTCGTCTTCGCAGTGACCGATTGCATCCAGGTCTAGGCCTAACTTAATGACCACTGGCAGGGCACCACTGGCTTTGTCCATAGCCCGTTTCATCGTTCGCCAGTCGTCTTTATTGCCGCACTTGTCGTTGCAATCAAACCAGAGCAGGATTAACCGGCTCATGGTTGCCGCATTGGTCTCACCGGCAGCGAAGTTAGACGCCACCATCAAGGCACTGTGAGGCTTTTGGGAATTGAACTTTCCCATATCCCCCCCACGTACCAATCTGGGTTTGCCGTTGTAGAGACCCTTTAGAAATTCGTCCAGTTCAGGGTTTCGGTGTGGGTCATCCCAACAATGCACCAGGCCGCCGATCAGTTTTAAGCGCTCATAGGCTGCACTGACTGAAACATCTTTGAGCATGCCACCGGCTTTGTCGGTATGCATTCCAGATATCGATAACGCGCAAGCACCAGCGGTTGTTTTGCTACCACCCCCGTCACCGATCAGGTTCAAGATGGGAAAGCTACCAGTTTGCTCAATGAAGGACTGATAGTGAACAGCTGCCGCACCATAACCGAGGGTTAGTAAGGCTGGGTAAATATTGACCGGTCCATAAAACCCGATCATTGACTCCACCAACTGACCCATTGCATCCGCTGAGGCGGGATTATATTGAGGCACCGGTAGGGTATCGGCCTGCCCAGTAATGCCATCATTCCAAATCCACCGGCTGTGATCTTCGCTGGTGGGTTCACCATTGGGCATGAGCTGATTGCTGGGGAATATCCAATAGCCATCAGATTGTTGGCCCACACGTTCAGCCAGGCGATAGAGTTTCCCACCACGGCTGTGATACTCATCCAGACGTACCCTCAACAGCGCTTTCATCTGGTGGTTATTCAACCGGCAGATGAGGGCACCGCCCAACGCTTTCTTTAAAGTGTCCTCAAACTTGCTGACGCTGGTGAAATCTAGACTTGGCAGAAATAAACGGTGCTGCTGATGGTCACCACTACGTTTCAATTGCAAAATGAAGCCACCACCGTCTGAGCTGGCCACTTCTTTTTCTATTTGCAAGTCAAAATTAGTGAGCGGTCGGAAGACACTATAGTCATCGTCGCTGTCGTCATCTTTGCGCCAGTAACCGAGTTCACCATCGACAGAATCTGGAGCCCCCCAACGCAGTCGCCGTTTAATGTTGTGCTCTGCCATCTGTGCCAGATCGATGGCTTCATCAATGGCATTTTCTAGCCGAATGAGGAGTTCGTCCGTTGAGATCGCACTCTGCTCAATTACATCTTTGATGTCACCCCCATGGGGCATTTCTGACCAAATAGCTAGCGGATTCAGGACCACCGCTGCGATCGCTTCTTTGCGGCATTCCTTGGTTAAACCGGCTGAGAAAGTGGCTTCACCGGTTAGGTCAAAGTCAGGGTGTATGGCAATTAGAGGTTTCAAACCTGCATCTTTGGCCATGGCCACACTCCCCGCTAGTCTGTCGGGGATATCGGCATAGCGGCTTTCACCACCCTGACACGTTGTTGCGGTGAGACCTAGCGACCGGTAAACCTCAACAGCCTGTTCACCGGCAACAATAAATAGAACCTCGCCACGGGTGATCGCTTCCTTGGCTTCGTTCTCTCTATACAATGGCCAGCTTCGTGGCCCGCGTCCCATGGCCCAGTTGCCAGCCTCTTCATTCCAAAACCACGGCCTAACTTCTTTGGTTTTGGTATATCCCTCAAACCAGGCCCTGCGATCGGTCCACTGACGACGGACCACCTTACCGATATTCTTCTCTGGGTTAAGCGGATCTGGATATAGATATTCAATCCGCTGTAGCTGGTCACCGGTAGCTGCATCCTCAACACAGGGCTTAGCATTCTTTTCTGGAAGTTCTAAAAATATCTGGGTACCCCCAGGTGGTGAGCACATCAGCGTCTTACGCTTTCGACGCTTAACCTCATGGATGCCTGGGGTGATGCCATCCGCAACGACGACTAGATCACCAGGGGCAATGGTGGGCTTGGGGGTGTCTAGTACCCATGAGGGTGATTTTTCAGAGAACTCCTTAGGCTGTAATCGGATCAGGTCAGGATATTTGCGGCTCCGTCTTCGTTTGGCTCCATCCCTAACAAACTTAGGCCGGTTGTCCTTGGCGAGTCCCTGATAGGTCCATCCGTTAGGAGGGCGATTTGCATCTGTCCATTGACAGAGCACCATGTCTGGCTTGCTCGGTTCACCACCAATCAGGAAGCAATACGACTCGCGACCACACAATGGACAGGCCGCACCCTTTTGTGCTTCCTGAGCTATCTTTGCCATAATATTTACAAGTTAAGATTTCCAGGGGCTGGCGGACAGCCCCGCTTCACATCTCGGTACTAACTGTGAGGCTGGCTCGGTGAGTCAGCCTTTTTTTGCTGGTCAATAAAGTCCGAAAACACTACACCCTCTGCCATGCCGGTGTAGATGCCACGCAGCTCATTAATCTGCTCGGGCGGTAGTCCCATTTTTTCGAACGACTCGATCGCAGTCCACATAAACCGCAGTAGATAGAAGCGCTGCTGCGCATTGGTTGCTGCCAGGCGTGCAACGAGCCAGGCTAACTCCATACGGTTGCTACCCATTGGCATTGGATTGCCCTCCACGCATGAGATAGTCAACTTCCATTTCGTAGGCGTTGAGCACTTGCAACTTAGGCCGATAAAAGCCGACTTGAAATATACAGCCATAGGGGGCATTGAGTTTCCTAATTTGGAGAGGCCAAACTATCCCGATCTTGGTATCTCTCCAACAAGGATGATCATTCATTACACCCCATGCATAAGTGCATAGGTCATGGGTTAATTGATTCATGGGCTGCCAGAACATGGGAGTTTGCTTTTGATTTGACTTCATTTGAAATGAGGCCTAATGCCACACACTTTCTGCCACTCTTGCAAGGGTTGAGATAATCAACATGCGGGGACAGGTCGTTAATCTTCCTCCGCATGTTGATGTTGTTTAGGAAGGACTTTCCTGCAGGTGTCCCGTTGCATCATACCTGAAAGATATTTCAGGTGCAACAACTTGCAGGTGCAAGATGTTTCAGGTATGATAAGCAAGAAATCTGATGAAGCCAGTCCGGTCATAGGATTTGTGGAACTACGAAAAGAAAGAGGGGTGACTCAAAGGCAAATAGCTGAAGCACTTGAATTGTCTGAGAGAACAATCATTGATTGGGAGTCAGGTAAAAGAACGCCAAAGCTATATGTCTGGCAGGTCAAAGCCCTCTGCGAATTGCTGAGTGTCTCCATATTTGATATGCCAAACAGTTTTGCTAAGGAGGGAGTAGTTACACAAAAAAACGCCGGAGCGTAGCGGCTCCGGCGAATTCAAAAAAATGGTTAATAGCCCTGGGCAGCAGTTTGGACGCCGTAGCTCAAGGCAATGTCCCTAAAGGAGAGACCTCTTTATGGTATCTGACGAATCAAGAAAAATAAGCCCATACAAGCTATGTCAAGAGGTGAGTTTCAGCAAGGAGAGAATGTGATCGCTCAATTTGTTCGAGTTCTTGGTATTTCTCAAAGCAAACTGGCCCGTGAGTGGGGGTGTACCAAGGACAAAGTCAATCGAGCTGCCAATGGATTCGAGCCGACTTTTACTACGGAGGAAATTCAAAATATTGAGGGTTGGTTGCGATCCAGGTTTGGGAAAGGCTGGCTTGATCTACCTCGGTCGTTTCAGTCTGAAGAGCCCATAGCGTTTCTTCAAGAACTTGAAACAAAAAGCGCTGAGGAGTAATGCCCTCAACGCAGTTTAGAAAATCAGTTAATAGCCCTGGGCCGCAGTTTGGACGCCGTAGCCCAGGGCCATGTCCCTAAAGGAGAGACCTCTTTATGGTATCCAATGAATCCAAAAAAATAAGCCCATACGAGCTATTTCAAGAGTTTTCAACACTAACAACTGAAAGTCAGCAGCTGAGAGAGCGTCTGGAAACAATCAAAAGACTAAAGTTGTCTATAGGTGTCCAGCTGTCTGAGTTATGCAGTGGCTCTGAGGCCTCCATAACTGATGAAGGTGTCGTCGAAGTAGACGGCCAGCTGTACTATTACACGATTTGTATTGAAAACGGTTCAGTCGATGAGTTTCGAACCGTCAGCTATGTAAAACAGAGCGCCTGAATCCCCCCTGTGCAATGGAGTTGCACAGGGGCTTTCTTGTGCCCTACTGCGTGGCAAATCTGTCTAAATCTGCCACATCTGCTTCAGTCAGTCAGTCCATGCAACGACTGAAAACTAAGACTCATTCCACTCAACCCCTTACGCATCAACCCATAGAGGTTCAAATATATGACTACTCAAGTATTGGCAAATCTGCCCGTCTCTGCCACATCTGACGCGACCAGCCCCATGGTTCAACCGGCTGGTGTAGACATTGGCAATGGGGCTTTAAAGCTGGTGACGGGACTGGGAGAATACCGTCTCGATAGCTATGTGACCTATCTAACTGAGCGTCTGAGCATGGGTCAAACCCAAGGCTATGTAGAGTATCTCCAGGGTGACCGCGCTGACCTGGTCGGCAAACAATGGATCGGTGGTATCAATGCTTACTACCATGCACCCCGAGCCCTAGCCCGCGTCACCGATGACAAAACCGGCAAGATTGACCTGGGTCTACAACTGTTACTTAGTGCGCTTTCTCTGATGCCGTTTCGCTCAGAATGGAGTCTCTCTATTACGGCATCAGTCCATGATGGCGCGACTCTCGGAAAGGGCTTAAAAACAGCTCTCGAAGGACAACATCATGTGATGGTTAACAACAAACTATCCGTGATTTCTGTTGTTGTTAATGGCGTGCTAGAGGAAGGGACTGGAGCGGTTTTGGCCTATCAACGACACTCTGATTTCACGAATGCTTTAGTCTATGACTTAGGCAATGGCACGTTGATTGTTAGCTCGTTTAATGGTCTGGTCATGACCGATAGAAGCTATAGCCAAAACGGGGGTGTTGAGAGTCTCATTGATGCGGTTGCAACAAACCCATTAGTGCGACAACACCTCAAGAGAGAAGGAGATCGCCACCTGATTAGAGCCGGTATTGAGAGCACCCACTTCACCTACGGCACGCAGTATCCAAACTGGAAATTTACCGAAGCCTACAAACAGGAATTACCCCAGTGGGTTAACCGGGTGCTTAAGCCCATGGTCAGACCGACAGAAGATCGTATGGCGTCAGCGACAGCCTTGATCGCGATTGGTGGTGGTGCCTGTCTGCCTGGCATCAAAGGTCTATTAGCAAAGCGCAATATTCAGGTGCTGAGCGAGCCACAGTGGGCCAACTCCCGTGGCCTTTATGCCTATGCCATCCGTAAGGTCAACGCATGAGAATCACGATAGATAAAGGGTTTCAGCCGTTGATACGTGAGGTGATGGCGCAAATCCACACCGACGATCCACGGCTGGCGCTCAACCACATCATTAGCACCTGGGCCGCCAGTCAGCACGCCAATCATCAACCGGCTTCGTCACTGCCCCAGGTCCAGGCTGCTGAGCCCAACGACGACTTTTCACAACTCACCGATTGGAGTTAGCTATGACAACGCAAAAAGAAGCCGCATCCATTATCAGCAAGGGTGGCCGTATCCATAACAACATCCTGTTAGATGTCCAGGGTCAGCCTGTCGGCACCTTGAAGGACGCGCAAATCAAAAACCTGATTGCCAAAAAAGGCCTTTTAGCGAACTCCGGCTATGACGGGACCGTAACGGTCCAATAGCCTCACGTCCTGCTGTAACCACTCTCATGCCATGGCGTTAACCGAGTACCAAAAAGCAACCATTTTTCAGGCATCTAAGAGGTTAGGCAACGGCTATCGAACCCATGCGGTTGCTTATGTCAATAACTTTGTCAACACCTGTAGCCCTGAAGCCGCTGAGCTTTTGATTGCCAGCATCAATCAATTTTCTCACTGGAAAAACCTGATTCGCCGTCACGATTCAACTCACGTTCGTTAATCCTGATTCATCACGCATCCCCATCAAATTGTCACACCTTACTGGTTAGAGTTGATATGTCAACTACACTTCTACAGCCCTACGATCCAGGGCAGTCGTACGTATTTAATGGGGTGGAGATCCCCAGCCAACAAACACTTCCCCCAGCTGGACAAGCGTCCTTTGCCTTCAGACCGGCCTGCTTTCAACTGAGCGAAACGTCAATGCCAGGCAATTCCACTCAAGTGGCCTGGGGAATGTCGTACAACAACACCTTTTACCGCTTCAGTATCAAACCAGCTGGCTTGAGTACGCAACAAGCCCACCTCTATTTAGATGCGGAAGGAAATTGCAAGATTAACGGCATAGAGGTCCCGTTAGTCCCTGCCAACCTTTTGCCTAAGGAGCTGTTGCCCGAATCCGTGGTGAGCACTGCCGAGGAGACGGCCTCACTCTCCATGGAGCATCAGGCTCCAGGATTGTCACCGCAAACAATGACCGGGCTGGCTTTCATTCTCATTGGTTTAGCGGTGTCTATTAGCGGACTATTTAGCCAAAAAAATCAGGCGCAGCAACCCATGGGCGCTAGCAGTCCCCATGGACCTACTGAAACAAAAGACAGTTTAACCGCGCTCGTGGAGCTACTCAATAATGATTAAACGAATTAATGGAGATAACTTTTTCCAGGTAGCAGGTGGCATAGTCCTGACAGCAGTCGGATGCATCATCACCGTCACCAGTCTCAATCCCGACGTTCAGGCCCAGAACGAGCACGCCACTCAGGTGAAACAGCTCCAGGTTAGCCAAGAACGGGAATCTCAGCTGGCTGAGTTAGAGCGCAAGAAGGCGAACGAGCGCTATCGGCAGGGCTGCCCACTCCTCAAATCCAGTCAGATTAGTCCCTCACTCAAGGTATCAGGGCCTAAGCCGAATACCCCTGTTTGCGACCTGTATGGCAACACGGCGCTGACTACTGCAGATGGCACCTTAACGGATATTGCACGTACGCCGGACCAAAGCGTTATTCAACAACGAATTTCTAGACAATAGGAACCATACCCATGACTACCAAAACACGAGGATGGACCCGCGTTCAACGCACGGCTGAGCGTGTGCGCAAGGGGGCTGAAGACCTCAAAAAACAAGCTGATTACCTGGGTAACAACCCAGACAAGATCGATAACTGGATCGTCAAAGTCCTGGTCTACGCCACATTTATAATCCCGCTACAGCTGTTTGTTTCTAACATTGGGCCGTATCAACAGCTATTTGAAAACGTCCTTGCGCGGGCAGGTGTCATTGTTGACCTGACTGGGCTAATTGCAATCTTAGTGATTCAATACGCTGAGATCCGCCCATTCACATGCAGTGTCAACACCCCCCGTAAAGTATGGCTGAGTCGAATTTACGTAGCGTTGGCCGCATTCACCGTAGATTTAGCGGTTTGTAGCTGGGCGTGGGACATCTTTGACAACCAGTACGGAACGCCCATGATTAGCGATATCAACTGGCTCAATATGGGGCGCATCGTATCTATTGTCTGTGGCTTCTCCCTATGGTTCGCGTTTCGCAAAATGATGCAACGGAGGGCCTAAGCGATGGATGCCACCTTGAAATCTGAACTTAAACAAGAACTCAATGAAACATTGGAGGATTGCCGGAAAGTTGCCATTGCCCATGCCTTAGAGCGCTATAGTCTGCCCTCTCAACTGATTGGTGTAGCGGTTGGTGTGTTTGGGGGTGGACTGCTATCCACCGTGATGCCAGGGGGGGTGATCGCCTCCGCGCTCATCGGCCTGATTATTTCTGGTGCGGCAACTAAACTCAGTGATGATGAGGCCAAGGCCATTGAAAGCGGCGACTTGGAAACCCTGAGGCGTTATTACCCCAAGGACCAGCTAGAAGAAAAAATCAAGCCGATCTTAAACAAGGCTGTTGATGCAAAAAAGCTGATAGCTCAGGAGACACAGACTACGCCACAGATGTCGACTACGACGGAGACGGCCATTGGGAGCCAGTCCCCTGAGCTGCCGGTGGCCCCTGTCAAGCTATCTGGTAATGCCCCCCACTTGCTCTTGTTTGGCCGCAGTCAAAACGGTAAAACGACCACAGCTGCGCATGTATTGTCCGATATCCCGGTTGACTACATCTCGTTGAAGGCATCGGATAAAGTGCCTGAATCCTGGAACGGCTACTTGATTAGCCCAACCGCTACCGACGCTCAGTTGAACTGGATTCTTGATCGGTGGGAGGAAATGCTGAATAGCAGTCTTCAACAAGATGGCAACCAGACCAAACACGCGTTTGTCGTAGATGAGTACATCAGTATGCGTGCCTTGGTCACCAATCCGACCAAGGAGCGTTTAAGGACGTTCTTCGTTCGATTGTTAACGACAGGTGCGGGCATGGGATTGCTAGGCGGCATCTTAACCCAGACGTCTAATGCAGGGGCCCTGGATATTGACGCTGATATCCTCAAAAACTGCTCGACTGTCGCAGTGACCGGAGAACGAAAAAACAATGATTGGATGGCAAAAGTCTTTACGAAATTTACCGGATATTCCCTGAATGAGTCTCAGAAAAAACACGTTAGGAATCTATCTGGATACTGGCAAATGTGGGATAACAATGGTCCCTGCTTGTCCCAGATTTCGGCCTATTCAGGTAACTTGAAACCACTGGAGAAGTGCCCATCAAAGGTGCCAGAAAAAGAGCGTGTTCACGATGCCTTTATTGACAATCCATTTACGAAAATAGACCTGTCAATTGATGAGCGAATCATTGAATACTTTCAAGAAAAACCAGAGCCTGCGACTCCAAGGACTGTGTATAGAGGTATCACAATAACGAAAGAAGATGGAGATTTGAAGGTTGGTGATGTTAGGGCACATCTAGTAGATATGTGTGGGAGGCAAAACCCAACGATGAAGATGGAAAAATTAGCAGGGCATGACAAATTTAGCTTGATTGGCACATAGGTTGCTGTCACTGTCCTGGATGTCAAGGAGAAGCTGTTTTTTAGTGTCCTTGACGTCAGTGACACGTGGGATGACAGGTCTTGACGTCAAGGACACTGTCACGCTGACACCTGTCGGTTGACACTCGCTGACACCTGCTGACACTGAATTGTCACACTATTTATTAAGAAAGAAAAATGGATTTTCAACGACTACAAGAGTTACAAAAAACAGTTCCAACATCTGAATTTTATTTAGGCGATATTGTTCAAACAGAACAAGGATTAGGACTGGTTGTTGGGCTATCAGCTTGGGAAGATAACAGCCCAACTTATGTAAGTTACAAAGTTCAATTGAGCGATGCAGGTCCCTATGAAGATGATGATGGCGTCATTTGGGATTCGTTTTCTGCTCAAGACTCCCATGTTGAGTATTTTTATAAAACTCAATCCTTAACGTTGATTCACTCCAGTCAGTCTAGTGTTTGGTTCGCTGTTGAAACTGAGTCGCCCCCTGATTTATTGCCTGTCTTAGCTGCCGTCAACTTTGATGGTGATGCTTGCTATTCAATATGTGACTGGGATGGTCATACGTTTACTGATGCAAGCACCATGATGACCATTGAGCCGCAACCTACTCATTGGGCGTATATTCCTGAATTAACTGCTGATGTTCCTGAAGCTTGATGGATTGAGCGACTAATCAAATTTGCGATCTCACCCCACTGGCCATTAGCCGGTATGTGCCAGTTAGCCAAACATGAAGGGCTACTTTTGGCCTTGATCAGCCAATAAACCGTATGTGACAGTTACGCCAGCATGGGCATTCTAAGGATGTATAGCTTTCCTTGAATTAGAAGGCCAAAGCCCTGTCCCGTAAAGGCCAGGGCTGTTTTTTTGATATTGATTAGTTGCTGATTTCGCAGCGGGCCAAGTAACTAACCACCAGTGAGGTATCTACATACCCTCACGTCAGTTTGGGCAAAGTCTAGTCATTTCCGTCCCCTTGTATGTTTAGAGGGGTAATGGAATCTGAACGTTCAAGCGGGTGAGGTCCTTGATTCAGCGTCAGATTGGTTTCCGTCCCCTTTCGGGGTAATGGAATCTGAACTGTTTCTGAGAAGCTAACGGCCATCAATAGTGCACTAAGTTTCCGTCCCCTTTCGGGGTAATGGAATCTGAACGGATATTTGTGTAGGCGTGAGAAGATAACAACATGTTTCCGTCCCCTTTCGGGGTAATGGAATCTGAACCCGAACGGAAGGTCAAACACGACCTTCAGGAAGTTGTTTCCGTCCCCTTTCGGGGTAATGGAATCTGAACGAATGTGATCGTATACCCATAGAGGAGTTACGCAACAGTTTCCGTCCCCTTTCGGGGTAATGGAATCTGAACAAGGCCAACTCTACACAGCGTGGAAAAGAGCTCGAGTTTCCGTCCCCTTTCGGGGTAATGGAATCTGAACACCTGAGCAAGGCATTGATAGCTTAGAGTTTCATGGGTTTCCGTCCCCTTTCGGGGTAATGGAATCTGAACCCCTACCTTTTGAAACTATTGTGGTTAGGGCTTTCCAGACACCTAAATCTGAGGGGGGCAAAACTGACCCTACACAATCGAAAATGACTCCCAATAAGACCCTGTGAAAAACGTTTGAATGTCCCTCACAGTAATCAATCTGAGGGGGTCAACGGAAGAATTAGGTTTTCAAGGTTCGTCTAACCCCCTCAGATTAGCATCTGGATATTTAAATCCTAACCCCTCTGATGAATTTTTAATATTTTGAGTGCCATCTCTAAGAGTCTTGTGGGTCGGCTATCTGGGCTCCTTTGGTCTGTCATCGCGCGCACCCAGTCAGATTAATTCTGGGATGTGGTTTTTTCATGATTGAAGCCTGCGATCGCGCTGCTGCTGCCGATATAAGCATCGATATCATGCGCATTTCACTGACATAAAGTAACCTTGGGTTATCTTTCCGTTTCATATCTGAAAGCGAGGGCATCGAATGGAAGATCTCTGGTTGGCGTGGGCGAAACGATTGCAAAGCATCGCATCGAACGGCTTGCTCTTTTCGTCTGATGAGTATGACCGTGAGCGCTATCGCGAGGTCGCGGAAATAGCCAATCGAATGCTATCTACACTCGGAAGCGTACCAATTGGTCGAATCGAAGACTTGGTGTCCGACTTTGCGAGTGGCTACGCAACTCCCAAAGTCGATGTTCGTGGTGCTGTGATTCGCGATGAACGGATATTACTGGTCCGTGAGGCGACTGATCAATTGTGGACGCTTCCGGGTGGGTTTGCGGAAGTCGGCTGCTCTCCCGCCGAAAATGTAGAGAAGGAAATTTGGGAAGAAACGTCGCTTCGGGCCAAAGCTAAGTCCGTTTACGGCATTAGACACAAGGCTAAGCACAACTACGATCCTGACGTGCGCGACTTCTACAAGATTTTCTTTATCTGCGAGGGGCTTGAAGGTGAGCCAGAGCCAGGGGCCGAAACGATGGATGTAGGGTTTTTCGATTTAGAGGCGTTACCACCACTATCGACCGGACGCGTACTTGAGAGTGATTTGGTGGCAGCGTTCCGATTCATGAGGGACTCACAGCCGATGATGGAATTCGACTAATGGTGTGAGTGTGTTGTGAAATCGGCTTGCGACCTTGCTACTGCGATGCTTAGGGTGTTGGAACTGACATTTGACAACTGTCTTTGAGATCCGTTCTTTTATTAAGAAAAATGACCGCTATTGTAAACAAATAAAAACCCCCTAGCCAATACCAAGCCAGAGGGTAAGAGTGAAATGATGGTAAGCCCCTTTTGTCCTGTGAGTTCTAATCAGGCTTGACGGCTGGATGTGTTCAGGGGTTGCTACCTTCTAAATTCTTCAGTCGTTTGGCTTAGAGGTATCTGTAATTAGTCTCAGTACTGCTCTGTTCCTGTACCCTCACAGCAGCGATCAACGGCCAGATTAGAATCGGGGTATTAGCCTGAAATAGTTCTACCGAATCTACCGGATCAGAGGCGTAGGCAGAAAGCTGCCCTCTATTGAATTTTTATCGGTTCAAGTCTCAGTAGCACGCATCCATGACACTACGTTTTCGATATACCGAAGAGACGCTGCCGGTTTCGTTGATCAAGCGGCTATGCGGCTTAACCAGCTTGTCAATTGGCGAATTACGTTCTCGTGTTTCTACAGGCGAGTCGATCCTGAGCATCACAGCCTTTGAAAACAATTGGGAAGAAGAGCGTGTGCGCCTCGCGTCCGTCATTCATGAGATTGTAGGCGGCTCTCTTCCGCTCTCCGTCTCTGAAGCCGACGATGATAATGACGAAGAAGAAACGCCAATCGAGGCCGAAGTCTTGGTCAATATCCTCAGGTATTACCGTGAGATCGAATTACAGGATCAGCGTAGTGAGGATTTACGCATGGGGGTCATCAATGATCCATCGGACTTTGAACCGCATGATGACGATTGGACAGTTATCTAGCGTTTGGGCCAAGCCATGTTGCACGTTTGTCGTAAGCAAAATCTAAAACCGATAACGCCCTACATCAACGACAACAGCCCTGACCTTTAAAATGAAACTTGCCTCTCACAAGTTTCGCTAACTGCGGCTTGCCACTCATTGCTGACAGTGTCCAGAACAAAGTATGTTGCCGCGAAAGTATTTTCATTTTCTCTCGTAATAATCTGACGAAGAGAAATTAGCTCATTCCTTGTCGTAACCGTGCCTTCCCAAATGAGTTGCTCATCTTGCCAGCCTGATGACGTCAGATTGAGCAAGTTACCATTGCTAACTACAGACACGCGAACAAAATGCTCTGAGACCGCATCGTATCCTAAAAATTCTCGCGAGCTAGTAGGGGCAGAATTGGTTATCGTTGCGACTTCTTCGGCATAGCCCACGTACCAGGAGTCATTTAGATCGCGCTCGACTTGCCAATTTAGGGCAATTGATTCTGACGATAGTGAACTCGGTGGTTGCTGACAGCGCCAATTCCCCTCGAAATACACAATTTCATCGAGTTCAGATGTCAATTGAGAGTCCGGAGAAGAGGGGGCCTGCTCAACTGTTTGTGAAAATGCAGGGCTGACCGCAATAAGACAGGAGGTTGTTAGCAGCCCGATCTTAGTTAACCAGAAGATTATTTTCATGTTCTCTATAGACTGAGAGTACTGTGTCAAAAATAGCTGGATTCTAACCGAACCAGCGGGGACAGTTAAGCACCACTACCTTGTTCCTTGGTTTCGTCTACAGCCCCCTCCTTAAACCAAGACTTTAAGGACAGGTATTTCATTGACTATTTGCCCGCTACGCAACGGGACAATGAAATAATGTCTTTGAAATCCGTTCTTTTATTAAGAAAAATAATCGCTATCGTCAACAAATAAAAAACCCCTAGCCAATACCAAGCCAGAGGGTAAGAGTGAAATGATGGTAAGCCCCTTTTGTCCTATGAGTTCTAATCAGGCTTGACGGCTGGAGGTGTTCAGGGGTTGCTACCTTCTAAATTCTTCAGTCGTTTGGCTTAGAGGTCTCTGTAATTAGTCTCAAGGCTGAAAGTAGCCAGCTAACCCTTGCGTGCACCGGACAGATTGGCAACCCCTGACTTCGCTTCAATATTATTTGCCGCTGGTGACGCTCGCCGTTATGAGGCTTAAGCTCCTGATAGGAAAGTGGTTGAGAAATTGTCTGCTAGTGTGAGGTGAATTGCAGAAACAGTGAATCATATGGAAAAACTGACAGAGTTGCCGGAAAATTTGCCCGCTCCAGTAGATGACGGCGCTTGCAATCACTTGCTTGGAGAGTCTTTGCCATCGATCGCTTTACTATCAACTCAAGATAGTTGGGTAAATTTATCAGCGATCGCAGGACTGGTTATTATTTATTGCTACCCAATGACAGGGCAGCCTGGCATTCCGCTACCTGACGGATGGGACGAGATTCCTGGTGCAAGGGGGTGTACTGCACAATCCTGTGCTTTTCGGGATCATCACCAAGAACTGAGCGAGTTGGGAGCGCAGGTCTTTGGACTTAGCACGCAAAATACTGAATATCAAAAAGAAGCAATAGAGCGGCTTCACTTACCATTTGATCTTTTGAGCGATCGTGATTTAAGTTTTGCCCAAGTATTGAAGTTACCAACTTTTGAGATAGAAGACCTGCGACTTATTAAACGAGTTACGCTCATTGCCAAAGCAGGGAAAATCGCTAAAGTCTTCTACCCAGTCTTCCCGCCTGATAGCAATGCCGATGAAGTTATTGACTGGTTGCGGAACAACGCCGCATCACAAGTCGACGAAGCGGACGGCTGAGGGAATTTGTAATGATGCTAAGACCATCTGCCGCCGCTTATCTTGGTCGTTAAATCGGCAGCGGACCAAGTCAATAATCACCAACGAGGTATCTGTATACCCCGATTATCTCCAGTCGGGTTAACTCTGGGATGTTTTTTCATGATTGAAGCCTGCGATCGCGTTGCTATTGCCGATAATGGACAGCACAACCTTGCCAATCAGCTCCAACGTACGGAACCCCGCCAAGCAATATCAGGTGGCAGCTATACAACGTAGCCCGGCCCAATCGCCTCTGAACTCAGTTTTTATAGCCTTGACCCCTTAAAGGTCAGGGCTGTTTTTTGAAATTGATTAGTTGCCGGTCTCGCAGCGAGCCAAGTAATTAACCACCAGTGAGCTATCTACATACCCTCACGTCAGTCTGGGGAAAATTCTAGTCATTTCCGTCCCCTTGTATGTTGAGAGGGGTAATGGAATTGGCAACGTGGCCTGGTGTTGATTTTGAGTCATTCATCCCTTAATCGGGTAAGTTTCCGTCCCCTTTCGGGGTAATGGAATCTGAACCCGGCTTGTGGCAAGGTTCTAAGCAATGTAGATAAGTTTCCGTCCCCTTTCGGGGTAATGGAATCTGAACGATGAGTTCCCGGCTGCATCCTCAGACGTATATGAGTTTCCGTCCCCTTTCGGGGTAATGGAATCTGAACTTGATGTCAAAGTGTACCGCGATACAAACAGCTTAATCGTTTCCGTCCCCTTTCGGGGTAATGGAATCTGAACCAGTAGGGATTATTAAGGACAAGACTAATAATCTGTGTTTCCGTCCCCTTTCGGGGTAATGGAATCTGAACCAAAACGCAATCGATGGTCGCACCGATTTCTACACGTTTCCGTCCCCTTTCGGGGTAATGGAATCTGAACCCCTACCTTTTGAAACTACTGTGGTTAGGGCTTTCCAGACACCTAAATCTGAGGGGGCAAAACTGACCCTACACAATCGAAAATGACTCCCAATAAGACCCTGTGAAAAACGTTTGAATGTCCCTCACAGTAATCAATCTGAGGGGGTCAACGGAAGAATTAGGTTTTCAAGGCTCGTCTGACCCCCTCAGATTAGCATCAGGATATTTAAATCCTAACCCCTCTGATGAATTTTTAATATTTTGAGTTCAATCTCTAAGAGCCTTGTGGGTCAGCTATCTGGGCTCCTTTGGTCTGTCATCGACCACCCCCAGTCAGATTAACTCTGGGATGTTTTTTCATGATTGAATCCTGCGATCGCGCTGATAATACCGATCACAGACAGCACGGTTTTGCAAATCAGCTCCAGCGTATCGGAATCGCCAAACAGCAATAGCGATGTGGCGGCCAACACCACGATGGCCAGGCCCAAGAGCCACCGGTTCTGCTGCTTTAACCGTGAGTCCTGACGTAGATTTTTGGCTTTCACAGTTCTGAGCTCAGTTTTGATCGTACTGACCTCTTTCTGTAGCGAGAGCGCTGTATCTCGGGTGGCTCCCTGTTGAATCGTCAGCTGGTCAACTTGCGTCGTCAGGGTCGCTATTTGCTCGTCAGAGTCCTTCAACTCCGCTTTCAAACTATCCACATCTTCAAGCCCCAGGGTGGGATAGTCAGTGCTCGGTTCAGTGACGGGCCACTTCAGGAGTAGGCCATAGTCCCCTGTCCTGGGCACGAGCGCATATTCACAGCCTTCATAGATCCGTACGGGCCGATTCAATTGCACCCCATTGCGCCAGAGGCCGTTCCGACTCGGTTGGTCGCCCCCATCTTTGAGCATGATTTGGTCCCCCTCGCGGTAAACCGTGGCATGGATGCGAGAAATCGAGCGCACAAAGACAAGTCGTGGATCCATGCCAACAGCCACTGGGTAGGTCGCCTGGTCCCAACGCCCAATGGTGGCCGGTAGTCGGGCCAAATTGATCGTGTGTCTAATGGGCGTCTCTCGCCCTGGCCTGTACTCAAGGATTTGTAGCATTGCCATGTGCCACTTGAGCTTAATCGTCTGGCTGTAAACAGGAGCCAGCATAAAAAACCGTGTGGTCAGTGAGGTTTTTTATTTCCAGAAATCCATCACGAATTGAAATCTCAACCGCCTGATTGTTGAGGCTAATCAGGAGCGTTTGCAGCTGCTTGACAGGCAATGTTGCTGTCCCCATCGGGGCAATCTGCCCAGGGGGAATAGAGCCAATCAGCGTTTCTGTATGTGACACCAGCATTCCCACCAACTCAGCCGTTTATCCTGATTCGAATCCGCATACTCAACCCCAACGCTAATGGTGATCGGTGACGTTACGAAAAAGACGGCTCGGCCAATGGATTCCCGGATTTTGCCGGGTTCTTTACCCGGTTCAGCCACGCCCACCGAGCTTTTATTCAGTGGTTCCAAGGTGCTGCTATCCAAGATGCCGATAACGGCATAGCCTTCCATGGTGGAAAAATGGATTCGATACCAAATATCGAAGGTACCAATCGGCAATGTGATGTCTTTCCCATCTGGCGATAACGTGATGTCGTTACCAATTCGATAGCAAACATCATTAGCGGCTCTAGGGGTCGTCGTCCACGGTATTTTTCGATTGGTCTCTTTCGTCGAGATAAATAAATCGCTCGCCTGCTCAGGCACCGTCAAGTACAGCTCTTGCGGGTTTGTGGCCTGATTGAGCAGCATCGGCGTCCCATCTGGCCGACCGATATAAACAGCACCTTCGCCATTATTGGCATCAGGGCATTGCACAACTTCCCCATATTTGATGGAGCTAGGAGCCTCCACACCCTCCACACGTCGCGCTAGGAGCACAACATCAAACTTCTTGTCCGCCATCGTAGATTAGGTCAGGGGTTGAAGGATTGTTCTCACCCACACCCGGATCGACAAATATTGCGGGTGGGGTATTGCCAATCCATTCGTAGATTCGAATTCGCCAGTTAGCCTCTGCTTGCCATTGTCCCCATAGGTTGACTTTCAAACGAATTGAGTAAACATTCCAGCCTGAAGCCTCCAAGTGGTTGGGGATGGAAGGATTAAACAAGCGTGGATCTCGATACGGATAAAACCGTCTGAAGCCGTATAAGGAACCATCTGGAAACTGCTGAACGACGGTGATATAAGCCCGACCGGGGAATGCCCCAGCATAGGACCAGTCTTGTTCTATCTTCAGGGTGGGCTCACCAACAATGGGTGGTCCCAGAGTGAGCCATTCAAACTGAGGTTCTACCTCTTGCAGTAGTTGCCAGCTCATCAACCTATATGTGCGGGCAACAGTACCCCGCTTTCGTTAGTAATGTAAGCAGCACCACCACTGTAAATAAACTGATTGACCGAGTGTTCTACAGCCTCGACATAGCCAGCAGCATCTAAGCCATGCTCTTCGATGCAGTCCAACACGGCATCCACGTATTCGTTTCCATCTAGCCAGTTTTGGATCAGCTCCTGTCGTACTGCAAGTTGTTCAATGGCTCGACGCTGATCACTTTCCCCGTGCTCAGGGTTCATATCAAGCCACGTCATAAACGGATCGAGGATGTCGTGTTTTGGCTTCATGGGGGTCTACCGATATCTCCGACGCTCGCGAGTTAGGGAGACTCGATTGAGCCCGAAACCTGCGTTCGTAGTTAGAATCTGAGACTTGATAGCTGCAAATACATCGTGCATATCATCGTCTTCAGCTGCTCTACCAAACGCGCAGCTATCGCGGTTTACGTTCTCATAGGCACCGTATAACTGATTGGTAATTGCTGATCGCTTAGGGACCAAAACTTTGTCTGTAGCGCGGTTCCAAACCACACGAGCAGGGCTAAAGCCATTAATCGGAAAGATAGTACTTGACCCAATAGCATCAGTAACAGCCGCTCCACTTGCAGCGTTCACATTGGCTGCTAAAGCCGAATATCCCTGAACGCTGTTACTGGCTTGAATAACATCCGTCGCAACCCCAAGGTCAAAACCGAAAGGAACGATATATACAGGCTTTTGTGGAGGCCTTGAGCCGCGAGAACCGATATTAGGATCACGAGGGGTACTGATGTATTCGATATATTGCTGCTGAGCCGCATTCAGCTGTGCGCCTCGACGAATGTCGCTGTATCTAGACATAAGGAGAGTACCGTAGAGGATCTGATACCCTTCTAACTCATGTAAACCCTAGATAACGTCAGCCGGAAAGGTTTAGCCTTTCCTGTGGTTTTTAATTGATAGCGCTAGAAAACTAACTGACCAATGGCGCGGGTAATATGCCGGTACGGTCTACCAGGATGATAGGGTTTGGCACACCAAGCACTTCGAGCGATGCATACTGAAAACGGACATCAGCCACGGGTCGTCGTCTGGGCTGACGTCGACTTTTACCATACGCTTGGTCAATATCTGGAATAGTTGGAAACGCTGCAGCTGGTTCCGCGTTGACTTTTTCATTGAAGTATGACCACTCAGGTGTGTCATTTTGAATATCAAGAACTGCCTCAGTCACTCATCTGGCTTCTGCTTCAGTGCGACAGAGTAACTGTAGTTGGTAGCCTTTTGGCCAATCGCTATAGCTATACATGTTCCTGCCCTTTTTCCAGACAAAACCACTACCTGTTACAAAGGTGGTTCGTATTCGCTGGGCGTAGGTTTGGGCTACAGATGGATTGATGGTGGCCGGCGTGTGATCCATCAGCCTAAAGCTGATACGACCATCAATAGGGGCATAACCTGGCTCAACGTCGGTAGCGTCTTCTAAAAAGTAAAGAGTGATTTTAGGTCGTGTCCGGCGACGGACATCAGTTCTATAGTTGGTGATACCTACGTCATCATTGCCACCCAGCAGTCGATCCGCGAACCGACCGCGCAATGTCTCAAACAGCAGTATTCGACCAATGGTCATGTTGAAGGAGTCATCATCACGATGTTCACAGGCCAAAGCCATACTGCTCCGAGGTGTATTGATGTCTAGGTCACCATCCAAGTCGATATCTCGAAACCATTCTCTAACCTCGGTTCTGAATGTTCGGCGGATGGTGTCTTGAAGGTGTTCAACGGGTGAAAAATTATCAGGGAGTGGCATCGTTAGGTGGATCTCCTCTTTGAGCATCGGTTGAGATCGCAACGTTGGGGCTCTGGCTAACCCCCTCGGCGTCTTCTTCGGCTATCTTGATCGGCTGGTTTTCAGGGGCGCTGGTCGGTAGTTGATTTTCCTCATCCAGGCCTGGCGTATCCTCTGGGCCAAAGGCGGTGACGGCATCGGTGAATCGAGCGCGCGCCTCACCTAGCTCATCAACCTCTTGTTGAATCTCGCGAACATTGGAGGTGACGACCGCCAGACTGCTAGCGGTATCCTCTGCTGATTCGAGACCTTGAAATACGCGACTAAATTTAGTGCGGTAGAACTCCTGTGCCTTGACCCGTTCTGACATCCATGGGTAGGCGCGATCTCCCACAACACCGTATTTCTTAAGAGCATTACCAATTTTGCCAGTGTTCTCAGCGGTCCATTCCAGAACGTCCTGTGTGGCGTCATTTATATTGCGTAATGTCCAGACGATATTTGACCCAGCCTGAAGCACGCGATTGGCCTTTTGCCAGCTGGTGCGGGTGTCTTCATAAACATCTTCACCCACCACTGACTTGATGAAATTGGTGACACTATCACCCACCAAGCCATTGATATCCAGGGCGTTGCCGCCTTCGTCTTTGACGCCAATTGCAGCCAGAGCATTACTCACGACATAGCCCAGCGTTTCGCCAATGTCACGACTGATCATTGCGCCATTGTGGAGCACGGTGACAAGGGTCATTAGATTAATGAGCTTATCGATATGGGTGTTTTGCCAGGCCTTTTCGGCAAATTGTTGAGCCTGCTGCAACCGGGTTAATATCGTGACGCCTTGCGCATTGTTAGCAGCGATGCCAACACTATTGGCCGTGGTGGTTGCATCAATTTTTGTCAACAGCCCTAGCTGGGCGGCATCCGTGGCATTGTTGGCAAATAGCTTTTTAACGCCATCTAAGATCCCTTTGTTACAGCCACATTTGTCGCCTTTCTTTCCAGGGGGCAGGTTGGGTTGACCACCCCCACTGTTGCCAGGCGCAGCACTCGGCTTGTTTGCCGGTCTAGGCAAACTTGGCGTACTCGGCTTTGCTCTAGGTCCACCCGCTGGCGTGCTGGGCTTGGCGGGGCCGGGTCCCCCAAGCCCAGCAGCGGCACCGAGACCGATTGCAGCTGCTGCGGGCAAGGCGAGTGAGGCTGGACTGGGTGTTGACGTACTTGGCTCAGGCGATGACTGACCCTCACCATACCCCGGTGTCCTGGGTGCTGGTTGAGGAACGTATGGGTTCGGCTTTTTGCTTGCTGATTTCCCGCTAGAGACTTCGACTACATCAATGATTTCAAGTCGAACATCAATGACGTCTGTATTACTTGTCCCTGTGCCGAATACGATATGTCTTGTCCTGAACTCTTCGAATGACTGTCTAGCGCCATCAGGAGAGGTGACACCAATAAACTTGTGATTTCCAGTGACATTGTCGGGGTCACTGTAGCTGGTCTTTCCGATCGGTCCGGTTACCCCCCTCTCTGTTCTTGGCCCTAGAGGAATCCAGTCGGTTGCCCCTTGAGAGGAGTCTTCGCCGTATTTTCTGGATGGCTCGTACGTGACGTCGTACCTCTTTCCAGCCTCTCCCCAGAAGTCAGGCTCAGTCCCGTAGCTGGGATCAGGCGTTTCCCGGCTTTGCCTGTGTGGTGCTCTGCTCCAACCGAAAAAGCTGTCTATCCCTGAACCTATATTGCCGAAGAAGTCATTGACTCTCCCGGAAACGGCATCAGCGCCTAGCGAGTTGTCGAACCGTCTGCCCGCTTGAACGGCGTCAGCTGCTGAACGTCCCCTCATGAGGGCCGCTGATGTGGATGCCAGTCCAGCAGGGGCGTTGAGTAGGCCTTCGCTGATCATTCCTGCGGCACTTGAGAAGGGGGCAGCTAAGGCCCTTGCCGTTGCCTGAGCTGGTCCTTGGCCTTGACCGAGATTGTAGGCCGCTGTCCCTACGGCTGTGGCGGTAGCTAAGGCAGCGCTAGCTTTTTGAGGACCTGAAAAATTCGAGAGGACATTTGCGGGGGCTGGAAGTCTTACGGATTGGATGGCCGTTCTAGCTCTGGGGACCTGTAATCTCATCCCTTGCGCCGCCGCCCTCACTGGGGACACGGGCTTAAGGTTCAACGGCATTCTCACATTTAAGGGCCTTGGTGCCGCCGCATGATTTTTTGACGCAAAGTGATTAGCGGCTCGTTGAAACCCCGGTCTTTGCCTGGCTGTCCATGGATTGGGCCTAGGGTCTGCTGGTTGCGGGCTATAGGGTTTGTGTTGAAGTGCTTCGGCAGGGAGATGTCCCCCCTGTACGGTGTAGCGCGACCAGTCAGGCATGGCTAACTTTGGATGAAGTCAACGTTTACAGGTGCGGTCAAGGATTCCTTCACCGCCTTGTATTCCATGTCATAGGCAGAACTGGCGTGATCATCCTCTAAGAGGAAGGCACAACGAAAAATAAGCCGATTGTCCTTCTGATGTGATATGAACGGGCCGTTTCGCTCAAATTGCGCTTGGATACCACTATCACCAGTGACGACAGAGGGTGGGCGCTCGTTGTAGTCGAGGGCAAAGCCGTGAGCATTGAGGATAGTACAGGCCCAGGCGGCTAGCTTTTCGTAGGTGTCGATATCGGCAGGAATATGACTGGCTTGGAATTGCATCGTTCACGAGTTCAAGCTTTTGGTACCTTCCGATAGTACTGAAGATCTTGTTTAAACGTCCAAGTCTAGACCTCACTGAGATGCCAGTTCGGACAAGTTCTATGAGGTTTGTGACGTTTTTTTCAAAAGGGCGAGTTGGACTGAGGGCTATCGTGGATGGTTTCTCGTTCTCGTGTACGTATCGATTTCTTACATAAGCTTTTTAGTCGCATCTCGCTAGTAAGCTCATCAATGCTAGCTATAGCGCTTGAATTCGCCCATGCCGCTAGTGTTTCCACGTCTGCCAGCGCTGACTCAGGGATTTGGGCACGTGTCATGGGACTCGCCATGTTCAATAGTTCCAAATACTTGTACTAATAAAGGATATGTAATTTTTGACTATGGATGTACTGCTAGCTGTACTTATCTGGGCGGTGATTGCGTTGCTCTATCTGCAATATCAAAAGTGCCGTCGCGAAGGTCGTCCATTTTTTAGAGCATCTTCTAGACGTCGCAAACACAGCCCTATCAAAGTGTCTCCACCGCAGCGATTTGACACATCTCCGCCACAGCGAGCTCAGCAGAGGTATAGTCAACGATCCGACAATACAGCTCGCAGTCAGCGGCGTAAGAATCGCTCACAGCAGTTAGCTGTAGCACCTTCAGGTTCCGTCCGTAGCCGTACTAAAAAAGATGAATTAAGCGGGAAACTATTACTCCAGTTGAATGGCTTGACTCGCAATCAGGCGACGTCCAAAAGGTTGATTGAAAATTTGAAGATGAGAAACCCTCACAAGCCCTTGAACTGGTGCAGATTCAGTGCCTGAACGCGGTGACGAATGACGCGTGTACCTATAGCTTCAATGGAGTTGAAGATATCCTACGCTTCTTCTGACCCCTCATTCGAGGTCAACTATCTTGGAAAGGGTCAGCGAAGGAAAACATCAGTCTTACCCTTGAAAGTCTTTTATGAGTCTGAACAGCCGTCGGGGACAATCGGTTGCTAATCGGGGAGAGTCCCTACGATTTTTCACGGACCGTCATGAGTTTGTGCGGCTTCTAGTAGAACGCATCAACCAGGACTCGGCTCAGTCGGACTTTCTGTTTTGGTATGGCGAGGGCGGCAATGGCAAATCGCTGCTCCTGAAATATCTAGCGAAAAATGCCTGCCGTCGTCTCATTAGTGCTGACCAGTGGGCTGCCCTGTGCACCCAGTCTGATGTTGAGCTAGCAAGGTCCATTGGTAGTTTGCCAGTAGGCACCTACCACCCCATCCCCGTGGCCCTGCTCGACTTTAACGAAGAGCCCCCCGGTGAAGAACAGCCACGAGATCCCGTGTTTGGTCCCCTGATGTTGCGTAAAAAGTTGGCAGCGTCAGCGTCTGGTAATCATCGTCTAGTCTTTCCTCGATTCGATTTCGCCTGTCTGTGGTATCTAAGTCAGACGGGGCGTTCGGTGGAGCAGGTGCGGGCGTTGTTTCCCCTCAATGAGCTGGCTGGACTGGCCACCACGGTGATGGATGCGGTGAGTGGCAATCCGGTAGGGGCACTCATCAAAGCCGTTTTCGACTTTGGAGCCCAGGGGCTGAGTGAGACGCTGACCCTCAAGTTTCAGTCTTTCGGTTTAGATCGACAGACTTTGGAGACCATTCGCCAGGCCGACAAAGATACGGAGCTGATTGAGCGGCTACCGGAGCTGCTGGCCCAGGACCTCAATCAGGCAATGGCAGCAGATAATGGTCCTAGCCGGATGGTATTGATGTTTGATGCTCACGAGAAGTTTTGGGGGGACCAGCGTAACGTTTCTAGCTATCGTTATTTTGAGCAAGATGCCTGGCTGCGACGGCTGTTGCGGGAGCTCAACACAGAAGCCGGTATCATTCCGGTGATTACAGGGCGGTCTCGCCCCCGCTGGTCTGAGGCAGACCAGTCTGAGGTTCCGAATGATGCCCTGTCTCTTAAGCGTGTCGGCAATTTTACGACTCAGGATGCTCAGGCGTATCTGACAAAGATTGAAGCCGATACACCCTTGGGGCTAACCGATGCGGCTCTTCAGGAGAGTCTTATTGCCTATGCCATGGTCTTACCGGGTGAAGTGCATCCTTTGTATCTAGCTCTGTGTGTCGATGTGGTTAGGGAGGCCAAGGCCAGCGGTCAGACTATTGCAGCGACCGAGTTTAAGCAGTACGAGACCGACTTTCATAAGAAAGGACTGACACTGATCCGGTTGCTAATGAAGTATGTCGATGCCGATACCGAAAATACAATCTATGCCCTGAGTGCCTGCCGTTCGTTCAATAAAGAGCTATTTCAAGTGCTAGGGAAAGCCCTAAACTTTGCCACCTTTGATGCTGTATTTCAGCGGGTCACGCAGTTCTCGTTCGTGTGGTCGATTGAAGAGGGCGATCAGCCGGTTCAATATCGTATTCACGACCTGATGCGTCGGCTCAATGATGACCCGAGAACCCAAAGCGCTCATAGGCTTCTGACAGAGCACTATCGGCAGTTGGGAAATATTGAGGCTGTTTACCATCTCAATCAGCTTGACTGGAGCCAGGGTGTTGATCTCTGGGTAACCCTTTTTGAGGAGATGCTGAAGGTCAGCCGATACGAGATGTGCCGAGCGCTGTTGGATATGCGTCGAGAGTTGTTGATTCAAAGCGACTTTAAACTAGGCCTGATTTCCGATGCCGAGGGCCAGTACTATCAGAGCCTATCGATGTATGGGGCGGCGCAACGGGAATATGAGGAAGCGATTGCGGCCTACAATCATGATTTAGAGGAAAATCCTGAGAGCACAAGCAGCTTCAATAACAAGGGCAATTCGCTCCAGAGGCTGGCGGATTTACAAGCGGTGCTGTCTCATCACGGTGAGGCCCAGGCGAGCTATGGCGAGTCGATAGCGGCCTATGATGCGGCCTTACAGCGTGCGCCGGACCTTGTTCAAGCGCTGAATAATAAGGGCCTTTCGCTCCAGCGGCTGGCGGATTTACAAGCGGGGCTGTCTCAGCACGGAGCGGCTATGGCGAGCTATGGCGAGTCGATAGCGGCCTATGATGCGGCCTTACAGCGTGCGCCGGACTATATCAATGCGCTGAATAACAAGGGCTTAACCTGCATCAAATTTGGGATATTTTTAGATGGTCAAGAAGCTACCGAACAAATTAGCCTTCTAATTCAGGATGGTTTAGCTTGCTGGAATCGCTGCCTAGAAATAGTTCCAGACAATACTAACCTAAGGGAATTACGGGACCGATTCCTTGCCATGATTCAGAGTGACGCGTAGGTTTTGGACACGGGCTACGGCAACTGGCCATTATCTAGAACAATCTGGGCATTCCCAGCCTGTTGGCGTATGAGACGGCTGGAGCGTGTAACCTCTGAAATCTCCATCTACATCTGAGTTGCGCTTGCAACTCGCCTAACTGCTTGAATCCGACACTAATCAGCGATGAATCATGAGTCGATCAACTCTAACCGAGGAAGACTTTTAGATTAGTGTGCTGAAAGAGCTATTTGGGGGATAGAACGTGACGGACTATGAAAAGTACTCATGACCTTGTTCTATGATTGTTATGAGCTTTGAAAGCCCTGAAAATCCTCGTGTCGGCGGTTCAAGTCCGCCTCCTGGCATTGCCGGTCTAATTGCCGGTGTATGTGGTAGTGGGTCGTTGCCCGAGTGGTTAATGGGGGCGGACTGTAAATCCGCTGGCTACGCCTACGTTGGTTCGAATCCAACACGGCCCACCACATAGTCTTTTGCCTTCATAGCTCAGCGGTAGAGCACTCCCTTGGTAAGGGAGAGGTCACGAGTTCAATTCTCGTTGAAGGCTTCTGAGTTATTAGATTAAGTTTTTGTGTTTGCTTTTCAATAGGTAAAGCATAGGTTTTTCATGTCTTTTGGGGCATCTATCGCTTCAGTTGGCCATGGCACTGCTATAGGTGTTCAGATTCATGAATGATCATCTGATGAAGCGTGGAACTACGTCTCCACGGTGATTGTCTCTGAGTTCATTAGGTTTGAAACTTTTAGAGCTTAGGCACACGCTGTAGTAAATTACTCCAATTACTCCTTAGATAGTCAAGCAATTTCAAGTTTGCGCTAAGGATATCAAATTTGACATCACAAGGGTTCTTAATTGCATCTATCTAGTGCTCAAGAGGGTTTATAAACTCCAGTATCGGCATGATTGTTATTAGGAATCATCGTTATGTATAAGTCTTACGATGGCAATATAAAATTGCGTGCACCAGCGCTTCATGTTCAAAAAGCCATGGTGTTTATCGATGGAACAAACTTCCGATACTGCCTTAATGGATCTGAAGTTAAAATTATCAAACCGATTCATTGGTTTGGAGAGATCTTTCTCGAAGGTCGCCAGTTAGTTAGAACTTTTTTCTATACATGTGAGCCGCATTTAGCATCACTTGAAAGTGAGCATGGTGAGGACATATTGCAAACTTCTAAGGTGGTTTTAGGATATGCAATACCCATAGGAGGCGGGAATTATAGTGAGAAGGGAGTAGACGTACATCTTGTCTCAGACATGGTCTATCATGCTGCCATGAAAAACTATGACTATGCTTTGATAGTGACTAGTGATCAAGAATTTGTTCCTGTTATTGAACGAGTGCAAGATCTTGGCTGTCAAGCAGGTGTCTTATCCCTTTTTCGACCGGTACCCAGAGAACTGCAGAATGTATGTGATGAAGCTTTTTCTTTGAGTAAGGAGCAGTTGATTTCTAATAATATTGGTATTGAAATGACTGCCCTCAGTGTTTGATTTGTTGATAACTAAGAATTAGGCAACGTTCACTATTGTCTTGAATCTGTTTCAAGCATAAGTGCTTCATATAGTAGTGAACTGGTTGAGCTTAATTTATATCTACAAGATGATTAGGCTGGCTCAAAATAGATGGGCTGGGAACTTCTATAGCATACTGCTGAATGCATATCTCCAAAGGAGAGGCTGCGCCAGCAGCAGTGTGATACACCTATAGCTGTTGTTATTCGTAGCTTTCAGTCATAACTGATGTTGTGAACTATGGGCGTCAAGCTATAGATGTAATTTTCTATACGCAGCTGAGGTCGCCTTGATAAGGTGCTTTTCATTTTATGGTTGTGGCTAACCCACACACCCTGTATTGGGCCTAGAAAAATCGAGAATTCCAAGGTGACTATATTCATTGAGGCCTCTTGCAATCTTTGAAAGGTTTGTTTCTTTATGAGAAGGCATGGGAAAAGTTTGATTAGAGGCGCGTAGATTTACACAGGGGATATGCTCATAGAAGGCGTTTCTGCATATTTCACTACCAAAGCGACGGTAAACTTGTAAACAAATGTTTCTTTGATTATTTATTGCTTGACAGGTTGACGGTTAATTGCAGCATGGTTAAAATCTTTGTAACGATAACGGGCTAGCGCCTTTGTTTTCGTCAATGATTTATGGAGGAGTGACCTATGGATATGCCAGGTCAATTAACGTTAGAGCAGCAGTTTCAACTGCAGGTTTTAAAAGAGCAAGTGCGTAATCTTTCCCATGAGGATGCGCAAAACTATGTTTTAGAAGTTATGCGTCAAATGATGGTTAAAGATAATTTAGTAAAACACCTACTTAAAAATGCATAAGTCGCTATGGTAAAGCTCAGAAAGGTATCCCCTCGAAGCGCAACCTCGAGGGGATATCTTTAAAGGGCTTTAGTCCTATTAGGCAAGTGCTGAAAATTTGGGATGGATTAGCCAAACGAGTAATGTTTGCTAACTGTAGCGTTGATGCGCCAAGTGCAACTCATGCCGGCTGGAAAGATGACTAGGTCACCCTTACCCATAGAAATGGGAGCGCCTTCATCTGGTGTAACGACAACGTCTCCTTCTAAGAAGTAACAAGTTTCTGTCTCGTCATAATGCCATGGAAATTCTGATGCCTCTTTTTGCCAAACAGGCCAGGAAAAAACGCCCATTGCATCCAGTTCGGTTTTATCAGGCTGAGGATTAACTTGGATATTGCTCATGCTGTGTGCTGCTGACAGTTGATGCTTATTCACCAGCGCCCCACCATGCTAATGCGTAAGGTTGAGCGACTTCAGAAGTAACTTGTTTCTCATAAACGACTCTTAGTTTATATCGCCCGGTTTGGGGAATTTTATAAAAGATGTGCTCGAGGCTATCTACCTCACTGACTGAAGACCAAATGCTTTTGTCCATATCGTTCTCGTCAGCAGGCATCAAGTAGAGGTTTAAGTTATTCAGTTCCTGGCTGTTAAAGCTTTCTCCGATGTCATATAAGCCATTATCATTACTATCTGCCAGTGCAACCTGACGCTCCCATGTCAGAGTTGCAGCAAAGTAACTACCTTCCTTGAGCGGACTGTCAATCACGTAGTCTGTATAGATGCTTTCTTGACTAGTATCGTTGCCAGCAGCTAAGGGTAGGGAGTTGTAGTCCCAACCTACAATCGGTACATTCCCAGGGGGCCATTGACCGCCATTGAATTGTTCGTAAGCTCTGAAAGCATTTAATTGGCCAGTGCCCAGTTCTCCATGTAGAGGTACCTTTGGATCTCGATAAGCATCTGATGCGATCCAAGTCAGATTTGACTCATCCAGTAAGGTTTTTCCCATGCCTAGGTTTTGGCCATTCCCTTCATCCATTAATTTATCGGCAGCATTAAGCAATACAGCTTTCATTACCATGGGCTCACGGGTATCCAAGCTCCAGCTTGCTGTACGAATTTGTCGATCACCCCATTCTTGCAAGAGGGCAACAGTCGCTGCTACATGAGGGGCTGCGAAGCTGGAACCGCTACTAAGAATTTCCTGGCCGTTAGGGTTCAACATCCTAATGTCGTCTCCAGGGGCCACTAAATTAATCGAACGTCGGGGACCAACATTAGACTCTGGTGTCGGCGTTCCCCGAGGGCTAAATGTAGGCTCACTACCAGCATTAGCGTAGTCAATTTTGACAAAACGTCCGTCTACTTGAGTTGAGTAAGCGACATTGATGCCATTGAAGTTGTCGGTAGGAATTGGGATGCCACCGCCACCCTGATTACCAGCAATAACATATAGTGTTTTGTGGGTAATACTTGACCAGTCAATACACTGTGTCAGTAGAGCATTGCCATCAAGTGTGGCATTGGGGCGAGGATCGGTGGCTAAAGGTTCGCCGAAGCTGAAATTAATGGCCCGGACATCATCACTATTGCGCAGGGCAATATGCTGTGTAGTGATACATTCTTGAGGTTGGCCACTAATTTCGCCTTCCAGTGGTCCAATAGATGCGGAAAATAAAGTTGCATCGGGTGCTACACCGACTAATCGCTTGTCTCGACTAATCATGACACTGGCAACATGATTAGCATGATTGTCGACAAACTCATCTGCTGTGGCAGAACCATCAAGCTGTAAAACCTGGTTTACTGTGACGGGACTATTAGGAATCGCCAGCTTATCTAGTCCAAAAAGTCCAGGTCGTCCCCCCTCAACTTGACCAATTGCAATTTTTTTACCGGTTAGATTGTAAGGTGCCAAATGTAACCGGCGAGCATCGATACCATCTGCTCCCACTGATACTGAAAGGGCTAAAGCTGGCAAGCCACTGGCAAGGCCTGTAAATAGAAGCAGGGGAAGTAGAAGACGTTTAACCTCATTGCGATCGCTAGAGGAAGACCGGTCCAAAAGTTTCTGAAAAATTCCCATGAAGACTCCTGTAAATACACATTCGGATGATAAATAGCATCAGCTAAAGCAGTTTGTAACGATTTTGATACTAAGTTTTTGTTACGATAGTGACCATTATGGTGATTACAAGAGGCGGGTTCCCCATGACACAATCGAAAAAATCTGTTGTTATTTCCCCATCTATTCTATCGGCTGATTTTAGTCGCTTGGGCGATGAAATTCGTGCAGCAGATGAAGCTGGTGCAGATTGGATTCATGTAGACGTGATGGACGGTCGTTTTGTACCTAATATCACCATTGGCCCATTAATTGTCGAGGCTATTCGACCCATTACTACAAAGCCTCTTGATGTTCACCTGATGATTGTTGAGCCTGAGAAGTATATCGAAGGTTTTGCAAAAGCTGGAGCAGATATCATTTCTGTACATGCTGAGCATAATGCTTCACCTCATTTGCATAGCACTCTTAGCAGTATTCGAAATTTAGGTAAGCAAGCTGGTGTCGTGCTGAACCCGTCTACACCTTTGGACCTAATTGAGTATGTGTTAGAGCTATGTGATCTGGTCTTGATTATGAGTGTAAACCCTGGATTTGGGGGGCAAAAGTTTATTCCTGAGGTGTTACCTAAGATTCGTAAACTCCGTCAGATGTGTGATGAGCGTGGTTTGGACCCATGGATTGAGGTTGATGGTGGTTTGAAAGCCCATAATACTTGGCAAGTGTTGGAAGCGGGAGCAAATGCTATCGTAGCTGGTTCTGCTGTGTTTAAGGCTCCAGACTATGCTGAAGCGATTAACAGCATTCGTAACAGTAAGCGTCCGACTCCAGAACTGGCTGCAGTGTAGATCTAAAATGCAGTCTCTAAGAGGTGGTTCTTCTCCACAAGAGAAATTAAAGGTCTAAGTAAGATGTGATTGAAAAGTGTTGACGCTAGGTTCAATACTTTAGTTTCTAGCCTAGGCCGCAGTCGTGGCCTAGGCTTTAGATTATATTTATAGTTATGATGGGGCGTCCTGATAGGGGGATGACTACCTTATAAAGACCTGGTAAACCCTTTGCATTTGGGCTTAAAACGTTTCTAAGGGAAATCACGGATGGTTTCTGGTGAAACTAGCAAAGTTTTTGGGTGGTTTGGCAGATATTTTCCAGAGTTATGCTCAACACAATACTCTGAATGTCTTGTCAAAGCTTACGTACAGAGATAGATGAGAGGCATCTGCTGAGAATTCTCAGTAGATGCCCTGGTGCTTTTGTCGGTGATCGTGCTCAGTTTAAAGAATTGATGTGACGAGAGCATAATTACTCACGGGGTGACACCCTTTCCCTAATAATTGAAATACGGTATCTCACGGATGTGAGTCCGTAGCAGACCCTCTAGATTGGGTTATGTAAAACAACTGACTGTGTGTTTTATTTTATACCTGTTCTTGGTCGCTGGGGTGCGAAGCTGTCTCTCTGGATTTGTGGGTGAATCTTTTTATGGCTATTCAATCGGTGGAAGAAATGGTTGCCAAGATCTTTGCAACTCGCCGTATCACACGCGCTGATCAGAGCGTTTTGATGGCAATGTTTGCTGGCAACAATATTAGTGCTAACGACAAAATGTTAATCAATCAGATTTATGATGCCTTGAATCAAGGGCGTTTACGTGTGGTTGAGTAGTATTTGTCGTTTTGGCAGATGTCTTTGCTGCTTAAGATAGGGGGCTACTGCCCCCTACACCCTTCCTTGTTCAATAGGAAGCTATTCCTTTTGTAGAAGCTCTGAGAAGGCAAGATCTTCGGCAGCGAGTACAAAAATGGTTGGCGGCAGGTCTACGGTCTTTTGCTGTAAGGATGTGTAGTATTCTTCAAAACCGTCGTTTGGTGTTGCTAGTCCCATGAGGACTAGATCTGCTGTAGCAGATGATTTCCTAAGAATAGTGTCAAATGGACGACCTTCAGCAACGATGATATTGGATTGAGCCCCGATGCTTAATGTTTCGATGAGCTTATTTAGATTGGTTTGAGCAGCTTGCGCTGCAGCTTTGTTAGAGACAACAAGCTTTAAATAAATGTCTGCTGACCGCCATCGAATTCCCGTGCGTAACAGATAAGCCAAAATTAACATTAGTCCTCCGTTCGATTGCAATCCACCCCACCAAACATCAATACGTTGGGGAAACTGGGGCATGTGGCTAGGAGGATTTCTGAGGATGACGATATTTCGTTTTGCTTGGTGACACTTGCTTATGATTTGGCAATAACGTTCGCGCGCCTCTGGATCATTGGTTTCAGTGTCTCCTAAAAGGACAGTGTTCGGGATTAAAGGTCCAATGCCATAGGTGTCGATAAGTTGTTGCGCTCCAGTAGATGTATCTGTGGCTTCAATAAGCTTGACAAAAGCGTGAATGCCTCGCTTTTCCAGGTAATCACGGATAGTACCTCTGATCTTTTCCTGTTGATTTAAATTTCGAGCACCCGTTGGTAGGATACTGGCTAACGTAATTAATCCCCGATTGTGGGTGAAGTCTGTAGCGAGCTCAATCAAGTGCCAGCGTTTAGTGGGGGCTCCAGAGAGAACGAGTAAGTGAGGTCTCCAGTTTTTAGGATCGGCACTATCCGCGATGTTATTCAGGCCAGCGCGTACTAGCGATAACCAAATGCCTTGTCGAACATCTCCCCAAGTTGTCCGGATTTCACGTCGCTCTAACCACAGATAGATGGTCAGTACAATAACAGCGGCGGCCACCGTGGCCGCCGGGTTAATTAGGAACATGATGGCAATACAGCCTAATGCTCCAAGGATGGAAATATACCAAGGGATCCGGAATGTTGGCCGAAATGAAGGGCTTTGAAGAAATCCTTCGATGCCAGCAGCAACGTTAAGCACCATGTAGGTGGTTAGAAAAAACATGGTGAGTACAGGGGCAATGGCATCTAAATCCCCAATGCATACTACTGCCAAGACTACGCCCAGGGTAAACAACGTTCCCAGTCTGGGTTCGTCAGTGGGACCATGGCCGTTACCGAGCCAGCGCAGGCGTTTTGGTAAAATATTGTCCCGAGCTAAAGCTTGCAAAACTCGAGGTGCACCCAAAATGCTGCCCAGGGCACTGGATAGGGTAGCACCCCATACCCCTAGGAGGATGGCATCTCCCCAAAAGGCTATTTTGCGCATGATCAAGGGGTCGCTAATCAGGCTGGCAGCATCAGCACGGTTGCTTAATAATAGAGGGATGCACATATAAATTACATAGCCGACTCCCACAGCTGCCAGTGTGCCCATGGGAATAGACTTTTTGGGGTCTTTGAGATCGCCTGACATATTGACCCCAGACATAATGCCGGTTACTGCTGGAAAAAATACAGCTAATACGGCCCAAAAACTTGCATCACCTGGTTGTTCTGAGGTGGGTATATCGGTGGTTGGTACCGTGCTGCCAAAGACTAGACTGATTAGGGACAGTATGATGGCTGCCATAATCACATACTGAGCCTTAATTGCGATATCTGCTGATTTGAGAGCTAGGGCTGTAACTGCGATAGTAGTCACTAGAGCCATCACGGTAATTGTGATGGGTAGGTTAGGAAATGCACTATTTACGCTTTCTGCAAAACCAATGGTGTAGAGAGCGACTGAAAATGCCTGAGCGAAATAAAGAGGGATGCCCACGGCACCGCCAGTTTCAATGCCGAGGGAGCGGCTAATCATGTAGTATGCGCCGCCAGCTCTAACTACTTGATCGGTTGCGATCGCACTAATAGAAAGTCCTGTAATAAATGTAATTGCGGTTGAAATAGTAACAATCAGTAGAGTTTTGACTAATCCCATTTGGCCTACAACCCAGCCAAAACGGAGGTACATGATCACCCCCAAAATGGTCAAAATAGATGGGGTAAAGACACCACCGAAGGTGCCTAGGCCAGCAGAGCTAGAGTCAATAACTTTGGCAGACGATTCAGAGGAACGCGACGTCATGGGTGGGAAATCAGTAGATCACCTTAATTTAGCGGTCAATGGTACGGGTATGCCACCGAAATGAGAGGATGTCCAAACCGTATCAAAATGTTTTTATAATCCTCAACAATCCTGAGAAACGTGGCTTTTTAGGGTTGGTTTAGGTAACAAATGGCACTTCTGCACCTCAGCCTTATAAATACCTGAAATTAGAGAGAGGCACCTTAGAACTAAACCGGTTTTCGAGACCTATCTTTATGCTGGATTTTCAACATCAAGCTGGGTGGACTTAGTGTTGTTGGATTAAGCAGCAACGTTGGCAGCTCTATAAGCTAATGCTCTTAAGGTGGAACTAGCATGCCCTAGTCAGAGATAAGTCATATCACGAGCCAAGCAAGTGGCAATACTGACGCATTCCTAACCCAATGTTTGGGACCATATAGCTTGCTTGGTGCACATATTAATCACTTCACTAACTTACTTGTGCTGATTTGAGTGAATATGGTCGGCCAAGGTGGCATCAGAGGCATCTTAGAAATCACTTGGATGCTCTTATCACTAGTAGAGTGCCAACGGCAAGACCTAAGAAGGGAGGTAGCCATGCTGCGGCCACTGGGTTTAAGGTACCTACTTTGCCAAGCGCATCAGCAATAAAGCCTAAGAGATAATAGCCAAAAATAATGACGACACTGATGCCGAAGCTAGTTGCTTTGCCTGTACGTTGGGGGCGAATACCCACTGCAGCGCCAACAATCCCAAATACAATGCAGACAAATGGTAGCGCATACCGTTGGTATAAACGTAGCTCCCAAATGCGAATTCTCCGATCGTCTCCAGACTTGCGGACAATTTGATTAAGATGCTGCCTCGTTTCGGCAATGTTCATTTCATCATCGTCTTTGCCACGAGAAGCTAAATCTAAAGGAGTACGGGGTAGAGCCAGCTCTTGCTGCTCAAACTTTACAATATGACCGAAGGACCCATCTGGGGAAATCGCATAAATGGTGCCATTAAAGAAGGTCCAAACGTTGTCCGTAAAATTCCACGTGGCAGTCTCTGCACTGACTACCTGTTCTAGGCCAGCTTGGGAAAAATCGAGGATGGTTAAACCCTGCATTTCTTCCCCATTGAAGCGACGAGCGTAGAATAATCTTCCTAGTTCTTTCCCACTGCCATCAGCTGCCTTTTGGTACTCCTTATACAGGATATTGCGTTCCCGGAAGGGCGGCTTTTCGGAGTTGAAGGCTTGCTCCAACATTACTTTGGCTCGATAATTGGCGGCAGGAGTAATGACCTCATTAAATACAAAGGTCAGGCCTGTGATCAGAATACTCAGGGCTAGGGCTGGTGCTATAATCCGACGGACACTCACACCACAGCCACGCAATGCGGTCAGTTCGCTGTCACTAGAAAACCGACTGTAGGTCATCATGGTTGCTAGCAGTGTCGACATCGGAAATGCCAACACTACAAATTCAGGCATCTTTAAAACAAAAACCTGCATGGCCAAACCGACTTCCAGGCCTGATTCAGTGACTCTACGAATTAGATCGAATAGGGCCCCTACAGATACTAAAATTGACGAAAAGGCTCCTACACCAAAGAGAAAAGGTAATGTAAGCTCCTTAGCAATGTATCGATCCATGATCGAAATCGACAGAAATGGCCACCGAGGAAAACCTGAACTAGGAGCATTGGGTTGGGATGTGGTAGCCATAAACAGATGGTCACTATCGGTGGGGTGAGTGCAAAAGAAACCCAAGGAACAAGTTAACAGTCAAAGCTATCTTGCTCTTTAAGGTTTAGGGGGTAAATCACAGTTTAAAGTCGTCGCCTAGGTAGTGTTCACGTACCAGGGGATTATTGGCAAGGTCTTCAGCACTACCGTAGGCCAATATGCGACCATCGCTCATTATGTAAGCTCGATCAATAATACGCAGTGTCTCGCGAACATTATGATCGGTGATGAGAATTCCCATCTTGCGATCGCGAAGCTGAGACACAATATGCTGGATTTCAGAAACAGCGATGGGATCCACACCAGCAAAGGGTTCATCAAGAAATAGGAACGTTGGTCCTTCTTTGCCAGAAGCAATTGCACGAGCCAATTCCGTACGGCGACGCTCACCACCAGACACTTGAATGCCCAGAGTGTTAGCTACTTTTTCCAATCGAAATTCCCGCATTAATTTTGCTAAGCGCTCAGGCCGTTCTCGGCGGGGAACATGAGTTTGCTCCATCACCAGACGAATATTATCTTCGACTGTAAGGTTCCGAAAAATGCTAGCTTCCTGCGCCAGGTAGCCAATGCCTAAACGGGCTCGCTCATGGATTGAAAGGGCCGTGATTTCTCGTTCGTTTAAACGTACAATCCCCTGATCAGGGTGCTCTAACCCAGTGGCCATATAAAAGGTGGTTGTCTTACCAGCTCCATTAGGACCTAACAAACCAACAATTTCGCCCTGGGCTACTGTCAGACTCACACCACGAACAACTGTGCGCTTACCGTAAGCCTTATGAACATTTTCCAGGGCAAGTACAGTGCCTGTTTGGGTCAACCTATTCGATGATGGGGGATTAGCAGCGGGAGACAGCATTTATTCGTTAGTGGGGATAGCAAACTCAGGCAGTTCCTCAGGAAGTGCTGGGAGAGGTGTAGATGGTTCTTCGGGCTGAGGTGCCGCAGCAGGTTCTTCAGTCGGTTCAGGGAGAACATATATTGATTCCACCTGACTATTGTCGCTAGGCGTTGCCACAAAGCGTCCCTCATCGATTAAATAGGTAACAACTTCAGCCTGTAGAGTGTTAGCCTCCTGCTGTACAAATACATTACCCGTCAGGATGATGCGTCGCTCACGACTGTAATACTGCGCCTGAGCAGATGTCGCATAAATTGCCTCTTCAGGGTAGTCAATCTTGACGTTGCCGCGAGCAGTAATAATGCCCGTATTAGCATCAGCTTCTTGAACATCAGCCCGCAGCTTGATAGAGCCTCCGGATTGGGCCTGAGAAGGAGTAATCCAATAGTTAGCAGCCACTACGATGCCAAACACCACAGTGCTGGCAATCTGAAACGGTTTTGGAAAAGGGAAACGAAAAATGTGTTCTCGCATTACAACCATAGCTTGCCTTCTGCTATTGCCCATTCCTAATCTAAACGTTGATGACGTCACAGTTTATTAGTCTTAGCCCAGTTGCATGACTGGTTTCATAAGCTAGGTCTTAATTGTTGCTTATTTTGCCAAGCACACCTAATCCAATAGTTTATTTCATGCTGTCAATTACAAATTCCCTAAACATGGGGAACGACTTAGCTAGGGGTTCCTTCATAAATAAAGTGGGATGATTTTGTGCTCAGCATCACAGTTTTGTAATCTCAAGGGGAGGCCTCAAGTCATTATTTTCATGCCAGTTGAATTTTGGGTGTTACTAGTCTATCTTCACGGTCAAGCCCATGATTTTCTGTCGCTGGCTGTCTACTTAATAAACAGGCTAGCTTTTGGACTTCATTAGGCCCGGTTTCTTGTAAAACAGTGAGCCAATCTATTGCTTGGTCTACTAGATCAGTAACGTTAATGCCACCGTGGACCTCCCCGTAGGCATGCAATCGGTTACTGCCTTCTCCTAGTAAAATAGCGGCCCCTCTCCAGTTGCTGTTGGACAGATGGTAAAGCCCAACAGCTATTTGAAGAATGCCCTGATAGAACGCTCGATCGCTTGGACTGGCCTCCAGCCAAATGGCTTCTAGCGTATCGTGGCAGGCGTAGTAGTCTCCCTGATTAAATTGCTCAACTCCTACCCAAAATTCTGCAGGTTGATCATTAGTGCTTGAAGAGTTACCGGAACCAATCATGGGCAGACTACAGCAATCTTTAATCTATACAAACTTACAGATGTTATTCTCCACTTTGAGTGTGCGTTGTTTGGAGTGTCAAGTATGGTAGTGTCTTCTCCTGAGTCTCAACAGGCTAACTTTGGTACAGGTTGGCAGCCATTAGATTTGCCAACCACACCACTATTTGGAACTGATGGAATTCGTAGTCGAGCGGGGGAGCTCTTAACGGCTCCTTTAGCCTTACAAGTTGGATTTTGGGCAGGGCAAATTCTGCGTCAGCAGCAGCCAGGGGCGATCATTCTAGGGCAAGATTCCCGTAATTCTAGTCCAATGATTGCAGCAGCTTTAGCGGCAGGATTAACTTCAGCAGGTCTTGAAGTGTGGGATATGGGGTTATGTCCGACTGCTGCAGTGGCCTATATGGCAGGCGATATGGGTGTGTCTGGTGGCATTATGATCTCAGCAAGTCATAACCCGCCTGCAGACAATGGCATCAAGTTTTTTGGGGCAAATGGCACCAAGTTAGAAAAGGTGATACAGGCGAAGATTGAACAATCCCTACGTCAAGGGTCTTGTACTAGTGCTTTTAATCCTGGTAATCAATGGGGCAAAACCTATCAACGACCTGAACTTGTGAAACGCTATGTTGACTCTCTACATCAACCATTTTTAGGTCAGCGCTATTTGGGCGGTATGCGTATTGTTTTAGATTTAGCTTGGGGTGCAGCTGCTTGTGTAGCCCAGTCAGTATTTGAAGCGACCGGAGCAGAAGTGGTTGTAATGCACGGTCGTCCGGATGGCAATCGCATTAATGTTAACTGTGGGTCGACTCACCTGGAGCCCCTCAAAGCAGCTGTGAGTGAACATGGTGCTGACATCGGCTTTGCCTTTGATGGCGATGCTGATCGAGTCATGGCTGTAGATAGCCATGGTCGTGTTGTCAATGGTGACTACATCTTGTATTTCTGGGGGCAGACCTTGAGGCAGCAAGGACAGCTTCCTGACGATACTATTATTTCGACTGTGATGGCTAACCTTGGCTTTGAACATGCCTGGGAGCGGTTAGGTGGCAAATTGGTCCGTACTAAAGTGGGTGATCAATATGTACATGCAGAAATGGTTGCGCGCGGTGTCATGCTTGGCGGTGAGCAGTCTGGGCATATTCTCTGTCATCACTACAGTTTGACTGGGGATGGTATTCTTACTGCCCTGCATCTAGCTGATTGGCTGAAGCGAGCCGAATGCTGTTTGCCTGACTTAATTGATCAGAGTTTTGATCCGTATCCTCAACGATTGAAAAATGTTAAGGTCATCAGCCGTGAGAAACGTCGCCAATGGGCAGCGTGTGAGCCTGTACAACGGGCAATTGCTAAAGCTGAGGCTGCTATGGGTGATCAAGGTCGAGTTCTAGTCAGGGCATCGGGAACAGAGCCAGTGATTCGTGTAATGGTAGAAGCGGCTCATTCCGATCTTGTTGATCATTGGACTGATGCCTTAGCGGATGTTGTAGAGGTCAACTTAGCGGGTTAATCTGTACCCAATTGATTGAGAGAATTGCTTTTGTGTATTAATGGGGTAACTCTTTAAGGCGGGAAATAAATACAGCTTTCAGGTGTGTATAAATAAACACCTCAGTCAAAGACCAGAAAAAGAGCTCTGCAGCAATGCTCAGAGCCATGTATCGTACCCATGCAAAGTAAAGTTGGGAACGATGTCTCTTACTATACGAGAGCGCAGTCAAAAAGTCGCCGATTGTATCAAAACGAATGCAAAGCAAGGGATAGAGTCGATAGCAACCACCCTTGGCATCAGCAAAAGTAGTGTGCATCGTCATCATCAGGCCATTGCACGTCGCAACCAGCATCCGGAATCAGGTTTGTGGGAAACTGCGGCTGGGACTGCCTGGCTATTACGTCTGGTGGTGGGGGTGATCTATCACTTTGGCATTAAGCACGGGGTAGGAGCCGAGAGCCTATCGGAGTTCTTCAAAGCCGTTCACCTCGATACCCATGTGGGGAGTTCTGCGAGTGCGCTACGTCAACTCAAACACCGTCTCTATGAGGCCATAATGGCCTACGAAACGGCGCAAGCCGAGCAGTGCCAACCGGTCAACAAACCTGGCATCTGTCTCGGAGGGGATGAAACCTTTTTTGGCCTGCCGATTCTGGTGCTGGTGGAGTTAGCCAGTGGGTTCATTTTTACAGAAGTGGAATGTGAGAACCGCCGTTATGACACTTGGCTCAAACAGACTGAGACCTGGTGGCATCAGACCCAATGGCAGTGTCACTTTATGGTCAGTGATGGAGCTCGTGCCTTGGTCAAACTAGCGCTCTGCGGTCTGGGAACAGCCAGTGTGGCGGATCTATTCCATGCGATGCGGGCGCTCGGACGTCCTATCGGCAGTGCTCTGGGACGTCAACTCGCTCAGCTTGAAAAACAAGTAGACACCCTTCACCACCAATTAGGCCAAACAACAGACAAGGCCAAGCAACAGGTCTTGTCTTCGCAGCTAGAGTCCCTCTCTCACCAACACCAACAGCTTGAACAAGATCAACACATTTACCATCAGGCCTTGGCAGACATTAGCCAAGCGGTCCATCCCTTCACGCTCGACACGGCCCAATGGCAATTCTTCGACGGCTTAACCACACAACTGACCGTTCCCTTGAGCACCTTGAGCAAGTTGACTTGTCTCTATGGGGGCGATACGGCTCAAAAAGCGATTGCCACCTTTCAAGCTCAGATCCCCCATTTTGCCACGGGGATTCATGCCTGGTGGCAGTGGGTGATCCAGGCCTTAGCCACTGAAACTCAGGAGGTTGACCTCCAAAATTGGGTACTGACAGCCTTGTTGCCCTGGGTCTACTGGTTACAACAAGCTGATAAAACTCGACAGCCTCACCTCAAATCTCGCTATCAACAGGCCGCTAGCGATGCCTATGATCAGCTCATGGCCCAGACGATGACCCTACAGATGGATGCCCCTCAACACCAACACTGGGTGCAGTGGTGTCAGTGGATGTGTGCAAAGTATCAACGCACCTCCTCTGCTGTCGAAGGGCGCAATGGCTATTTGTCGCAGCGCCATCATGTCAACCGAGGCTTTTCTCATCAGTCGTTGAAGGTGCTTACCATTATTCACAATTTCGACCTGAAACGACCCGATGGCACCACCGCCGCACAACGACTCTTTAGACAGCCTTTTCCGGACCTATTTGAATGGATTCTCAGTACGATTGATGAGCTGCCAATGCCTAGACGGTCATATAAAGCACATCAGATACAACCGTTACACGCAGAACTTTTCCCGGCTTAAGTTGTTACCCTATTAATGCGGGAGCTTACGATTCGATCAAACTAGCGCTCGATATGGCTAAGCATGTCTGCCATATTGAGCGTCTGAGGTTGATCAATCATTTTTAGTGCTAAAAGATATTTTTTGTGGCTTGCGTCTAGCTGTGTCGGTATGACATCATAGATCCCCTGTGTCAATAATTGCTAGCTAGCACCATCAATCATGGCTAAAGGCGTTCGCATTATCATTACGTTAGAGTGCACGGAGTGTCGTAGTAACCCTAACAAGCGTTCTAAGGGGGTTTCCCGCTATACCACTCAAAAAAATCGCCGGAATACAACCGGTCGACTAGAGCTGAAAAAGTTTTGCACCCATTGCAACACTCACACTGTTCACAAAGAAATTAAGTAGAGATCATCATGGCCTATTTTCGCCGTCGGGTATCACCCATTAAGCCCGAGGAAAAGATCGACTATAAAGATGTTGATCTTTTGCGCAAGTTTATTACGGAGCGGGGCAAAATCTTGCCACGTCGAATTACAGGGTTGACTGCCAAGCAGCAGCGGGATTTAACTGTTGCTATCAAGCGTGCACGTATACTGGCACTGCTACCCTACGTTAACCGCGAAGGTTAGTGCTTGATGAGATGCTGGCCATTAAGTCAGCAGCATGTAGGTTCTTGGTTATCAGCAACTCGTATAGTCGGCTTTAGGTAAAGCGGGTTATATGTAAATTGTTGGACTACTGTAAAACCAACAGTGAAACCATACGGTAAGGATCTAGGTTGGTGGAAAAGGGAGCGCTGATCGAGTTTAAGGTGCAGGGAAACCCTCGATTGGGGGTGGCCGATCGCCCAGAAGGTAAGAAGAATTGGGTGGTGATTGATGGTAATGGCCAATCCCATGTCTTGCATCCTCGTCAGATCACCTACATCGTTGTTGAAAACGGTGATTATGAGCCTTCGGATATTGCTGCTTTTATGGCTGAAGCTGAGCCCAATATTGAGCCAGATAGCTTAGAAGTTGCCTGGGAATTTCTGCAAGAAGCTGGGGAGGCTACCGACCCGGCTTCTTTGGCTTTGTTATTGTTTTCAGAGCAATCACCGCCACTGCGTTATGCGGCTTACTGTCTGCTGAGTAGTGACAAAGTTTTTTTTAAGCGTAAAGGCGATCGCTATGAACCTCGTTCGGTGAAACAAGTTGATGAGGTTCGACATCAGCAGGCTCGTGAGGTCGCTCGGAAATTAGAGTGGGAAGGATTTTTATCTCGTTCAAAGCAAGCTCTTGGCATACGGCAGTCTGAGGGAGCTGATCAGCAAGATTCTTTGTCTTCTATAGAATGGGAAAAGACTGATAGACAGCGTCTAGATCTGTTAGAGCGCTATGCAACTTTGGGAGAAGATTGCTCACAAAAAGTAGCGGCACAAGAAATCTTAACGGCTCTTGACTACAAAACAGCAGCTGAAGATGCTTTTCAACTCTTGGTCGATTTGGGCCTGTGGAGCCCTCATGAAAACCTAGCGCTGCGGCGTAGTCAGATTCCTATCCAAATTCCCGATGAGGTTAGTGCTATGGTGCAGAAGCGTATTGATAATCCGCCACCTGATGCCGATGCTGACCGATTAGATTTAACTCATCTCAAGGTTTACACCATTGATGATGAAAGTACCCGTGAAATAGATGATGGTCTTAGCCTAGAGAGTGTTGGTGATGGACGTAAGCGGATTTGGGTGCACATTGCAGATCCTACTCGTTGGTTGCTGCCCGGAGATGATATTGATTTAGAAGCACGCCGTCGCTGTACAACTGTTTATTTGCCAACGGGGATGATTCCTATGTTCCCAGAGGCTTTAGCGACTGGTCCGATGAGCCTGCGTCAGGGGGAAATTTGCTGCGCCCTAAGTTTTGGCATTGTGCTGGATGAAGCCGGGGCTGTTGAAGAATATGCTATCAAGGCGAGTCGAATTAAGCCCACTTATCGACTTACCTATGACGATGTTGATGAGATGCTTGAGTTGGGACTCAAGGCTGAGCCTGAGTTGAATGAGATTGCTGAGTCTGCTAAGCGACGGCGACAGTGGCGTAAGTCTCAGGGGGCGATTTCCATCAATATGCCAGAGTCATCAATCAAAGTGATTGACGAAGAGATCACAATTGATGTGTTGGAAAACTCGCAGTCACGTCAAACTGTTGCAGAAATGATGATTTTGGCTGGTGAAGTGGCGGCTCGGTATGGTGAAGCCCATGCACTAGCTATTCCATTTCGTAGCCAACCTGAACCCGAGTTACCTTCTGATAATGAGCTATTGCAGTTACCTTCGGGCTGGGTGCGTGACTCTGCAATTCGTCGCTGTATGCCCCGCAGTGAGATGGGTATCAGTCCTGCTCGTCATGCAACTTTAGGGTTGGATTATTACAGTCAGGTAACATCACCCATTCGTCGCTATACGGATCTGTTGGTCCATTTTCAACTGAAAGCTCATTTGAGAGGAGAAACGTTGCCTTTCTCTCCCGCAGAAATGACAGAACTAACCCAGGGGGTATCCACTGCTGCCTATGAGGCGGTGACTGTAGAACGCCAGACTAAACGCTATTGGGCGTTGGAGTTCTTACGGCGTGAGGGCAAGCACGCATGGTCAGTCATGTTGTTGCGATGGCTGCGAGAACATGAAAGTCTTGGATTGGTCATCATTGAAGACCTGGGACTGGAGTTGGCGATGCGGTTTGAAAGCATGCCAGCTCTGGGGGAACGTTTTGATGTTCGGGTTGTCCATGCCAATCCACGACAGGACTTTATTCGGCTTGAAGTGGTGCCAGATGAAGTGTTGACAGGTGAAGCTGTGGCATGACGGTGCAACCTTTTCTGCATACCACTCCTGACGATGTGTTACTGGATACGGTTGAACAAAAGGTTCTGATTCCGTTAGATGATGGTCGTATACAGCAGTTTCGGTTGGTGCTACCCACTAGTATTGATGCCTTATTAGATCATCCGGCTACCTATAAAGCCTTTGCTCAAGATGAATACATGCCCTACTGGGCAGAGCTGTGGCCGTCGGCGCTGATGTTGGGCCAGGCACTTGGCCAGCATGTTTGGCCTGCTGATACTCGGGTTTTAGAGGTGGGTTGTGGGTTGGGATTATCCGGCCTAGTGGCGTTGGCGCTGGGTATGGAGGTAATCTTTACTGACTATGATGTCGCCGCCTTAGACTTTGCGGCTCGAAATGCTCGACTCAACGGATTTGAACAGTTTCATACGATGCCGTTGGACTGGCGCTGTCCGCCGGAAGGATTACGGGTTCCCTTGATGCTGGCTGCCGACGTTATCTACGAAGTGCGTAATATTAGTCCATTAATACGACTGATGAAAGTCGTTTTGGAGCCTGGGGGGGAGTGTTGGCTTTCTGATCCGGATCGTCCCCACAAGAAAGAGTTTCAATCAGCGTTGATGTCTAATGGATTTGAGTTTGAGGTGAGGCCGATGACGCTAGAACGACCCAATCAGCCGACTGTGCAGGGCACTGTGTATCGGATTTGGGACTCAGGAAAACGGACTGCTTAATGGATGGTTTAGTGAATGGTTGCGCCTTGCGATCGCAACCAGTCTTGATCACGTTTTAATAGCCCTATGGGTTGACAAAAATGAGTCCCTTGTACGGAGGTCTGCTGCCAGTTAATGTCTCGCAGATAACATTGACGGATGACAGCATGATCTAGGGTGGCATTTTGCAAGTTTGCCCCTGAGAGATTGCTTTCCGTCAGCGTTGCATGGACCATAACAGCCTGTTGTAAGTTGGCAGACGTCAGATTGGCATGGCTGAGATTGGCCCTGGTTAAATTAACCTGTTCAAGGGTTGCAGCTTCACCAGTAGCACCTATCAATGTGGCCTGATTAAGGTTAGACCGAGTTAACACCGCTTGGGTGAAATCAGCATGGTTCAAGTTTGCTTGTCGTAGGTCACATCCTTGAATCTGAGCCATATATAACTGCGCGTAACTACCGTCGATGCCGTAGAGTTCGGCCCCGTTAGCATTGACCTGCTTCATACAGGCCCGATGAAAATTGGCATTGATCAAGCTAGCCCTTCGCAACATGGTATGGCTCAAGTCGGCTTCGGTGAAATTAGCTTTGTAAAGTTCCGCTTCAGTAAGATTGGCACCCGCTAAATTAGCGTGGGATAAAGTTGCTTGTTCAAGGGTGGCGAACATTAAAACCGCGCCCAACAAATTAGCCCGTCTGAGACTCGTAGCGGTCAGGTTGGCAGATGTCAAAATAGCTCCGCTTAAGTTAACATCTGACATTTGCGCGTCGATCAGCTGTGTCCGCTCCAGATTTGCTCCACTTAAATCAGCCCGTGTAAAATCCACTCGCTCCAGATTTTCACAGCTTAAATCAGCCCCCCTTAATTTGACACCAGCTCTGCTCAATTGGCTTGCTGGGGGATAGTATCTAGGTATAACTAATTCAGTTGGAATTGCTACTGGGGTATCACCCCATCCATCGGCCATAGTGCCCGTTCATTTGAGGGATGCAGCCATCAGGCCACCGTTCTCTTTCAATTATTTAGATATCTAGCTAAAAGTAGATATCTAAATAATTTTGACCATATTTTATTGGTCTATGTCACTGAGACGGACGCCGTCTTTATGCAAAATTTTTACACGAATTTCAGGTTGATTTATGTCTTCACAAGGCTTTGCTGAAACCTTGTGAGCTTTATTCATTAGTATTCTTCTCTATTGCAAGTAGCTCTTTTAGGGCTAGCAATGTCTTGAGGCAGACCTGATTGAATTCACAAAAATCATATGTTTCATATTAAGGGTAGATTGATGGCGAATTGCTGAATACATATCTTTAGTTGAAGACATATTTCTACAGGAGCGATTGTGTCACCAGTCGGTTGCTGCGTCTATAGCTGTTGTGAGTTATGGCATTCAGCAAGTACTGAGGTTGTGCACTATGTGCCAAGCTGCCCTGACAAAATGCTGCGCTTTTCCTGATTGCCAAGGTGGTTTTCCATAGGTTTTGACTAGGGCGTCTGTGCTTTATAGGGCATCTAGCAGTCTCGATCCAGTTGTTGACCATCAGGCATGATGGTGCGACACAGGTGTGCTCCTTCCAGGTCTTCAATATGTATTTCTGCCCACCACAGTTCTGCTTCGCGTAAATCTGCATCCCACCACTGTGCTTCCCACAGTTCTGCGTTGCGTAGGTTGGCCCCTTGCAGATTGCTGCCTTGTAAATTGGCTCCTCGCAGATTGGCATGTTGTAAATCTACAGCTCTTAAGTCAGCTCCCTGAAGATTGGCTCCCCTAAGATTCGCCTGCTGTAGGTTGGCCATGCTGAGATTACAGTGACTTAAATCTGCATAGGGGAGTTCGATCTTAGCAAGGTTGGCATTAGAGGCTTCCAAGCCCTGAAGCGATAATCCATCCTGGTGTAAAGCTTCCAAGGCCTTATACCGGGCATAGCTGACCGACATTTTTGCCGAAGCCGCCATGTCAACCACTTGCCAAGCTTCGTAATGACGTTGCGCCCGACGTTCAGGTGCTCCTTTGATATAGAGAATTACGGCAATAACAGCGGCAATAGATTCGACGTCGCTGAGCAGAGTGCCGATCATGGTCCAATGCTGTTCCTCCAGTTTGAAGGGCAGCCCATCCTGAATTGTCGGGGTAGCTGCAAGAATTTTGAGGGCTAGCAATACAATAACTGCCAAGGATGCCACTACCCATGTCGGTATTGACTGCATCCAGCGTTCAATTGGGTGGGTTGGTCGAGTTGCTCTCCATTTCATAGGGTGATTTTACAGTTTGCCGAGCTCTAGCACGCCTCTTTTAGGTGTAGAAAACTGGTACAGGCGGGATGGATGCGAAATCGTTCAATATTTTCGAGATTAATGGTAGGCAGCTCGTAGTGGCCCAGGTAAGCAGCGGCTAAGGTTGTGCGGCGGTTGGTGTGACGAGGTACCCACGCTTTGAGAAAACCAATTTTCCAGAGGATTTGTTTAAGCTCCAAATAATCCATGTCCAGAACCCAGGAGGATGCTTGCTCAACGTCATATTCACCACAGACGATGGCCAAAAGCAGATAGTCCAATTCCTCTTTGTTATAGTGACTGCGTTTGCCACGGAAAACTTCAAACACATCTAACAGGTAGGGATATTGAAACCGATATTCTGAAGCGAGGTCACGGGTTTTTTGTTCAGAATAGGATTCTTCGGCAGCTGCGATCGCAACCTCATCAATCCGTCGTCCTGCCAGGGAGTATTCAATGCGTTCAGCACAAAGCTTACAAAACTGTAGAAGCTCACGGGGACGTAGCTGAGTTCGATCAATAATATAGTCTAGAGTTTCCGTCCCACTCGCCTGCATTTGAGCCACAAATATTGACTGCCAAAGTTTTTGGGCATTGAGCTGAGCAGCTTGGGGGAACGAATGAACAATGCGGCGACCAATCAGTTCGAGCAGCTCGTTTTTGCCCCAACGAATGACCTCCACATCTTCGCGAATTTTCTGAGCATCTTCATAGATCTGAGGAATGTTATCAAATAACTCCTGTCGGATAGAAATGTATACTCGCAAATTAGGACTAATCAGATTAAGTTTTTGTGTAGCTTGAAATAAGCCAGCAATAAAAAATTTGGCATCCTCTGAATTGTCCCAACCCTTATCTAGTTCATCAATTAAAATCTTAATCTTGGTATTTTTTAGCACAGCTTGCAGACTGGGTAACAACGTTTTAATTTCATCCAGACTGTAGAGTGCTTGTAAGTCTTGGCTACGAAGACCGCCAGTTGCAGTACTTGTTTTGACCTGCTCAATACGCTTAAGGTAATTGACAAGCGTAATAATGGAGCTAGTTTGTTGAGATAACTTTTGGCTAGATACGTAGTCGTAGATGTTCTTGGTGGCACCTAGTAGTAGCCCTCGTTTAGTCTGGGCAATACTCTTGAATATCAGCGTATACAGCAAATATTGCCAAGCTACTGAATAAGCACTTTGTTTACGCCAAAACCCATCCTCTTCGCTCGTCAGATGCTCTGACAGTAGTTCATAAGAATACTCCTCAGGAGAAAGCTCTAGAACTAGATTCCCTTTACGAATTTCGGTTGCGGCTATGTATTTGAAGATAGCGCTTTTACCAGCCCCACGATTCCCGACCAAAATTGTCTTGCGGCCACTGAGAAATTTCTGATAGGTAGCATTCTGATAAAAGTATTCCGCCAAGCCAAGATTGATATCGCGCTCGGCAGAGTCTGACCCTAAATTGAGTTCCCTAATGTCTAATCGCATTGGACATAGGATGAGTACATTCCTGGATCAGTGTATCGCGTCCTTGAGATAGCCCATAGTACCGTCTAGGGTACCTATTGTTGAAACGCAAAAAAGCCGATGGAATTAACCCATCGGCTTATCATCAACTCGACTTAGAGCCTTAGTTCACCGCATTGAGTTAGGCAGTTGCAGCGCGCACCTCAAATGCGATCACCATATCGTTGAAGTCTTGGTCGCCACCACCAATGATGTCTTCAACACCAAAGGAGTTAATACCAGCTTGTCTGATTTGGTCAAAGCTACCGGAGCCTTGGTGACTAAAGAAGACCTCACCAGCAGAGGGATCAACACCATCAATGACGACATAGGTGCCAAGGAATACACCGTTGGTGATAGTTGCTTCAAAGGTGGTTACTTTGTCATTCTCACCTGTGAGTTGTACATTCAACTGTTTTGCTAGGGCGGCCTCTTTATAGCCTTCTTCCCCTGGACTGATAGTGGCCCTAGTCAGTTCATCGATAATAATGCGGCCATCCGCAAAATCTGTGACGTAGAAGCCAATAGTATTATCTAAACGTGCTTCACGATAGACCGTGAATGATACCTCAGATTGGCCAGTTAAGCCTGTCAAATCAATGGCTGCTGCATCGTTTAGCAGTAGGTTAGTCACCGATACTTCATTCGTTAATGTTGTTGTCAACTTAGTATTATTGCCAAAGTCTAGTGACACCTCTGTGGCACTAACAGAGGTAATTGTTGCCGTACGGATAACAGTGGTATTAGTCTTTAGATCAATCTCTTCGACTTCAAATTGGAAAAACGTTCCTGTCGCAATTTCGCTCTTTGTAAGACTGAAGCCAGGGGTATACTCTACAGGTAAGACACTGCCTTCAAGGACAGAAAAACTACCAAGCTGTTTACGGTTTTTGCCTTTGGCATCTGTTGTAAATATCCGGATTGTCTCAACCGAAACGTTGACAGAAGAACTAATGGTCAAGTTCAGGGACTGGGCGATGCCAAGCTCAGTGATTTCCAGAAGGTTGCCGGCTATTACAGTGAGCTTACTGCTGGCCCCTTGTGTGTTAGAGACAGTGTAGCTCTCATCTTTGGCAGGCTCACTATCCGGCAAAGCATTACCTACTAAGTCTGTAATATTTTGGGTGTCAGCCAGATCGATACCGACAGAACCATTGAAGGAGGCTAGATTTCCGCCGGAGACGGTGATGTTATAAACACGATCATTGACAGCAGTGACGTTAGTGATGCTGGCAGTGGTATTGCCATTGATGGAGAAGTCAGTAACATCAACATTTCGAACACCTTCATCAAAGGTGGCTTGGAATACTAGGGTATTGTCACTAGTTATTGCAGTGCCTGGTGTTAGGCGCTCAATACTAAGCAGTGTAGGCGGTACAGTTTCATTGCTGACCGTGTAGATTTCATTAGTTCCTGTGGGTGCAGCTACAGGGACAGCTACATTGGACAAGTTTGTAATATTTTGATTTGCAGCTAATGCGAGTCTAACAGGGCCGTTAAAGCTAGCTAAGTCGCCTCCACTTACTGTGATGTTATAGATACTGCTGCTGTTATTAACGGCAACAACACCAGTAACTGAGGCGGTGCTGCCTCCATTGACAACAAAATCTGTTGCATCAATTCCTTGAACGTCTTCACTAAATGTGACTTGAAAGACGAGAGTATCACTATTAGTTGTTGCGGTGGCTGGCGTTAGTCGCTCAATACTTGTTAGTGAAGGAACCAGGCTATTATCAACAGTGTAAACTTCATCTATAGCTGGTTCGCCGTTGGGTAGGGTATTACCTGCTATGTCAGCAATATTTTGGCCAACAGCAAGATCAAGCCCGACAGCACCATTGAAAGTAGCTAGGTTGCCACCACTAACCACAATGTCGTAAACACTTCCGTTAACTTGGGTGACGCCACTGATGGTAGCAGTTGTATTGCCATTGATAACAAAATCATTAGCATCAACATTTTGGACGTCTTCGTCGAACGTCACTCGGAACGTCAGTGTATCTGCATCAGTCGTTGCGTTGCCTGGTGTTTGTCGTGCGATGCTGGTGATTGAAGGAGCTGTTGTATCAGGATTGCCAGTCCCGACGAGCTCATAAGTTTGATTTCTTCCTACATTTGTAGGTACAGCACTGTTGTCTCCTGCGTCAATGATATCCCATGCATTAGACGGTGTAAGGCCTATGGTGCCAGTGAACGCCGGTAAATTAGGAACTTCAATGACAATGTCATATTGAGCATCATTTTGGTTAACGCTCGCAATAGAAATGATAGTAGCCCCGGTCACTCCAGTAATATCAAAGTCATCAGCTGTTACGTTGCTTACATCTGATGTAAAATTTGCTCGAAATATGAGTTGATTATCCGCAGTAAAAGTAGGGTCATTTATGTTATCACGGCGAGTAATTCTGTCAAGGCTTGCCATTGTATTTCTCTATAGTGAGTAAACGGTTAAGGGGGCAAGCCGCTAATCTGTTCCTGACAACCATGAACTCACGTAACAACATGAGCTCATGGCTTTATATTCAGACCATTTATCTATCAGCAGGTCTGTTCAGGAAACAACTTCACTAAACGCTTTAGTGACTTGAAGCGACTTACTCAATAATTTCACGTAGGGCCTGGTTGGTCCCGACTAAGCTCACGATGGTTACCGAGGCTTAATACAGCAATAAAAGGATTGTGAGGAAGATCTATTTTGGGACACGATATTGCTTTTTGGTGTCATTGACTGTGGAGTGAAACAGCTTTCTAGCGCCGTGTAAAAACGCACACTGAAACAACTCTGATATTGTTACGGAGATGTCTCAGGTAAAAAATATTGTTGTTGACTAGGGGGGAGAGTTATGATGCGATCGCACCTCTTGCCACCTGTAATTCCTGAATGCGTTCCAACGTGCCTGCGGGAATCGCTGAGATTAGCTGCTTGGTGTACGCTTGTTGTGGATTGTTGTAAATCTCATCGGCAGGGCCAAGTTCTTCAAGTCGACCCCGATTCATGACCATGATGCGATCGCTCATAAATTTCACTACGCCCAGATCATGGGAAATAAACACATAGGTCAGGCCAAATTCTTCCTGTAGTTCTTTGAGTAGGTTTAGCACCTGAGCCTGCACCGATACATCCAGGGCAGATACTGATTCATCGCAGATAATAAATTTAGGATTTAGAGCTAAAGCACGGGCAATGCAAATACGCTGACGCTGTCCGCCAGAAAACTCATGGGGAAACCGATTGACACAGCCAGGATCAATATCTACCCGTTCTAATAAATAGGCCACCCGTTCTTGTAGATTACGACGACTGCGGATGACTTTATGAATCTTTAACGGCTCAGCAATGGCTTGACCGATGCTCATACGTGGATCCAGTGAGCTAAAAGGATCTTGGAAAATGACCTGCATTTCGCGACGCAGCTTGCGCATTTCTCCTTTAGGCAACTGGCGAATGTTTTGTCCTTCAAAGAAAATGTTGCCGACGATGGGCTCAACCAATCGTAGTAGGGCACGTCCCAGGGTCGTCTTCCCACACCCTGACTCACCCACCAGACCAAACGTTTCACCCCGGTACACCTCAAAAGACACATCATCTACGGCCATAAAGGTGCGAGTCGTCTGCCCAAACATTCCTTTGACTGGATAACCGACTTTTAGGTTTTGTACCGTGATTAAAGGCGGCTCACCCCCCAGCTTTTCGAGACGACTGGCTGTTTCTTCTGCCGTGACCTGTGCTGTCAGAGTTGCTGCCTCATCGTTGTCAAAATGCCGAGCAAAGATTTTAAATTCACCGTTGGGCTCATCTTGAACCTGCATGTAGTCAGCTACGGTGGGGAGTTTGCGTAACCGTTGCTCAGGTCGGGGACGGCAGGCCAATAGCCCTTTTGTGTAAGGATGCTCTGGATTAGCAAAAATCTTATCCACAGACCCGTATTCAACAATTTTGCCGCGATACATAACGGCCACATCGTCGGCAATTTCGGCGATGGTGCCCAAGTCGTGGGTAATAAAAATCATCGACATAGAGCGCCGGTCCCGCAGATCTCGCAGCAGGTCCAAAATCAGAGCTTGGACAGTAACGTCGAGCGCGGTAGTGGGCTCATCGGCAATCAGGAGGTCTGGATCGCAGGCAATGGCCATCGCGATCATAACTCGCTGTAGCTGTCCCCCAGAGAGCTGATGAGGATAGCGCTTGAGCATAGCCTTTTTGCGCTGCTGCACTCCACGGGCAATAGCATTGCGGTCCTTAAGTTGCTGTTCTGTCGCAACGAGTGTGGCCAATTCTTCGTCACTGGGCAGCAGCTTGACCTCCTGTAGGCTGTCAATAACCTTGGCTTCTGCTTCTGCTTTGGTTACATTATGATGCTGCTGGATGGCTTCAATGAGCTGAAATCCACAGGTATAGACCGGATTTAAGGAACTCATGGGTTCCTGAAAAATCATTGATATCCGGCTGCCTCGATAATCTTGCATCTGTTTAGGAGAAGCCTGACACAGATTGGTAGGAGCAGCGTCTGCTTGGGCTGAGAAAAGGATTTCGCCGTTGGTAATTCTACCTGGAGGGTTAGGGACTAGCCCCATGACAGACAACGACGTGACCGATTTACCTGACCCTGACTCACCTACAATGCCTAGAGTTCTACCCCGTTTGACCTGAAATGAAATGCCATCAACTGCCTTGATCACGCCGTTGGCGGTATCGAATTCGACTTTTAAGTTGCGGACATCAAGGATGATTTCACTCATGGAGATAGTAGGTGCTAATCGTTAAAAGAGTACAGAACTGCTGCAATACTGTCGGATATTTAGGGCTAAAGCTTAATTATCAATGATGTTAGAAAACCTGGGTTTGCTTGTGTATTTATTTGGAGTAAGCCAACTATATTTAGAGTTATTAGAGTTAACCATTGAGACTTCGGCAAATCCGCGCTAGTGCCATTGTGCAAAGGATCGGTATTGTGAATTAGCCACTGCTTTTTCAAAATGCCCATGTCTCATGGGTGCGACGCGTATAGGTAGATTGTGTACGCTTAGTCCAGAATCATAGCAATCCTTCGCCGTTGATTATTGATATGTTGTTTCTCCTTCCACCATGGCCCAACTTGCGATCGCAGTTTTGATCGTTATCATCGGTTCCGCAATCTGTTCAGGTACTGAAGTGGCACTGCTGTCCATTCCTCTACTCAAAGCCCGACAGCTTGCTCAAAATCGTAACCCAGCGACGCTTGCCTTACTAGCTATTCGAGAAAAGGTCAGCCGCCCCATTGCTACCATCGTTATCCTCAATAATGTATTTAATATAGTCGGCAGTTTTGTCGTCAGTCGTATTGCTGCGGAGCTTTTTGGCAATCTGATGCTAGGCATTTTTTCTGGCATCCTCACATTTTTGATCATTCTGTTTGCCGAAATTGTCCCCAAAACCATTGGCGAACGTTATGCCGAGCAGTTTGCTTTGTTTGTGGCAATGCCTGTCCGCAGCCTCACCTGGCTGATGACGCCGATTATTTTAGTGCTAGAGAAATTAACTGCACCCTTGATCAAAGGCAATCAACGCCCCGTTACCAACGAAGCTGAAATCAAGCTGCTGGCAATGTTGGGCTATCAAGAAGGCTTGATTGAAGATGACGAGGCTGAGTTGATTCAAAAAGTCTTTCGGATGAATGACATTGCTGCGGAAGACATCATGACGCCTCGGGTAGCGATTACCTATATTCAAGGCAATCAATCCCTTGAATCAGCGCAGCAAGAAATCATGCAGTCGCAGCACAGCCGCATAATTGTCACAGGAGAAGACTTGGACGACGTGCTAGGTGTGGCCCTAAAAGCTGAGCTATTGGCAGCGTTAGTTCAGGGACGCGGCAAAGATCCGGTTACTAGCTGTATGCGTCAGGCTCGATATATTCCGGCCACTGAGCGTTCTGATAAGCTACTCAAAACTTTCCAGACGGCTCGTGAGCACTTAATGATTGTGGTTGATGAGTACGGAGGCGTGTCCGGTGTAGTGACCCTGGAGGATGTGTTGGAAGTCCTGATTGGTGAGATTGTCGATGAAACCGATCGGAATGTGGATTTACAGGCATTGGCTCGGCAGAGACGGCGACGATTGCTTCAGCGACAAGGATTTCAGACGGATCTAAAGCGAAGTCGGTAGTTGGTTTTGGATGTTTAATTTTTCTGCTCCAACGCTGGCCTGAGGTACTCGACATAAAGCTTTACATCGTCTGTTACGTAAAACTAACTCGGTAACATTACTGCCTGGCCCCATCATGCCAATGATTCGTTGAGTGGTCATTCTTAAGTAATATCCGGGGTGTTGCTAGTGTTTGGTATGAGCCAATCTGTGAAGTGTGAATAAACAGCAAACATAATAGGCATACGCAAACCTTAAATTAGCAATGAGACGTCCGGCGTTAAGGCTAATTATGGTGAAGTAATCTATTAGCCCTTACTGGAGTCAAATCGGTTCGCTATCTTAGCAACTGATAACTTCTAGTTTTGATTGCTATGTTAGTTATGATTTGACGATTCTATGGCTGTTGGTAGGGCTATGTTCCTGTGATTAGGAACTCGCTTTCCAATCGTTCGCTTACCCACTCCCGTTCAACTATGATCCATTCTGCTCGTTCGGCGGCTCAACCGCTTCGACTGGCCCAGTTTTTGACGTTTGTAAACGATTCAAAGCTGATGACGTTGAAGCGATGGCAGTCAGTAGTATGGGGTAGCGCTGTAGCGTTAGGGGTGGCGATATGTGGACCAGTGCAAGCGGCCGAGCGGGTGAATATTCAAGTAGGGCCAATTAAGCAGACGCTCTATGTTAGCGATCTTGAAGAATTTGCTAAAACTGGCCAGGTTCCAGATCGACTGCGGCTTTATGAGTCTTTTTTAACACCTGAACTTCGAACAATGCTAAATAATCGGGTGGTGCTTGATCCGGCGATGGCGGATCGCATGGTGGCTGATATTTTGGCATCGCCCAACGGTGAGTTATTACTGGATTCTTTAGCTCGTGTTGCGCCAGGATTAACTGTGGAGCAAATTCGGGGCGCGATTCGTTTAGCGGCTAAACAGACCAATGGTTTGAATATGCTTGGGGTACTGAGGGCAGTGCCCCAAGACACGTTAGATGTAGACCTAACGTCGGCATTAGCACTTGTATCGCAGCTTAATCTGTCCCGGTTAGAAGGGGACGCGCTCAGTAGCGTACTAGAGCAAGAACTGCTGGTGAGCGATGACATTGACCTACCTGACGATATCGACCCCACAACGGTAGGTCCCATGGGGGTGACCCAGCGCTCATATAAGTTTGTAGATAGCGATCGCAACCGGCTAATTCCGCTGGATGTATATGTGCCAGATGAAGCCTTTGTGGAAGAGGCACCGCTGGTTGTTTTGTCCCATGGGTTTGCTGCCGATCGGCATTTTCTCACCTATGTGGGTGAGCATTTGGCTTCCTATGGCTTCACGGTGGTGGCTGTGGAGCATGTGGGCAGTAATGTTGAAGCCCTCAGTAATACTCCCTTGGATCCGACGGCAGTGGAAGAGCCGAGCCGCATTTTACCAGCTAGCGAATTTTTGGATCGTCCGCGTGATGTCAGCTATGTTCTTGACCGCCTGGATTGGATGGAACAGGTGTCACCCATGTTGGAGGGTAAATTTGATACCGAGCGGGTAGTCTTGATTGGCCATTCTCTAGGCGGCTATACCGGTTTTGCTTTAGCGGGAGCACAGCTAGATTTATCTGCTTTGCCTTCCTTTTGTGACAGTCTGACGCCAGTGGGCTTATCGCCTGCCGATTGGCTACAGTGTGCGGCAGTCGAGCTACCTGAGGTAACAGCGGATCTGAGAGATTCCCGCATTATCCAAGTGATAGCAATGAATCCGCTGGTCGGTCGATTATTTGGTCGTAAGGGGTTGGCGGATGTCAATGTACCCAGCGTTATTTTGACCGGCACTAAGGATGGGGTGACGCCTACATTAGCTCAACAGCTAGGGCCGTTTAATCAATTGAGTGGACCCGATAATCATTTAGTTGCGGTGATTGGCGGCACCCATCTCAGTGTGGGCGATCCGGAAAATGTGAATGAAGCGCTGACTCAGATTCCGTTTATGCCAGAATTGTCCGGTGAGCAGGCCGCTACTCTACGGGAATATTTAAGGGCGCTTTCCTTGAGTGTGACGATGCAGCACACGTCTGGGGCGAAAAACTATAACGTCTTTTTGGAGCCAGCTTATGCACAGCAGTTTTCTACGGGAATGTTGCCGATACGCATGACCCAAACTTTACCTGAAAGTGTTAAGGGCTGGTTAAGAACGGTGGCTCCTGAGCAAGCTCGTGCTGAAGGAGAAACGTTGCGCTCATGGGTACATTTAAAAACCTTTGATGCGCGCAAGTCGGTGGGTAATGCACATCGTCGGATGATGGCCTATTTGCGCCAAGAGCAGGTGTCGATTACGGTGCTCTACTGGCCTATGAGATTACCTTGGATCTAAGTAGGATAGGGTTTGAATTGATTAGGTAGATTTGGATCGTTGTAGATCTAATAAGGCCGCCGATTCCCTGGGGCTGACTAGACTGTTGGCGCAGAGAATGCCTGAGGCAGCGACGGCGGGGACACCGATACCCGGAATGGTGCTATCTCCTACTCGATAAAGCCCTTTAATGGGGGTTTTACAACTTGGGAATAGGCCTTGCCCAGCGGCGATAGCGGGGCCGTAGGTGCCTTGGTGGCGGCGGAGAAACCGCTGGTGAGTAAGCGGGGTGCCGATGAGTTTGAGAGTGATGCGATCGCAAATATCTGGAATCACTTTTTGCAATGCCCGCATCAATGGTTTTGCCTTTGCTTCTTTTTTGGCTCCATAGCCTGCATCCCGCTGCCAGTCTTGCCAGGGCTCTAGCGTGTAGGCATGCACCACATGATGTCCTTCGGGAGCCAATGTGGGGTCTAGCACAGACGGAATAGAGATCATACAGGTATTACCAGGGGTGGTGATGTCTGTGTCTGTGTCATGCACCACTACATGGTGAACCGTTAAATCATCTAGACCCTCAGCCTGGATGCCTAGATGGAGATGCATAAAGCTATCAACCGCTGGTGTCTCCAAAGACTTTTGACGATAGCCCATGGGCAGATCAGTGTCGTCCAGTAGGTGATTGTAGGTATCCCATAGGGTGGCATTCGAGATCACCTTATCAGCGCGTATGCGTTCACCGTTTTTGAGAATCACCCCTTGTGCTTGATTCCGGTCGGTCCAAATTTTGCTGACATGGGTACCTAAGCGCAGTTCGCCACCCCAGCGCTTGAAACCTCGGATCAGGGCATCCACCAAAGCGCCGCTACCCCCCATGGGATAGTCAATGACAGATGCCGCTCGCTCCCCAAACATAAATGCCATTTCAGGGGCAACAGTCTCATGGGACTTCATACCTGAAAGCAAAAAACATTCAAGATCAATCAACTGCCGTAACCAAGGATCGTGGACTGTTTCATCTACAAAATCTCCCATCGAACGCCCTAAGCTCCGAAGTTGAGGGAGCAGCTGCAGCATAGCTGTAGGGAAACGTTGGGCTAGTAGCGGAAACAGCCAACCATCTGCCCGTAGGGCTAAGGCGGGGATTGACCCTAGGGGACGGTATATCGCTAGCATTTTGTCTGTTAGGGCCTGGAGTTCTTGCGCTGCCTGAGGGTTGAACTCAGCTAAAGAGGCCTGATATCGTTTGGCATCACCATAAATGGCCAGCGTGCGCTCGGGGAAGTGGTAATGTCCCAGTGGGTCATAAGCGACAGTGTTAACCTTTTCCCCCAAGGCATTCAGCACCTCTCGCAACGGGTTACAGGATGTCGGATCGGCCAGACCACAGTAAAAAGACGGCCCAGAATCAAAGGTAAACCCCTGACGCTGAAATGCATGGGCCGCACCACCCGGTAATGTGTGACTCTCACACACCAAAACCCGCCGACCGTAGCGAGTGAGTAAGCCTGCGGCTACTAAGCCACCAATGCCACTGCCGATGACGACGACGTCCAACGATTCCATAGGTATTATTTTTATCTACAGGTAGAGACGTTTCATAGAACGCCTCTACATTGTCCTATGGTGTGTTTATCGGATCAAAACCTGCTCAATCTGCGGTAGGTATTCACGCACAGCCATTTCTTCCTCAGGATGAATATCCTTGAGTTGATTAATTCGCCAAAGAGTGGAGCTTTCTAGTTCTTGCGCTTCTTGCTGTAAGCGAAGATATTCGTCTGTGGCTTCAGGCTGATTACTAATTTGACTGAGGCGTCGAGTGATGGCATCGCGTTCACGATCCCGATACTCATTGGCGGCCTGGATCTGGGCTACAGCACCACCAGATTTAACGACAGCGTACACATCCATAAGTCGTTGATACTTATCTAAATAATTAGAATCCACGTTTTTTACAACGGGATTACTAAGTACATTCCTTGATTTAGCAAGTCGCTTACGCCGAAGCCACCACTGTAAAATCACTGGAATGGATGTTTGACTAAGTAAAGTCTTTTCGGAAAGCAGATGCATAGTTACAAACCTCATGGACTAAACCGGAAGGTCGAAGCTAATTCCCCGAGGGGGTAATATTTAATACTAAGGCGTTATTGGCATACTTGGTGCCTTATCTACGTACATCTTTAATAATGTCTATCTGACGGGGTTAGAACGCTGATCCAATCCTTGTTAAAGGTATTTGTCAAGATCTCTAATGGCGTAATTTGTCACAATGCTCAAGGCAGTATTTTGGGGTTTCCATGGCGTCATCATCAATGACGATGACATTCATCCACAGCTGATTGCTCAGTTGCTGTTGTCGGAAAACCTACGGTTTGACCTGGAGGAATACCAGGAGATGTATCTTGGCCGTAGTGACCGAGCCAGATTGACAGCGATTTTGCAGACACGAGGCCGATTTGTCCGAGATGACTACTTAGATGGTCTACTGCGGAAAAAGGCTGAAGGCTATGGGGAATGGTTGCGATCGCAACCTAAGCTTGCCCTTTATGCAGGGGTAGATGACCTGTTGTATCGAATTCGCAGCAAACAATATGTCACAGCTATTGTGACTGGAGCCCAACGAGCTGATGTAGAACAGGTGTTGACTGCGGCAAAGCTCACTGATCAGTTTTCGTTGGTTGTGTCTGCTAGTGATATGCCTGTGGCGACTAGCAAACCTGCTCCTGACAGCTATCTTGCCGCCATTGATCAGTTGAACCTGTTGAATCCTGAGTTGGCCCTAACGCCCCAAAACTGTTTGGCGATCGAGTCTTGTTTTGCGGGTGTCGAAGCCGCTAAGGCGGCTAATATTCCTGTCGTGGGCGTCGCTCAAATCTATCCGTATCACATGATGCAGCGCTGTGCGACCTGGGCCGTAGACTACTTGAGCGAAATTGACTTTGATTGGATTGCCCCTCGTTATGAACGGGGATCGAATGCAGCTACCATGGAGGAAAAGCCAGCTGTGTAACCGTTCCAGGAGAGTGTTTGATAATGAAAGTGGCAGTAACTGGGGCAACCGGATTTGTAGGATCTCGCTTAGTGCAGCGGCTCCATGAAGCGGGGCATCAAATTAAAGTATTTACCCGTAACCCTGAGCGAGCCAGAAAAGTATTCCCGGCATCTGTGTTTAATCAGGTTGAGATCGTTGGTTACACTCCACAAGAGTCGGGAGATTGGCAGGCAGAAATTTCTGGTTGTGATGGCGTGATTAACTTGGCTGGTGAGGCTATTTCAGAACGCTGGACCCCTGAGCGTAAACGGGAAATCATGAGTAGCCGTGTCATCGGCACAGAGAAAATTGTCGAAGCCATCGGTCAGGCGGCTGTTAAGCCTAAGGTGCTTGTTAATGCTTCTGCTATTGGCTTTTATGGCACCAGCGAAACGGCAGAGTTTTATGAAACGAGTGAGCCGATTCATCAGGATTTTCTGTCTCAGGTTTGCCAGGAATGGGAAAAGGCTGCAGATAGGGTGACGGCCCATGGCACACGACTTGTCATAATCCGTATTGGGATTGTATTGGGCATGGGTGGTGCGATCGCAAAGATGATCACCCCCTTTAGACTTTATGCGGGCGGTCCCATTGGTAGTGGCAAACAATGGTTTTCCTGGGTGCATCGTGACGATCTGGTTAGCCTATTTATGCAAGGTTTAACCGATGAAAAAATGTCCGGTGTTTACAACGGTACAGCCCCTCATCCTGTGCTCATGTCTGAGCTATGTGATGCCTTAGGTAAAGTGATGAACCGGCCCTCCTGGTTACCCGTCCCTGACTTTGTCATTGAGACTTTGTTAGGCGATGGTGCAGTGGTTGTGCTGGAAGGTCAGAAAGTTTTACCAGAGCGCACTCAATCCACCGGATTTTCCTTCGCCTATCCCAAAGTGGAGCCCGCCCTGCGAGAAATAGTAGTGGAGTAGAGTTGTCTGCTACTACTGCACTACCTGTGCTCCATGACTCCGAGGATCATCGGCTGAACCTGACGGCTCTAAAGCAGTTTCCACATCCGAGGTTTGTCCCTCAGCCTGGGCATACGGCAGCTCGTTTCCAGCTACTAACGCTGCCAGGTTCTCTGCCAGGACTGCCCTTGGAATTTCACCAATGGCTGCCCCGGCATCGTTCCCGGTCTCAGTCAGAAATGCAAAGTGGGGGATGCCATCTACCCGGTAGTGCAACATTTCTGGTAGCCACTTATTGTTATCCACATTCAGCATGACGAAATTCACATCCTGCTGAAACTCACTTTTGAGTTGCTGTAAATCGCCAGCCATGGCCTGGCAGCTAGTGCACCAATTAGCATAAAACTCCACTAGAGTGGGTTTTCCATTGGTGATCGCCTCATTTAGCGGTACAGATGCTTCTGCCATATCTGAAAGAGACGCCGAGGGGGTACGGGTTTGCAGCCCCAGGACCACGGCTACACTGAGCACCACAGCTACACTTACCACCACAAAATTTCGCAACCGTTGCCCTAGACCACCAGCTTCAGGGGAGTTAACCGACATAGAATAAAAAAGCGCCCGTGGCGTCATTACAGCGTCTTCTTTAGTCTAGCGGAATGAAAAAGCGTGTTACCCTGACCTTTCCAAAACAGACAGTGAATATGCCTATTACCTATCGGCTGGCGAAGGATTTTAATGTCGCAGCCAATATTATTCGTGCACAGGTGGCACCGAATCGAGTGGGTAAGGGAGTAATAGAGCTATCTGGTGACATTGATCAACTAGATGAAGCGATTGAATGGATGCGTAACCAGGGCATTGGCGTGTCCCTATCTAGTCGCGAAATTCTCATTGACGAAGACCTTTGTGTCCACTGCGGTCTATGTACAGGCGTTTGTCCCACAGGTGCTCTCCGATTAGATCCCGAGAGTTTCAAACTCGTTTTTAACCGCGCTCAATGTATTGTGTGCGAGCAATGTATTCCCACATGCCCAGTCCAGGCTATTTCTACTAACCTGTGATGACACTGATAAAAAAATTGCCTTGGTTGTCGTCACTGCTTTTATTACTGGCCTATATGGGCTTTGGTGCCTTTTTACATTCTCGTCACAGCTCCGACTTTATCTGGTGGCTAGCAGTCATTTATGCAGTACTGGAATCAGCATTACTAACCATCATTTGGAAACCCTTACGCAACTTTTTTTTGCTTGGGTTTAAATCTGATATTGGCTATACGATCATGGCTTTGGTCATCGCCTCCCTAGCTGTAGTTGTTGTGTCCTGGATTCAGATTTTTGTCTATTTCCTCGTAATGTTAGCAGCAGCACTTTTACTACGGGTAGAGCTACTGATTCGCGATATTGGGAACAATTTAGCCTTTGTCACAATTCTATTGTTATCCCTCATGGGACTAGCACTGAGTCGATTAACGACAGAGCTGATTATGGCGCATGGCAATATGGATCCAACCATCATTGGACTATGGACACTATAGGAATCGGCATACGCCAAATCGCGTAGGCTTTGCTTTAAGCGATGCTAATAACAGCACAAGCGTTTAACTGTTGCCCCTACCTCGTGAGCTTCATGCTCTCGGGGTACTTTTTTATTTAAAAGATGCAATGCTCAAAAAATGCATCCCATAGGTGACACACCCTTAACAAAGTACACAAGCCAATAAGCTATAGAAGCAGTATCGCCAATAGCGGTAGAAATGGACGCTCTATAAAGCGTCACAAAAATAATCGTTCAGTAGTTTTCTTGAGCGATGCTAATAACAGCACAAGCGTTTAACTGTTGCCCCTACCTCGTGAGCTTCATGCTCTCGGGGTATTTTTTTATTTAAGAACAACTAGCAAAGGGATGGTCGTAATTCGACCCAACTAAACAATAACTATATAGTTATTGTTCGTAGTCTTTAACAAAGAGCCAAATATAGGTGGTAGATGCACCATAAGAGTATCATAGCTCACACGACTGAAACCCATGCTGTAAATAAATTATGGACACTATAGGAATCGGCATAGGCCAAACCGCGTAGGCTTTTTTTTAGGCGACTCTAATAACAGCACAAGCGTTTAACTGTTGCCCCTACCTCGTGAGCTCTACGCTCTCGGGGTACTTTTTTATTTAAAGGTAATGGGTGAGCCAGCATCACATTTAAGAATGAGAGCAGGGTGAATGCGTTATGGGATTAAGGGGGAGTCGCTGATGGTTAATGGGGGTACTGCGCGATGCTTGCAAGCTAAGACCAGTTTGCAAGCGTTATGAACGGGTAAATACACCATAAGAGTTCCGTGACTAGCACAGCTAGAAATATCGCTGTGATGGCATTATGGACACTCTAGAAATCGACACAAAAATACAGCGTTTAGGGAATTGTCTAAGCGACTCTAATAACAGCACAAGCGTTTAACTGTTGCCCCTACCCTGTGATACACCTTGGTGTTTCCAGGGTACTTTTTTATCTATTGAGCCGTGAAAGCGGAGAGGCTCTGTACACGCCTACAAAGTTGCAAGGAGGGCGACTCAGCTATATCAGGATTTGATTAAGCTGGTTGCCGCCTTTCTTTGTACCCATTCGGTGATTAATGAATTCACCAGTTCGGGTGCTTCATCTTGGGGACAATGGCCCACTCCTTCGAGTGGCATGAATTGTTCGACGACTTCATATTTGCTGAGTTCCCGACCTAGTTGAATGGGTTCCCACGGATCAGCCTCACCCCATAGCATCAGCACAGGACAGGACAGCTGAGGTAACAAATCTTCAGGCAGTGGCCCCTGGGAATAGCTGATAAAGGCTACGAATACATCCACAGCTGCAGGATCGCGAGCGGGCGTCAGCAGTAGCTCAATGAGTTCATTGGTAACGGCCTCTTTGCGACCATAGGCCTGCCTCAGAATATTTTTGAGTGTTTTGGGCTTGGCTAAGCGAGAGAAGAAAAACTTGCCAATGGGTTTGTAGTTGAGAATGGCCTGGATGAGGGGTGTGGGTGCACTGCGATACCAGGGAAGGGTGGCACGTTTACGATCGTGCAGTAATCGCAAGGAGCAATCAAGAACAACAAGACCGAGAACCTGGGACGGAGCCATGGTAGCGGCTTGCATAGCCACGATACAGCCAATGGAGTTACCTACGAAAAAACCAGGCTCACCAATGATCTCCCGACAAAAATCGATCACTTGCTGCCCCCAGGTTTCGAACGTGTAGTTGATGGGGGCACCGGGTGTGGGTTTAGCAGACTGGCCATAGCCGATCAGGTCAATGGCATAGACGCGATGGCTGCGTCCTAAGTCAGGTAGGTTTTTGCGCCAATGATCACTGTGGGCTCCAAAGCCATGGATTAGGAGTAGAGGTGGTCCTTGGGTTCCAGCCGTTTGATAACGGATTGAAAAGTTTTGCCAGGTCCAAAAGTGGGTGGTAGGAAGTGTCATGGTGATGTGGCGCGATCGTGCTTTGAATGTCTCTGCCTAGAGCTAAAATCAGGCTAGGTGGATTATTGATTGATTGTTAAGACATATAAAGAAGTATAAGCGCAGATTCTAGTCGGTTCGTTCGCTTGAGTGTACGCGCATTGAACAAGTCTGTATGGATTTTTTTCAAATACGGTGGTGTTATCCCGCGCTCAATTTGCTCTGACGGCTATTTTTCATATGCTGGCCAGTGCTGACAATAGGCATGACCATTTATTTTGTAGTTCTGGAGGGCCTTTGGCTACGGACGAAGAATAAGGAGTATTACCACCATGCTCGATTTTGGTCCAAGCTATATGTGCTCAACTTCGGTATTGGGGTGGCGTCGGGCCTACCCATGGAGTTTCAATTTGGTACGAACTGGGCTCCGTTTTCAGAGGCTGTGGCCATGGAGACAACTCTAGCAGAACTCGTGCCGAATCAGCGACCGGTTGAGGCTCAGCAGTAAGCCTGACTGTCTGATGTATGTCTATCTCTCCAACTCTTCTTGAGTTCTAACTCTCTTTAGCTATCCCTTTGTCTCACTGTTTGGTACTCTGTGTTCAAGACTGTCTTTGAATGACTAAGAGAGCTTTGAAAGCTAAGAGTTGGAGGGGGCTGATACATCTCTTGTTTGAGTTAAAGGTCAAGCCTAAGAGATGCTCGGGCTATTTGACAGTATTTGAAAGGGTTTTTGTAAATACTCTTTTGTAAACTCTCAATGGATGCCCTTCTGCATTTTCTCCCGCAAGTTTGATTTGTTATTTTCGCGCTTTTTCTTCTACTTTATGTCATGCTCGATGGCTTTGATTTAGATATGGGTATTCTCTCGTTGACTGCATCAACAGAAAAAGGGATCTCCGTGGATACAGCGGGTCATTTTGTGGGTGGTACTTTTGATTGGCTGGATTGGCGTTCAGCTTTGGTGGCGCTTACCTTGATTTAAGAGTATGTGTTGATTGGGTCTACCTATTTGATTTGGAAGACTGAAGGAGAACTGCAACAAACGCACTATACGACGGCTAAGATTGCGGCTTGAACGACTTTGTTGGATGCGATCGCAATTACCATTGCCACACCAATTGTTTACCAAAACGCCCGTGAACGACTGTTTCATTATCCCGAAGTTGTTGTCTTTTCTATGATTCTAATTTTGGGTGTATTGTTGGTGGTTTTGTTGCTGCAAGGTTTGAGTCAACAACGAGAGAAGTTGCCTTTTCTTTGGGCAATCTTGATCTTTCTCCTAACGTTTATAGGGTTAGGGTTGATTGTTTTTCCCTACATTATTCCGCCTAGTATTACTATTTGTCAGGCAGCAGCATCTCCTAGTTCTCTCGTCTTTATGATCATCTTCATTGGATTTTTGATCCCCCAAAATATTGCAACATAAACAGAGAATATTCTTCTACCTTACGGGCATAATCTGTTTACCAGTTGGTGCTCACCACCTCAACCACCGGATGGATATCACCCAAGGCAAGAACTGAAAGATAACGTCTAACTTCTCCGAATCAGGTCTAATCCGCAAATGCCGGCAAACCCGGCAAAGAAGTACGCCGCAAACTGCCCTGGATGAGAATCTATTAACGGGTCTTCAGAGCCAATCAACCGACCAGAGTTATCACTCGCCGCAAAAATCAGCACAAACGCTATCAGACAAAGACCGATGCCTTTACCAATGGCATATCGTCTACCGACAGAAGATTTAGACTGGATGGACGGCTTCTGCATCGTTGGCTCTCGATGTTTTAACTGCTTGCCATTCATATACCTACTCCTTGGATGCCATCGTAATTAGACCCACACCACCACCCATCAACAGGGCTGCTACAGCAGACACCTCACGATTTGGAATCAGGCTAATCGCCGTAAACAGCAAACCAATCCCAAACATCACACTACCCAGGATCGCAATCATACGTTCAGAAAGATTCATCATAGGCAGTACCTGAAAGCATCTAGAAATCATTGTAGGAGGCAGACCGTTTTTTACAGGATTTTCGACATAATCTAGTTCACATCCAGAACTGTAGTTTTTTGGTATAGGAAACCTCAAGATTTCAGCTTAGATCAGGCTGCGTGCAGTAACCTATGGCTGAGAGTTCCATACCACTCTGATGACTGCCCTTGATCGCAACGCACAACTACAGAAACTACGCGATAGTCTGCGCCCTGGCCAACGTCGCTTGGCTGACTGGCGCGGTGGACCGCTTGCTGTTTCAGCCGTGCCAGGCTCTGGTAAATCTACGGGTATGGCTGCTGGTGCTGCGATCGCAATCTCCCATTTTCAACTCCACGCCCGCAAACAACTTGTCCTCGTCACCTTCACCCGCTCTGCTGCCGCCAACCTCAAAGCCAAAGTCCGCCATCACCTCAAGGCCCTCAAACTTCCCTACAACAGCTTTATTGTCCAAACATTGCACGGGCTGGCTCTCAACATCGCCACCCACAACCCGGAAGTCTCCGGCATCAACCTCGAAACCACCACCCTCGTCTCACCGAACCAAAGTAACCGTCTCATCCGCACGGCTGTAGAATCTTGGATTCATGAAGCACCAGCCCTTTATCATCGGCTTGTGGAAGGCCAAAGCTTTGACGGGGAAGAAACTGAACGATTGCGACGGCAATCAGTACTCCGCACCGAGATACTGCCAGCCCTGGCCTACACCGCTATCCACGAAGCTAAAAGTTCAGGCCTTCAGCCTGCCGACCTGAATCGTATTGGTCAGCAAGCTCCACCTAACATTTATCAACTCTTAGATATCGCTGCCGGACTCTACGGGCAATACCAAACCCTTCTCAGTCAGCGAGGTCTAATCGACTACGACGATATGATTTTGGCTGCACTGAAGGCATTAGAAGATCCAGACATCAGCCGTCGTTGGCAAAGCCAATTCTTTGCTGTATTTGAGGATGAAGCTCAAGATTCATCACCTTTACAGACAAGGTTATTGGCGAAATTGGCGGCCAATCCTGATGTTGACCCAGAAGCAATTGGTTATCCAGATCCCCCAAATTTGGGGGACAGGGGGGGCTCCCCCAACCTCGTCCGCGTCGGCGACCCCAACCAGGCCATTAACTCTACCTTCACCCCTGCCGATCCGGTTTTCTTCAATCAATTTTGTGACGCCAACCGACCTGATCGCCTTGCCACCATTGACCAGGCCGGGCGCAGCACCCCAAAAATCATGGATGCTGCTAACTACGTATTGCAATGGGTTAACCAACAATTCCCTAGGGAAGAGCCACCATTCCGAGCACAGGCTATCCTGCCCGTGCCCCCCAATGACCCACAACCCAATGCCAACCCCGCACCCTTGGGTCAAGGTGTGGAGCTTATGAAACCTGCCGACATCAATGTATCTGTTCAGAAAATTGCGCAAAAGGTAAAAGAACTAATTGATAATTGGAAAGAAGAGAAAGAAAACACCTCTTCAAATGCACTACCAGCACCACCCACGCTGGCAGTGTTGGTGCGAGAAAATCGTCAAGGTCGATTTATTCGAGAAGTTCTAGAAGATGCTGAACGCTTAGGCTTTGATTTTGCTGAGACAACTGGGCTAAAAATTTATGATGTGGGCAGTCGCGATCGCAACACCCAAGTCCCTCTCGAAATGTTGCACCTACTCCTATTCATCGAACGGCCCCATTCTCCTGACTATCTCAAAGGAGCCCTGCGCGTTCTTGTAGATCGCCAACGCATTCCCACCCAAGATCTCAACCCCCTCGCCACCAATCCAGAACAGTTTCTCTACCCTGGTCCCCTTGAACCACCACTCACCCATGAGGCCGCGCTCAATGCCCGTCGCTACTGCACTAGCCTGCTACGCGCCCGCTTCGACTTACCCCCCTATCATTTGATCCCCTTTCTAGGCACCACCCTCAACTACAACCAAAGCGAGCTCGCCACCGCTGACAAACTGGCAGCCCGTATCGCTCAGCAAACTACTGAAGAGAGTAGCCTCAGCACCATGATTGGCGCACTCCAAGAAATCGTCAGTTCTGAACGGTTTGATGCCATTGAGGCCGAAGATACGGAGGCTCAATACACTCGAGCTGGGCAGCTCACGATCATTACCATGCACAAAGCTAAAGGTCTAGACTGGGATGTTGTGTTTCTCCCCTTCCTCCACGCAAAACTAATCCCCGGCGAATCCTGGATACCTCCCCAGGGTGAGTTTCTTGGCAGCGTCTCCCTACCCGACGTTGCCCGCGCCCAAATCCGTACCTACGTCCACGACAATCAAACCATTCCTGAGATGCAAACAGCTTGGCACCGTGCCAACGACCTCAAAAAAGCAGAGGAATTTCGTCTCCTCTATGTCGCCATGACCCGCGCCAAACGTCTGCTATGGATGAGTGCCGCGAAACAAGCCCCTTTCACCTGGAGTAATCCAGACAACCTACAGAACGGAGAGCCTTGTCCAGTATTACGACCGTTGGATAAGTTTATGCGGGAGCGGCAAACAGAGTCATTTTAGAATTAACGTTGTAGAGAGGTTGTATGCAACCTCTCTACAACGTTTTGCCCCTGCCAACATTTTCGCCTCCAGAACCTCACTATGCCTAAATCTGTTCTAAAATTCTCTTCCGAAGACTGCGGCATCTGTCACAAAATGTCCTTTTACGACGCCAAAGTCGCCAGCGAGCTAGGCCTAGACTTTATCGATATCAAAATGCAGGATACAGCCACATACCGCAAATACCGACGGGTGCTCCTGACCCAATACCCTGATAAATCAGATATGGGCTGGCCCACTTACATCATTTGCGAAGAGCCTGAAGGGGAATTCAAAATTTTAGGTGAGGTCAAAGGTGGGCATCCCAAAGGAGAATTTCGTAAACGTCTCCAGGCAGTTATTAATTAAAAGGTGGGGCGTGGGGAGTCAGAAGTGGGGATTAGGAAATGGAAAATGGAGAATACGTATTTTCACTGATATGGGATGTGTGTTTTAGCCTCCATCCCACTCCCTAGGGCAACGCACTCCCTACGTCCCACATCCCACACAAAAAAAAGCTGGCGATTTTATTCCCCAGCTTTTGATTGAGATGTTCTTAAAGTGAAATGTTATTTGAGCCTATCTAGTCAGGCTATCTAGCCGATAGGGCTAGATAGCCTGATGGATGATGATCTCTAACGGATTTAGAGCACACCGATAGTGGCCAAACCGATGATGGCACCAATACCGATCACGTGACCTAGGCTAGTACAAGCCAACATTGCACCATGGCCCATGCCACCGAAAAATTCGGAGGAAGGTAGACCAAGGCCAACGTTCTTATGCTTGATACCGTAGTTACCGAGTGCGATCGCAAGTACGTTACAAATGATCATGACGAGACCCACTTTGGGGCTCCAAGCAACAGTGGCGGGAGTCACTGCCAATAAAGAAGGTAAGTAAAGCAAGTTACCGTCTCCTCTCAGAAATAGTATGGTTTTGAAGTCTTGAGGCCGACTTAGCGCAAACTAAGTACAAACCTTGTCATCATCTTTCATCAATGCGAAAGATCAACGACCGCCTCGTTGCAAGACTTTACAATGGAAGCATAAATACCTATGTGCACGCCCCATGATTCACGGTTTACTCTGGCTTCCCTTGCTGATCTTCTTTTTTTGGATTACCTGGGCAGGCTGGAACGAGTACAAAAAAGTCGAAACCTATAAGCAATGGGCTACTCAGTTTGAACGTGCTAAGTACGATATCTATGCCGCTCTAGGGCAAGTAGAGCGTACACTGACGTGGGGCTTACCCACTCGTCAAGGCGTCATCGATCTGCAAACCATCCAATTTGCTCAGATTCGCACCATCGATCTGCTGATCCAGGGTGACGACGCATTTACTCAAACAGTCAAAGGTACAGCTAAAAAAAGTGAGGCCGTCATCCAGCTCAATCTACAAGACGGTAAAACACCACAGATTCCATTTACAGATGTGGAACTGGCTAAACAGTGGCATGGTTTCTTAGCACAAACATTACAGGCAACGGAAAATGCAGCATAGCGATCGGCACTGAATTCAAACCTTAAAATTCAAAACCGCCCCCTTCACCCATAGCCTCGTCCTAATAAACAGATCATCCCGGGCACTACTTTTTTTCCAAGAAGTGTCAGAATATCTGCACTATTTGCAAAGCTGAATGCTTAAATATATTCTCCAGCTATCCCAGGAGACCTAAATTAACCTCATTACTGGATAACATCAGTCATTAGCCACCTCGCTCTAACGCTTCGTTTGGCAAGCTCCCGTCGAAACGCCGCTTCTCCTTTTCCCCACTGGCACCACCAACAGTCACTCATTACACCTCCCATGCCAGACATTCCTGAATACTCTCAAGCAACCTTGGCCAGCCGTCGGCAAGACCTCAAACAGCGGCGTCAAAGACTTTTTTGGCAACAGCTATGGCGGCAAACGGCCATGGTTGGGTTAACTTTAGGCTGTTTGAGTTTAGCTACATCCAATCGTTGGCATATTCACTCCACTGAGCAGATCAACCTCAGTGGTAATCAACTGCTGCCCGATGAAGAGGTTTATGAACTAATAGATATTGACTATCCTAAATCCCTTTTAAAGGTACGTCCCCTAGATTTAGAACATGCCTTGACCGATAAGGGACCTATCGAGGACGCCATCGTTAGGCGGCGGCTGTTACCCCCCGGTTTAAATATCCGCATTCGGGAACGAACACCGGTTGCGATCGCTCTTCCAAATGTGGACGTTGCCATTAAGTCTCTAGACGATGATCCCCAGAGTTTTTCTCAGATGGGGCTCTTAGATGCCAACGGCTATTGGATGCCCTACAACAGCTTTACTCAACTAGGGTCTCAAGAACCCAAGCTACAGGTTCAGGGCATGCGTCCGGCGTATCAAAAACACTGGTCGGACATCTACCAAATGTTACAAAAAAATCCGGTATCCGTCTCTCTTCTTGATTGGCGTGATCCAGCCAATTTAATTCTGCATACAGACCTTGGTATTGTGCACATGGGTCCCTATGGGCAGAATTTTTCTAAACAACTGACTGCCCTCGATCGAATGCGAAATTTGAACGCCAAAATGAATATCGAAGAAATCGCCTTCATTGACCTGCGTAATCCCGACAATCCCACCTTAGAAATACTCCAGGCAACAAAGACTCAAGCCCCTTAAAACAGCCTAAAAATAATGTCGCTTGAGATCGCTCAATACATTACTACGTAGTAGTCTTCGGTTATAGATACTGATATTTATCGGCCCCTTATAACGACTATCTTTTGTTTTCAATCCATATGGTTAGTTTGCGCTTTTTAGAAGCCAGTTCTTACCCATTTAAATTCTTGAAGTAATCAGTAAGTTGAGTTGGTTTTTTAAGCAAGTTCCCGTATAGTTGACTAGAATATGCCCCCATAGTGTTCGAAATTAATCTTTAAAATCTCTGTGAAGCTTTGAGAAAGCATATTTCAAGCTTTCTCTGCCTAGATTGATGAATTACCTCAATCTTCTATTGGCGGAGACCTGCCCTGCTTGGTTTGTAATTGCTATATAGTTAGTTCTTACTTTTGCGGCAGTCGCGTGTGTTCTGTGACTGATTGGGTCAATAGCTCACTGATATCTCGTATACCTTTGCCCTATGTCTAAATCATCCTCACACAACTCTCACGGAAATTCGGGTCTGGGCCTCAATATGTCTGATATGAATAATAATCATCGTAATGAACCTGCGTTGAGTAATGCAGCTATGGGGAATGATATTGTGCCTGGGAGTATGGCGAGGATTAAGGTTGTTGGTGTAGGTGGTGGCGGGTGCAATGCCGTTAACCGAATGATCGATACCGGCGTATCGGGTATTGAGTTTTGGGCATTGAACACCGACGCTCAAGCATTGACTAAAGCGAATAGCGCTAATCCATTACAGCTGGGTCAAAAGCTGACCCGTGGATTGGGCGCAGGCGGCAATCCAGCCATTGGCCAAAAAGCAGCTGAAGAATCAAGGGATGAAATTTCCACCGCAATCGAAGGTGCGGACCTGGTTTTCATCACTGCCGGTATGGGTGGGGGCACTGGCACCGGCGCAGCTCCCGTGGTCGCAGAAGCTGCTAAAGAAGCAGGCGCACTCACCATTGGTGTTGTTACTCGTCCTTTTACCTTTGAAGGTCGTCGTCGCACAACCCAGTCAGAAGAAGGGATCATGGCGCTACAGGAATGCGTAGATACCCTGATCATTATTCCTAATGACAAGCTACTGTCAGTTATTTCAGAGCAAACCCCGGTACAAGAGGCCTTTCGTTTCGCTGATGATATTTTGCGCCAAGGTGTACAGGGCATTTCTGACATCATCACCATTTCTGGTTTGGTGAACGTTGATTTTGCTGATGTACGTGCCGTTATGGCCGATGCAGGCTCTGCCTTGATGGGTATTGGTGTGGGCTCTGGTAAATCCCGTGCCCGTGAAGCAGCCATTGCGGCAATTTCATCACCGTTGCTAGAAACCTCCATTGATGGCGCGACGGGGGCTGTCCTTAATATCACGGGTGGCAACGACATGACCCTACATGAGGTGAATGCCGCAGCAGAAATTATTTACGAGGCGGTTGATCCTAACGCAAACATCATCTTTGGTGCCGTAATTGATGAGCGGATGCAGGGTGAAGTCCGCATTACAGTGATTGCCACTGGTTTCAATAGTAATAGTGAATTTGGTGGTACGGCTGCCGTTGCCACGTCTCCATCAAGGATTGCTCCGCTACAACGGCCATCTTCAATCGGTTCTAAACCAGCTGATTTACCATCAAGTATCCCAAGCAATCGCCCCAGTATTGCCCCCGATCTGGATATTCCAGATTTCCTGCAGCGGCGGCGACAGTCGCGATAGGTAGCGGTTTTTTATGGCTTATATTCCACCAGTTGCTTTAACCATCGCTGGCTCAGATAGCGGTGGGGGGGCTGGAATTCAGGCAGATCTGCGTACCTTTTCATTCCATGCTGTTCATGGAACCAGTGCGCTTACATGCATTACAGCTCAGAATACCCAAGGCGTATCGCGGGTTGATGCCCTAGCCCCAGAGGCTATCATTGCTCAGATTGAGGCAGTGTTTACTGATATGGGGGTTCAGGCTCTGAAAACGGGCATGTTGCTCAATCAACCGATCATTGAGGCGGTGACTGATTATCTCAAGGGGTTGGTCGATGTGGACTGCGTGATTGATCCGGTCATGGTATCGCGCACAGGGGCACAGCTAATAGATGATAATGCGATCGCAGCTCTAAAAAAGCTGATTCCTCTCGCCACGGTTCTCACCCCCAATCGCTACGAAGCTGAAATCCTCAGCGGTCAATCTATTAAGACCCTAGAACATATGAAAACCGCAGCCCAGGCTATTCATGGTTTGGGTGCCAAAGCCGTTATCGTTAAAGGTGGTGGTTTTGATAACGAACTGCGCGGCATTGATGTTTGGTATGACGGCACGACCCTAACCAAGCTAACCACCAGCTGCATCGACACCGCCGACACCCATGGCACTGGCTGCACCCTTTCCGCAGCCATTACTGCCAATCTCGCCCTGGGTCATACGCCATTTGAGGCTGCTAAACGCGCTAAAGAGTATGTCACACAGGCATTAAACTACTCGCTCCGGATCGGCACAGGCCAGGGACCGGTTGGACATTTTTATCCATTATTGACGTAGGGATGTATGTAGGGGTGTTGCATGCAACACCCCTACATGCGTTTTCTCAATCCCCGTCTGGTTTCGGCCACACACTCTCCCAATCGGGACATTCATCATAATCTTCTGGTCCATGGGGATGGAGCGCACAAACCAGCATCTGCCCACCATAACTCTCACCATGATAATAAGAGCAACCTGCACACTTGGGATGGTTCTGTAGCCAGGGTGTGAGGGTTTGATGGATTGGAGCCATGGTCTGCTCACACCAGCTCACCATGGAACCGACTACGGGATCCAGCTGAGTTTCTAAATCATCAAGAGCCTGGGATATAGGCGGTGAGATATTTTCCACCACCTGCTCCGCTAGCTCATCAGCCAGTTCATCTGCGGCATCCAATACTGGGCTCACAACATTTACAGCCTGCTCTGCTAGTACATCCAAGAATTGTTCAGTCTGCTCTAAAGTACTGTGAACAGCCTCTTGCAGATCTTGTTGTAGTTGTTTTAGCCAGTCGTCCATAACGATGGAAAGTCAAGAAGAGCCATAGGTAAAAGAATAAACTCTCAGAAAGGTGAGAAATAGAAGAAATCCTGATTTTTGAGTGTTGAATTCTTAGTTGATGACCACCCAATACATCACCCCTGAGTCATGCTTATGGGTAAACAGAGTTAACAGCTGTTAACCCAAAACTAAAAATTAAAACCCTCAATATTAAACTCAATCGTCGTCGTCTTTCAGACGTTGCAACTCAGTCTGAAGCTCTTCAATTTCTTTACGTAGAGCATCAGTTGCTGCTCGATCGTCAGGTTCATCGTCTTCAATAATTTCAATTTTACGGGGTGCGCTATCAGCAGGTTGGGTAGATTCAGTCGCAGCAGCTGAGCTCTGGGCACGGTCAACCATATCGTTGACTATTTTCTGAGCTTCATCAGCCGTAATTTCACCACGAGCCACCAACTCATCGACTAGCTTTTGGGCCTGTAGTCGTAGATCACTAAACCCATCACCTGCTTTTTCAGATGCATAAGACGCTAAGCCTACACCTAAATAGAATGCTTTTTGCACCAACTGGCCAAAGTCTGCCACGACCCCATACTCCTCTAACAATATTTGGTGAATAAGTGAAAAAGCCCCATCACTTTCATATCTTCAGTTTTAACAGCGGATCTCGACAGTGTGTAGCGTGCTCAACCGTCGGATAGCCGTACCTGAATGGAGCAGATACACCATAAAAACAGAGGAGACCCGGAGACTACGCCTATCTCAAGCATCCCGTATTGCTGCTACCTTCCGGTCCTGACAAGATTTGGGCGTTGCGATCGCATAGATCCGAGTCACTTACTAGCATAGCACCGTTTTCCCACACCTATCTAAGAGGACTTTGGTACCTGGCGTAAAAACTCGATTAGATTGCGGAAAAATTTAGGACTGAGCGGCTCTCCAGATTCATCTGTAAAAATTGAGTCAGGCGTATCAGCTGCCTCTGAAAGCATCATGGGTACTTCCTCAGCCAGCCCAATAAAGATTAAACGAAATGCAATACGCTGAACTTCTTCAATGGGCAGCATCAAGCCCTGAGCAATTTGACTAAGGGATTTTTTTTCATCCATCAGCCGCCAGACACTCCACTCCGCTTGATTAATACGTACATTAGGCTGACCGCGTATCAGACTGACTAAGGCCGACTGCGGGTGGGGTAGTTTGTCTTTAAAGGCTGTCCAATCTTTCAAAATACGCAGTCCTGGCAAAACCACCTCAGTAGCAACGACACTGAGGCCAGTCATTTCCACCTTAGGCAGGGGCGCATCCGGGTCAAATGTAAAATAACCATCTGGCACTTGGAATAAATCACAAATCTGACGAATGACTTGAGCCGCGAACAAGATTTGTAATTGCTTGGGGCTTAAGACTCCTTGAGCACGTAAAAATCTTCCCAAAGGTTCATCCACAGGGCAACGACGAATCAACCGCTCTATCATCGTGGTGCTGAGGTAACGACGATGGTTAATTAAAGTAGCGAGACAGCGACAATCCAACCGATTTGTCACCGTGACAATACGACCACGATGAAGCCATATGAAATAGAACTTAGGTTGTGCTTGACCAGGAGTCGTTAGTCCCTGAATAGAAAGCAGTCCCGTCTTTTTGCCATCTTGCAAAAGCTGGAAAACCTCTGGCAGTGAAATATCTGAGAGATAACCGTTGACAGACATGCTGTACGATAGCGACGATACGGCATTAGCGTTGCGCTATTGAACAGCATATATCAACCAGAATTGTTCTGGAGAATTGCTTTAATTGCAGCCTCCTGACCATCGTACAAATCAGGGGGACTACACCAATAGCGCTTGAAGTTCACCCACAGCTCGCTTTACCTCAAGGTTCAAGATGCCTTTCTTAACCATGCGGGTAGCTAGCACCAAAAAAACAGCTTCTTCTCCACAGTTACTCAAAATGCAGTAACCGGCTTCTCCATCAATCGCAATCTGACTGACTTTGCCCCGCAATAGCTCACTACCTATCCTCTCCCCTAAGGAGACAAGGGCTGCCGACATCGCTGATACTCGCTCTTCATCCATGTGGCTTGGTAGCACAGCCACCAAGGGTAAACCATCCGGCGTGACTAAGGCTACCCCTTCAATATCATTTGTGCCGCTGACAAAATTATAGAGAGCCGCTTGGAGTTTAGCCGCATTGATGGCCATAATTTACTTCGTGAATCACCCAACGTATCTACGAACAACTATGATATAGCGTCCTCAGTAACAGCACTTGAGAGCCATTTCATAAATGAATATTTTCTCGAACTTAACTAGTAGCACCTGTCGGCACATCTTCTAAATAAGTTCCGCATAAGTTCCGATGAGCTTATTACTGCATGCGATCTATCGTACGGTACTGAATCGCTTCAGCTATATGGGTAGACTCTAAACTGTCAACAGCAGCAAGATCGGCAATTGTGCGAGCAACTTTTAAGATCCGGTCAGTGGCACGGGCTGACAACCCCAGCTTACGCACTGCGGTTTCCAATAAGGTGCGTGATGAATCGTCCAGTTGACACCATTGACGCAGATGCCGACTTTCTAAATCGGCATTGCACTGTAGCTTAGGTTCACTCGAAAACCTAGATTGCGATCGCCATCGAGCCAACTCCACACGCTGACGCACTGGCTCTGACGGTTCGCCCGACTGATATCCGGTGATTTCTTCAGGCTTTAACCGACTCACCACTACTTGCAAATCAATCCGATCCATTAAGGGACCTGACAATTTAGCCCAGTACTGTTCACAACTTTGTATTTGAGCAGCAGGTGAAACTGGTAAATGCTTAGCTTAGTAATGCTGCTCAGATTCACTACTGGCAGCATTACTGGGCGATACAGTAAGCAGACAATGTAGCGGCGTTGCACTTCTAGCAGATGGGGGTGCGGCGTCATGAGTAGCACCTTCCAAATTGGAGTCATCAAGGCCACACGGGGCAGTGTCCAAAAACGAATCCTTAATGTAGATGGAAAGCCGACTAAGGATGAGAACCATTACTTAGGCATTAGTCAAGGCGAAGCCCGCACGGTTGAATTTAGAAATAATCCGCTAGTCGGGCTCGCCAATCTGATTGGAACGCTCAAAAAGAATGAGGCCCTCACCCTAGGTGTGCCATCCCATCCGGGCATCAACCGGGTCTTTCCAAAGGACCAACTCGGAAAGCTAAAGAAATTTAGTAGTCTGAATACTCAGACTGCCATTAGTCGATCTAAAGAGTACTACCAATGGCCAGAAGATACGCATGCGGTTCTACTAGACCACGACCCTGAACCGAGTCAACCCGAGCTAGATGCTGATCAATTTTGGCAGGCGTTGGTGAGTTGTGTGCCCGAACTGGAAAGGTGCGGACGAGTGGTGACGATGTCCACTAGTAGTAGCATTTACGACAAGGCCACAGGGGCATGCCTTAAGCCAGCCACTGGACACCACACGTATTTAATGGTCCGTGGTGATGTTGAGCGGCTGAAGCAGGTTCTCAAAGTTCGCACCTGGCTGAACGGACACGGCTTTCATAAGCTAGCGAGGGCCAATGCCCAAACCGGAGTCACGGCCATCCATCAACGGACGCTGGTAGATCTCTCAGTGTTTTCCGCAGAACGTCTGGTCTATGAAGCAGGTGCCATCGTCCCAGATGAATGGGAGCAACGCAGACCCGCACCACAACTATTTAAAGGAGACGTTCTGGATATTGACACCCTTCCAGAACCAACCCCTGAAGAATTGGCCGAAGTTGAGCACCGAATCAAGGAGAGCAGGAAGCTAAAAGAGCCTGAGCGCACCGCCAACGTAATAGAGCACATCAAAAAAGAGCAGCCAGACCTGACACCAGAAGAGTGCTCCAATCTGGCCAACGAACGAATCGAAAAGGCCCAAAAGGTAACACTGGATAGAGAACACACCCTTTACCTAAGTAACGGACAAACCATCGCAGCCGGAGACATCGGCCCTGAACATGATGGCCTGAGGCTATGCGATCCCCAGGAACCGTCCTACCGAGGTGGGCGATCGGATGTGGCTCGAATTTTCTGCCAACAACCTGGCAATTGGACCATCACCAGCTTTGCTCACTCTCAAGACGTCGCCCCTCGGAAGTATCGCCCCGCCTGGAGTGCCGTGACAAACGAAGCGGGCAAGACAGATGCGACGCTCAAGGCCGCCCATGCGCAAGTCAAAAAAGCGGCGGCCACGGCGGCAAAATGGGCGGCAGCGGTCGGCCAGGACTGCACCCCCCTGGATATCGCAACGGTACCGGATGTCGACACTGCCAAGGCTGAAACCCAGCGTTACCGTGAGATTGAGCGGAAACACCGGCAAACCCTTCTCAATAGCGCTCGGGGCAAAGCCATGCCTAACGACCGGGTCATCAATCCGGGTAGTGCAATGAACGAAGTAGACTTCGAGCGGATTGCCCGCTATGACGGCCCGGTCGTCATTTCAGGTGAGACCGGGTGTGGCAAAACTGAGTTTGCAGCTCAACTGGCGGTCTATCTGCAACAACGCTATGGAAATCTGACGTACCACGGGGTCAGTCCGACGCAGACCTTATCGATTGAGAAAGCGGCCCGCTTCAGTGCAAAAGGGCTGACGATGAAGTCGTCTGCGGATGACACAGGGAGCACGTTCAACCAGGGTGGCAACCTAGATACGCCTGCGGAGTCCCTTTATAAGATCAAAGGCCAGCGGGTGGACTATCTGGCGGCAGACGAGCCCGATACCTGGATATTGCGAGTGCTCAAGGGCCTATTGGGTGATGCCGCCGATCCGAACCTGGCCCAACTGCAAGCATTGATCAAAGAAGTCCCAGTCCAGCTCTGGTTGAACGCCGACATCAATCCCATTACGGTCGATTTCCTTGCAGATATATCCGGCGAACCGGTCAAAGTGGTTGAGCTGATCCGCGAGCAGCCACGGAAACCCGTTAAGGTTGACCTCTTTTTAGATGATGAGGATGAACACGGGGAGACGATTTCGGGGGCAGGCGCGTTTTATCAGTCGCTGATCGATGATGCTCTGGCCGGGAAACAGATTCTGGTCTTGGCAGGCAGTGTTCGAAAGGCACGGGGCCTCAAGGGCTATTTCAATCACAAAAAAACGGCCTCTAAACTAAGACGAGCCCTCAAACAGGCGGGCGTACGCGTGGTGTTTCGAGACGGCACCTACTCAACTAAAACCCAAAAACGAGGGTTTGCGGCCAAGCCGGACGAAACAGTCCGCGATGCCCAGATTGTGATTCTGACCCGGCTGGCTGAAACCGGGATTGACCTGCAACGTGACTTTGATGTGGTGTACTGCGCCGCGTCACCAAAAATGGCAGCCAGTTCTGTTAACCAATTCTTTAGCCGGTGCCGTAGCCTGTTGCGTGGCGATACCCCCAAACTGTGCGTATACAGCCCTCGCGAGTCGTTTACCAGTATTGAGCAGCTCACCGAGTCGTACTGGGCGGATAAAGAACGCCAGGAAAATCAGCGCTATCTGGCCCTGTTGAAAGGGGATACGACCAAGGTGAAGGCGCAGCTCAAAAACCTGGACTGGGCGATTGATTGGGCGGCTAAGTATGAAGCCTGGGCGGCACGACAACGGTTCTTTCGAACTGATCTGCTGCTCGATAAATGTAAGGCCCTCGACTGGTCTGTGCGAGAGGTACGCAGTGACCCCGGCACCAACAAAGCCATCAAAACCCTGCTGGATAAAAAAATCAACGCGGCGGAATGGATGCGGTGCCGAACCATTGCTCGCGGTAAACGAACGCTGGAGGACTACCAAACTATCACGAGAGAAGATGGAACATGCGTATTAGACGCGTTGGCGTACCGCTCAGCACTCCTCGACCCAACTGAGTCGGGTTTCATTCTGAATTGCCATCGGCGGAAGCTGGAGCTGAGTCGGTTATTCCCAGACTCTGCGTTGGAAAATAAAGAACTGATTCACACACTCGAAAATCAACAGGGGCTCTTAGCTCAAATGTTACTAAGAGCGGCAATTGAGCTGGGTTCCCAGAGTGACCAGGTAGTGCAGCTTATCCAACTTATCTCCGATGACCATCTGGAAACCCTGAGCCAGACCGGGATCCTACAGGGGTTGAAGGAGCTAAAGGGCTCTAAAGCCCTCCTGACCTTACAACTGGCCGATGGGGTGGGGCAGCACCGGATGGTTCAGCGCATCTTGAATGGCGTCGATGATGAGATTGCCCTGGATCGGGAAGATGTCATCGAGTTTGCCCAACTCTTGGCGGCCAATGCGGGGATGCTAAATCTCTGGTCACAAAAATATTGGGGGAAAGAATTTGTCTGGGATGAAGACCCCATCAGTACGGTCTGCAAATTCCTCGATAAATATCTGGGAATTATTACGGCGTGTGCGAGGCAACCTTGGACCACTATTGATGGGCGCAAAAAACGCGTCCGCGTGATGCAAACCAACTTGAGTGAGAAGGGCCGAGCTGCTATCTCAAAGGAGGTCACTAAAAAACAGATCAAAGCGCAAGGGGTAACGCCGAGCGCTGAGACTCGGCAGGCGTTCACCGAGCAGGCATTAGAGCAGCTTGCGGAACTCAATCAGTTCATCGAGGGGTTAATTAAGTCTGCCGTGACCGGATGGCAGCAGCGTCTACACGCCTTTATTGTCAAGGACTCTGATGACAGCACAGTAAAACCAAGACCTTATCCAGAGGATCCTCTGTTTACTGTGCTGCCCGAGGGGACACCTCCACCTGATGGGCTCATCGGAGGGCTAAATTCCCCGATAAAAGCTTGTCACCGTGATGCTGATCCACCCCCTGTCGGTATTCAACCCTCAAGATCTCAACAGTAGACCCTCTGATATTGGATCAAAGCTCATCTTCCAGTGAAGTTGAGTGAATAAACGCGCCAGTTGCTAGGGAAATATAAGAGCAATGGGTGGGACGTTCGTCTCAGCCCCATATAGTTATGACCTCAGACACACCACCGTCCAGAATCACTACCTTATCTACCAAGGCGTAATAAACCTCGTGGCGTTCATTTACATCCAGGTAATCCAGGGTGTCGGACTCTCGGAGTAAGTCTAGGTAGTGTTTATAGGCATCAAGGTCTACCGGCTGGGTCTGTTGAGCTTGGTGCCTTGCGGCTCTGAGTTCTGCTTCAATCTCATCCACCATTGCCTGCGCTCCTTTCCTACTGGATCGTAAGGCCATCGCCTTAGCTTCATCTAGCTCTCTTTCTAGAGCCACTACCCGTTGCTGAGCAATTTCATCAGTCTTGGGCTGAACCACCAGTTTGGCAATATCACTGGCTTGGGAGGCCAATTTTTGCTGGATAGCTTGCTCTATGATTTGAATTCGGGTTCCGGCACGATGATCGCAGTTGTTCTCCTTCCGGCATCTGCCATATTTTCGTCCCCAAGGCTTATTTCCTGCGGAGTATTGAATACAGCACTTGCCGCCACAGATACCACACCGTAGGTAAGACGAACTGATCGGGTGTTTCCGGCCACCCCATCGGGCTAAATTTTCTTGGTTGGCTTGATAGTGATACTGAATCGCCCGGTATTGAATATCACTCATGATTGCCTCATGGCAATCGTAGGCTTTGTGAACAATCACACCCTTCTGTTTGTAGAAGAAGTGCCCCCTGAGCACTGGGTTCTGTAACCATGTCCTAAGAGTAGTCTCTCTAGGGAGCTGCGGATTCGCCCCCTGACGTTTTTTGAATATTTCGCTTAGTACGTCATCCGCCTGTATTCGCTTTGCGATTTGGTAAAGACTAACCCCATCAGCCGCCCACTGAATTAATTCTTTCAGGGGCTCCCTAAATTCTGGGATAACTTCATAACGACCTTTGTCCTCAGGATTCCGGCGATACCCAGCAGGAGGCTTACCCCCCATGGCCTTGCCCTGAGCCCTGCGCTGTTCATAATTCCGCAACTGCATTTCAGACAGGCGCTGTGATTCCTGTTGGCCCACTATCAGCTTTAGACCCGTTACCAAGAAGTGGTCTCCTTTAACGGACATATAGCTACGGGTTAGCAGGTCAAACACTCTGACCCCCTTCGTTTCCAGTTCTTCGAGCTGTAACATGCCCTGAGCAGCCAACCTGCCAAATCGCTTATCGTTCGAGATAAATAACGTCACCTCATCAGATTTGGCTGCATTACGACAGGCATTTAAGCAAGCTTCGAACCCTCGACGTTTGATTTTTTTCCAACCGGACACACCATGATCGATGAAAATATTCTCTTCAGGAACACCTGCATCGATCATCATTTGGTGTTGGTTCTTGAGGCTAGTGAGTTGCTCTTCTTTAGACGTGGATACTCGTATATAGCCGAATTGTTGCATTGGATGGCCTGCTGCTGAAAATCAATATTGCTGCCAGTGACGCGATAAGCAAAGAAACGATTTTGGCAGTTTTTTGTTTCTTTGCTCTGGCCTTAGCCTTGAGATCTGCTGCCTTTCTCAACAACGCCGCAATGCGATCGTGAAGGCCTCTGAGTCTCTTTGGCTGTTGCGATGGTTCTGGCATCTGGAGATTGTCGCCACCAGTTGCTTTAGTGGAAGGCGTTTTAGGCGTACTACTCATGACTCAGTCCCTCCTGCCAAAATAAATCTCTTGTTTAGTGACGTGGCGAGTGTAAATCGAGTACAATATGAAAAGTCTTTCGACTTTTGCATTAAATTCATACTTGAGGGCCTCCTAAGTGTGGTCATCAACATTGGAAAACTCACGACTTGTCCTGGTGTAGGAACTTTGGAGCAAGGTGTGAGTTTTTTTTCTGCCTCAAGACACCTTGCACAACTGAGTTTTCCAAAAACTACTGAAATAAAGGGTTTCAATTATCTGCAACCTGATTTGACAATCTATTACGGAAAAACGATTACGGAAGAGACTCCCAAGGCGGGTCTCGGGCGACTCCCCCCCATCTCCCCCTGAGGGTGTTCATGCCAAGGCCCCCTGGATTGCGTTAAGTGCGCTGACACGGTCTAGCAATTCTTTCGTAACGTTCCATTGCCAGATCGCGTCTTCTATATCGTGCTCAGCGGTTTCAAAGAGAATCGTTAATGCGTCCAAGGGCGAATCAATGCCGATGATTCCCTCGTTGCTTAGGAATCCGAGTCGGATGCCGTAATCCTGTAGATGCCCGATGCGGATCCAGGTTTGAGTGACAAGCTGCTGTTGGCCCAGGCTGAGGGTGAAGAAGCGCTTCTTGAGTTTCTTGATGTGGCGATTTGGCACTTCTAGATAGTGGGCCACCGTTTTGAGTAGCCTCCAAAACGATTGAGAGCAATCAATCTCCTGAGAATTTTTATTAGAGGCTGGGCAAAAAGAATTTTTCATGCTATTTATATATATGTAATCTCTTTTTACTGTACGGATTACATTTGCATTCAGGGTAGTGTTCTGAAGTCAATGTAAAACCACTCAGAGCCGCCTGACTCCTCTTGGTCAGGCGGCTTTTTGCTACGTGGCGACTTTCCGCTGAGACGCCGTTTTCTGCTGAGGAGCCGTATTTGCGGAGATCAGACTTCTCAAGCGAGCCGTCCGGCTTTCACCTTGTTGGCTATCAATTTTGCGAATGTCACGAGCGCTCAGACGGAACGAATAGATTTGGAGGGGTTCGCTACTTTTTCTCATGGTTCAGTTCCTACTTGATTGGGTTGCATAGATGATGGGAGATGCGGAGAACAGCCAGGCAATCGCCCTAACAGGAGTGGTGTACCTGAGGTACAACTAGAGTAATCTCAATAGACATACTAGACTACATTTAATGGCGTTACTTAAGGCCAATAGAGATATATTGGCCTTTGCGTGTTCTCTTATAGTAAGACTAGCTTACTATTAAGACGACAGCAACCCTTATTTTGTGAAGTTATCTCACGGCTGATACGTAATTATAGGTTGCTTGGCGATTGATTGACTAAAGATTCAGCTTACAGTTAAGACTACATAAAGCCTCTAAAGCCAAATAACGGGTCGATATGACGGATTCTCGACGCATCCGCTAGGTGAATCAGGGATCCCGTCGCGCGCTGAGATCTGACCTGTGAATTTTTTGTGATGTCTGATTACTTGGAGAACTCAACGCATTCTCGCCATATGGTCAGACGACCGAGTGCTCTTGCCGTCGTTGATCGATGCCCGTTCAGTGTCTAGTGGGCCACCCCTTTATCTATCGTGAGCGTCTAGTTTTTGGAGCCATCAGCCCTCTGCTTTGAGCGTCCGGCCTATAGGTTGGCTGGCCGTCTGCTTCTCGTACCCGTCATCCCAGCAGGACAGACAGCAGCACAGCCATCGTGACACCCTGGAACGTCATCACTCCTCAGCTCTCCGGCGCTTGTCTTCCCCTTCAACTGGTGGCTCCCATTCCGGCACCTCTTCATTCATGGACTCCAGCCATAGGGCCAGCCCCGTTTCAACCGCTTCAGCAAACGTCAACTCATTCAGCGCACACACCGATCTGACCTTGAGTAGCAGGGGCTTAGGGAGGTCTACGGAGGTGTGCCCATAATTGGGGTCTTTACGTCTGCTGCGGGCCAAGTGAGTCACCGTCATAAAAGTCGCCCCTATTGTTACATACCAAGGCATCCGTCATATTTTGGGATATAGACATCTTGCGATCTTCATATCTTGATGCCATAATATCAAAAGCAGGAGTTCCGATACCGCTACCGAACCGACCGAAATCGGAACTCCTAAACACCCGCTTTTTAGTAACGGAACGAGAAATCAATGGTTACAGCTACTGACACCCCGAAGGCCGGGGTACCCAAACGCACCAAAACGGAACCTGCCATCGTCTTAACCGCTGCCGGTGATTTTGGCTATTCGCTGGCTCAACTCCGTGGCTCAACGATTCAGGTGAATGAGCCGAGCTACTACATCAAAGAGGGACTCTCTGATTTGCCCGATATGCCCGAGGAAGGAGTGTTTACCTATATCTTGGGAGATGCTACCGAGCTAGTAGGGCGACATATTGCCGTGGGCAGTGCCGCGTATGCCATCGACCCTGATAACTGTCAGAAGAATTCGGACGACAAATCAAACAAGCTGGATTCAGCGCTCATCATGGTGCTCGGGTTGTTGACCTACCAGAAAGGACTGCCCGAGGTCTTTACTCTGAACTTGCTGACGTGTCTACAGAAGGTGACGAAAGAGTTACGACGCTATGCCATGGACATCCTCTCGGGGACCCATGAGATTAAATGTGGTCGTCGGTTTCACAAAATCACTATCCAGCCGCTGGGGTGTGGGGATGAAGGGATTGGTGTGCTGTTAGGGGTGCCTGATTTGAACACCCATGGCAACATCGTTGTTATGTCCATTGGCGGTGGCACGATTAATGTCAGTTCGTTTTATCGCAGGAAGCTCGTTAATCAGGCCCCGTTTCCGATGGGGGTGATGGATCTCTATCAAAAGATTGCGCTGGCTCCCAGTGTTACCGATGTGTTGCGGTCAACCAGTGGTGATATTCATGTCATCCGCCAGGGGGTTGAGCGAGGGGATATGTATTATGGAGCCGCTGTGGCCCATGACCGCTTTAGTTTCGAAGACGACTACTACATCTTGTTGAAAGAGTGGTTCACAGAAGCGTTTGTTAGGCCACTGCAATTGGCGAACAAGTTTATGAAGACCGCTGATGCGGGGTTGGTGTTTGGGGGTGGTGCGATGCTTCCAGGGATTGAACCGTTGCTTCGTAAGTACAACTTCAGAGTGGTTGAAGATCCGGTCAATGCCAATGTTCAGGGCTTATATGAGATTGCGAAAGCGTTAGTCGCGAAGGGAGGTCAGGCCAGTGGCTAAAGTCCACATCCGGGATGTGGTGAAGGCTGACTTAGAGGCTCGATACCCTGGCGATGACTACACATTCTCAGATCGCGTGTTGAAGTTGATGACTGAGCTAGATGCCTATAAGAGAATGGCCGTTCGTCGTGATGAGGCGACATCCCAACACAAGACGCAACGGTCAGTGCCTGAGGAAGGCTTGGCAGAGGATTTAGCTGAGCTCTGTATATCTGACGATGAATCCCCATGAAAACCCAACGTTTTATCCATACTCGCACCCACCAAACCGTTGCCCTGCCTGTCCTGGGCCATGGGTTTGTATTCTCGCCGGTCCCTGGCATGAAGCCTGCTATCTGGACCGTCGATGGGCTTAGGGCACTCGGCTTCTTTATGGCCTCCAATCACACCCGCTGGTTACCTCCGGCGAGGTATCCGCGCAAGCTGATTACCCGAACTACCCAGAGAGAACGTCGCGGAGCTTACACGTACTAGACCGACCTGGCGCTAACCCTTCTCCACCACCAGCACCTCCCACCAGGCCACCCTCTTCAATCTAGCCAACCCCTTTCTAGTCATGAACACCCGTACTCCCAAGGTCAGAGATACCTACCGGGCTGAAGTCTGGTTGAATGCCGCTCAGGTCTCGTTTCTCGATTCTCTCTATCCCGATCAGGAGCTGGCGATCCAAGTCGGGCTCCTGATCCGAGATGAGATGAGGGCGAGTCGTCGTAATACGCCTGGAAAGCCTGATCCAATCGCCTCCCAGGGCACGGTGGTGGCGTTACGACCGGCCAAGCGACCGGCCATGATGCGACCCAGAGCTACAGATAGGGCTGAGCTTTCTAAGGTCCCGATGGCGTCTTCTGGCCCCCCTGAGCCTACGAAGGTCCCGGTGAAGGCGTCTAAGGTCCCGGTGGCTCCCAAGACCGCTGTGGCTACTTCTCCTAAGCCAATTACTTCTCCTAAGCCAGTTACCCCGCCTAAGCATTTCCCTGAGCCGTCCCAGCCTGCTCCACCTCCCTCCTCAGCGCCTACCAAGCCCGCTCCACCTCCCACTGCAGTCCAACCCGCTCCTGCCCCCACTCAGCCTTCTCCCCCTTCCTCCTCCCAACCCTCATCTGCCAAGCTCCAGGCCAGGCCTTTCATTGGCAAAATCCACCTCGATAACCCGATCTCTCAACTCCAGGAAATCTGCCATAAGCATCAGGTGCGACTGCCTCAATACGCCTTTGGCCATTGCCAGGGGGGCTTCTTCTGCGAGTGCCAGGTGAAGGTGTTGGGTAAACAGCTTGCAACCACAGGAGAAGCCCCCAACAAGAAATCGGCCAAGCGAAGTGCTGCGATTGAGGCCTTGAAACAGCTGGGGTACTCGTGAACGGAGCGATAACCAGACTTGTTCAAACAGACAAATCAAAGACTTAATCAATACGTTAAAAAGTCAATAAATATCTTTCCAAAAGGAGCGATCTAATCTCATCGCTCCTTTTGATTTTTAGATAGTTTTCTAAGGCAATCTCCACAACAAAAATATCTGTCACTCTAAAAAGTCTTATGTGATGATCACTATTTTGTTACTCACTCAAAAAAGTTTAGTAAGGAATTTTCACTTACCTATTTCCAACGGAGTAATGGGCCTTACCAGATTCCTTACCGCCTTCCTTACTGGGGAAGGATTCCTTACACCTACCATTACAGGGTCATTACAGCCCCTTACTAAGCCATTTTCCGGGTAAGGAATCAGTAAGGCGCTGGTAATGAGGAGGGCTGATTCCTTACACCTACTATTACATATACATTACGGCTCCTTACCAAGAGCTAGATCCGGGTGAACTCCGTGGTAAGGCCAGTAATGCAGTAAGGCGTCAGAAAGGCAAAAGTAAGGGTCTCAGTAAGGATTCCTTACACCTCCCATTACACATGCATTACCCGGATCGGCCATTTCCTTACTGGAGAGGGATGATTCCTTACACCGCTGATGTAATATACATTACGGCCTTACCAGGGGGGAAGGAAGGAGGGTGAGAGAGTTACTGATAGAAACTATAGGTTTGTAGGGGTATTTATTAGCAAGAAATAGGAGTTTTAGCTATTAATAAATAAGGCTATAAAACTGGAAATTATTGTTGATCGTGAGCAAACAGCCAGAAAGGCCAGGGCAGTCATTTCAGATACTTGTTTTGGGTAAGTCGCTACCAAGAAGATGTAGCAACGTAAGGCAGAAAGTGTAATGTGAGGGTTGCCCATCCTCATCCCCATCTCAGCCAATACGTCTCACACAGGAACAGCAACTGGCCTTGCTCGATTGGCACCCTATCTTCATCACCTGGTGTCCTCATTTCGAAATGCCGATCACTCAACCGCCAACCTCAACCGCCAAGAGTGCACCTGCCATTGCCCTTAATCCTTCTGCCCTCGAAAAATACACGGGTCAAGGCGAAAGTAAAGAAAATTAAATACAGTTCGCTGAAATTTGCCCCTTGGCAGTCATTGGCTCTGCATCCTGTAAACATGCCCCTTCAAGGGAATACAGAATTCCTCATTTAAGGGCACTCTAGGCACAGAGGGCAGACATACTGCTCCATCAACCTATGAGTAACGTCTATAACAAAGCAACCCTCGATGCCTGACGCATCGGGGGTTATTCAATGAGGGGAGTCTTCAGCTGATGTGCTCGCCTAGATACCCATCAATCATCAATCCATCAGGGTAAGCGTGATCTGGGAATGACTTTAGATGCTCACCCACACAGACAACGCTCCTCGCACCATCATCACTCGCAACAACGGGATTCTAAAAAGTAATAACTACTGGATGGATGAGGCGATAGTTTTTCATCACTCCTTTCAACTTTCAGATATTTTTTAGGGAAGTTTCCAAAAGAAAACTATCACTCTCCCAAAGAAAGTGATGTAGTGATCAAATAATAATTACGTCACTAAAAAAGTTTAGTAAGGATTTTTCACGAATAAATTTTGTACTTTTTCCAACGAAGTAACAGGTGTTACCGCCACTGTTACCGCATCTGTTACTTGGAACAAAAATGTTACACCCACTGTCGCTTGGTCGTTACCGCCTGTTACTAGCCTGTTTTTCCAGTAACAAGGCTGGTAACAGGTGACCTAAAGTGTTACGACCCCTGTCGCTTGGGCGTTACCGAGATCGGGAAGAGGCTAAGATAGGGCAGTATCCCAAGTAACAGACAGTCCTTAGTAACAGACTGAAAACGCCTTTTGAGTGTCCGTGTTACTGGACTGTTACGATGCTGTCGCTATTGCGTTACGGCGTTCGGTAACGTCTGATACAAATGAAGGTGAAGTGTTACGATGCTGTCGCTATTGCGTTACGGCGTTACCAGGTAAGGAAAGTGGAGGTAAAAGGCTTTCTGTTAGAAACTTTGGGATTGTAGGGGTATTTATTGTTAGGAATTAGGATTATTAATAAGTAGTAAATACGGGTTTATTTTTGAGGATTCTATTAGGAATTAGCAGGAAAGTTAGGGAAGAAAGAGTGAATCTCAGGGTTATTTGTATATTTCACTACCAAGTGCTATGGCGATGCCAGGCAGCAAAAGGTTACCTAAGGGGGTACCTAAAAGGGCACCTAAGGGGGTACCTCATGGAGATCGCAAGATGATCGCATGGGTACCTCATGGTGATCGCATAGGTCAAGATGATCGCATGGACCCCTCAGAAATATCCCAGAGATATCTAAAAGGGTCCTCCGAGGATCCCAGGAGGACCCTCGGATAACTTTTGGGCGACCCGTGGGCGACCCGTGGGCGACCCTCGGATAACTTTTTCTGAAATGTGAACTGTATTTTGAGTGTGATGTGACAGTCAGTGTGCTAGTTATGGGGGTGTGAGTCACCCTGTGTCTACCCAGGGTCGTTGAAGCCGTCAAAGGTAAAACGCGATCTCAACCCTTCTGGAGATCGCAACCTTCCAGTTCTTAACGAGAACGCAACCCTTCAAGATTCAGGGTGCTATCCAGAAAATTTCTGGGCGATATGCTTATGGTGTTTCTCCAGAAAGTTTCCGTATCGTTAGTAGTGAGCTGGCATACGACACTGTCATGGAATTGCGAATCGCCCAAATCACGGATGCAAATGCGATTATCTCATTCGATCACGTTGCGGCATCCGAACCAGCACGTGTCCAGTTCATTCACGACCAAATCGAATCATCCGCGTGTTATGTCGCCGTCATCGACGCGAAGGTGGTGGCCTACGCGGTGCTGAATTACAAGTTCTATGACAATGGTTGGATCGAAATGCTCTATGTCCATCCGCAATTCCGCCGTCAAGGAATCGGGTCTACGTTGATCCGTCATTTGATCAACGCATGCCGCACCCCCAAACTGTTCACATCGACGAATCAATCCAACGTCCCGATGCAACGGCTACTGGCAACGCTGGAATTTGATCGAAGTGGCTTCATCGAAAACCTTGACGAAGGTGATCGGGAACTGATGTACTTCAAACGATTACGCGATAATGCCACCTAACAACGTGTTGAACCAGAGCGGCGATTCACGCGATTTTTGAGATCAACGTCAACCGTCGCCGCCCGGTTAACGCAATCGTTAGAGCGCAGTAGAGAAAATATGACTGACCTGAGTCCAAAGGCGGTAGTACAAGCATTCGTTGACGCATTTAACTCTGCGGATGTAGAAGCCCTGGCATCCCTGTACGCTGAGGATGCCGTCAACCATCAGGTTGCGGAGACACCCGTAAATGGGCGTAGTGCCATCCGAGACATGTTCGCGAAAGAATTTGCCACAGCTCAAATGACCTGTATCCCCGAAAATCTATTCGAGGACGGCGAATGGGCTATTCTTGAATGGCGCGATCCTTTGGGCTTGCGAGGATGCGGATTCTTCCAAATTGTTGACGGCAAAATCAGTTTTCAGAGAGGGTATTGGGACAAACTTAGTTTCCTGAGACAACACGGGCTTCCGTTGCCGACAGAGTAGAGCTCCATTGCCTCCGTTAGTCCTTTCAGGGTCAGGTTGTCTTCCCACTCAAGTTCTCTACAGGTTTCGTTTCAAGGTCCCAGCAGTTTTTTGTGCTACTTTTCCGCTTCAAGCCTCCGTGTTCTATCTTCGCTGGAAAGCTCCAGTAAGCTATGTTTGGGACGATCGCCAAGCTGCAGAGGCGATCGTTTTCTAGGGCGATCGGCTGTGTAGAATGCTGGAGTAGCGAGAGTTGTCTAACTCTGAGTGCAGCGGACGCTCCGAAAACCACCTTTCTGAGTGGAATTTTTAAACTTCTGCTCGCCGCCCAGTTGACGCAATCGTTATGTCGCGTTCGCTCGCACCTTAGTGTCATGCCGAATTGTGATTTCTTTGCGTACGGCAACGACCATCGTTTGATCCTGGATCACCTCTTCGAGACGATGCCGTGTCGCATCTTTGAGCTTGCCTCCGAGTTTGAGACCGAAATCACAGAATTTCGCTCACTGTCTGATGTCGAACGCCGATATCAGATTAACGATTGGTCGCAGGGACAACACCCGACACTTCACCTACAAATCTATGCCGAAGGTGCAGGCGGCTACGTCCATTTCCGACGCGATGACGTGAATCCCCAAAAATGTAAGGGTGCCACGTACCGGCATTCCTGTCACGGATGGGGACTCATTCAGCTCTATCTTGAATCGCCACGAAACGGGAGCCTTCGCCACTCGCACATGAATCACAACTCAGAAACGCGGGCTCACAACTGGGCGACGACCTATCCCGAGCTGGGGGATCCGACCGGATGGAACTGGGCGGTTGTGAATGCCTTCTCGCGCAAGCTGAATCGGGTTATCCGCAAGTCTGGAGTTGAAAAACGGAGTTCTCGTATGGTCCTTCCGCAGGCGGCATCGTTTTTTGCAGCCTTACAATCGAGGGACCTGTAGGGCTCGGGAAGCGCGAGATGATAACTGGATGTAGTCGGAAATACCGATCGCAACCCTGCAAGTTATTCAAGTTTTTCCTGCGATCGCAAGCCTTTTAGGCAGCGGCACTAAGATTCAGTGAGCCAAGGCAACTTCCGCCAAACACCCCTGTGATCCCCATCACCAAACTTACTCAGCCAATTTCAGAAACCCCTTAAGCAACCTTCAGGTATCGGTCAGATAGCGTTCAGCTAGCCCCGGCATTCTTGTAATCAATGAAGCAAGTCCAATACTTCACTGATTCCTCAAGGAGCTTTAACCATGAAACGCACACTTCTTTCTGCCTTAACTGTTCTCGTTGCTTCCGCTGCGATCTCACCTGTTGCCTCCGCTGTTGAGCCTGCTAACTTCAATATCCAAGAAGCCCGCCTCGAAGCCCTCGACCGCCGCACTAAGAATTCCGTCCACAAACTACGCCTTGAGCACCTCAATAACCAGACCAAGGCTATCGAAGATATTCAAGCTGCTCGGCTAGATGCACTTGACGCTCGTACCAAAGCTGTCGAGGATATCCAAGCTACTCGCTTAGATGCACTTGACGCTCGTACCAAGAACAGTGTTCACAAGCTACGCCTTGAACACTTAAACAACCAGACCAAAGCCGTTGAGGATATTCAAGCCGCTCGTTTAGAAGCGTTGGATGCTCGGACTAAGGCTGTTGATAACATCCAGGAAGCACGCTTAGACGCACTGGATGCTCGGACTAAGTCCATCCGCTAACAGAGCGCTGAGCTGTTGCGGTCCGCAGGTAAACAAGCTTGGGTGCCCAGTGCAGACTCCGTTAATCTGTGAAGCTTCATTCCCAGGGCACCCTTTTCCCACTCAGACTCTCCAAACACACACACTTTTTAGAGCCTCTGCCGATTGGTGGGGGCTTTTTATGGGCTCTTGGAGTAACGTTCAGGACCACATTCCACAGCAGCAGCGTAATCTTGATTTCTATAGGAGATAAGGAATCCTATGAGGTAAATCACATCACCCATAGGATTCACAGGCTATTCAGTTGTAGAAATGATGGGGACCCATCGACGAAGAGCAGATAACAAATGGCGGTTGTTAAGCCTATACCAACCAGTGTTTGTCTAACTTTATTTGCGAACTTGAATTCTTCAATGATTTTTTGAATCATTTTCATTATTCTCCTTCGCCTCCATCAGCAGGAGGCAAGCTTTTCGACCTTTTACGAAGCTTGATAGCGTATACAATCGGCGTTGCCATTTGCGACCTGCTATGGGTCTTCGAGATTAAGTCCCACCCCTCAGAGAGGCTTTTGGAGCTTTGAAGCAAAAAGGGTTTGGTTCAGACACTCCTCAATTAAAGCTAGCAAATGTCTTCCATCAACTAGAAAGTCGGATTTTAAGACTGCCTATGGCGTGATAGCCGAACATCCCACTATCAAAAAGGGGGTAAAGACCCAAACCACTAACACACTAACCACACCCGCACTCGCCCCCTTGCTGACCACCACTTAGCAACACCTGCCCCTCAGGCACACTACCGGCACTGGCATCGCAAACAGAGCAGGCTCAGCCGATACACACCGTACCTGCACCTGGTAACCAACCACCGCATCATTAGGATGTCAGCTGGGTTAATCATCCCCAGCATCGACTACCTCCCCACCTGGAACAGTCAACAATCTGGCCTCAATCGCTTCCCACTCCTTGCGAGAAACCCGAACAGCTGCATTTTTGCAATCGATGATTAGCTTGATGGCGTAGAGGTATTTTTCTAAGGCTTGGGCACCTATACCTGAGAGCATTTTTAGTTGCTGATCTAAGTGAAAGGAGGTTAGATATGCTTCGGTTAATTGATTGGCAAAACTTTGCCATTTGTCAGATGCCGTCTGTATGGCAATGTCTCTGGCAATGTTGTTGACTCTGGCAAAGGCTCCGGCTCTGTCCATGGCTCTGTCCACGGCGGCTAAGATTGAGGGACTTTCCATGGGAGGTGCTTGGCCTCTGGGGAAGTCACTGGGGCTCCAGTTGCCGATGTCTAGGGCTCTGTCTCTCTCTCTGTTGGAGACAATGTTGCTGACAGATGCTAAAAGCCACGCCCTGGATGCCAGGCTCTTTACACTAAGCCATGAACTATCACTTAGACTCGTTGCCCATTGCAATAAGCCTTGAAACTCTGATTCACCAGTCAAGACATTCGCCTGTCGCTCCATCGCCAGCAAAAGCTCATGGCTACGCGTACCTGCTAATCCTGCTGTCAATAAAAAAACCTCTCGCCAGCGTTCGTCTGTCAAATGCTCGCTAACGAATTCCTGAATATCCCACTTGCTACTGATATATAGTGCTGTAAGGTACTCCTGAAGAGTTAAGTGGGAAAAAGAGTACGCATTTGTTGCTCGTTCTACTAATATTCCTTGCTGAACCTCAATTGCCTTGAGAACAGCAGCCCCATCGAGGTGCTTTGGACCGTCTAATGTATCAGCTAGAAACTGTGTAATCCGTTCAGTAAGATCCTGCTGTGAGAAAAAGAGCTGATCATCTTTGAAACTTTGGTAGGCAATCTCAGACAGTAACACCTTCTCTAAATCAGCATGGAAGCCTTGATAAATCGGATCGCGTTCAATCCGTTTCTCAGCTGCCCAATCTTCTAGCAAGATATTGAGTGCCTTTCCATAAAGAGTACTGCGTACAGGGGGTAGTGACTGAGACCGGTCATAAACCAAACACAAGAATATAAGCAGCAGAGGTGTCTGAGCTAGTTCTTTGGCAGACTTGTTCTCAGGTTGTTCTATTAGCTTCCAGAATTCCTTAGAAGTGCCCGATTCTACATCAAGCTCTGAACTAAACCAACGATGAACAAACTGTTCAATTTGCTCGTCGTCGAATTCAGCCATCGTGACATCAGCAAACCGATTAAACCCGCCTTTGTAGGCAGCAATACGGCACGAGGTAACGAAACGGTTCTGACTATGCCGGTCGCAGAAGTTTCTAATCTGCTCAATGACACCATCTACTTGCTTAGAAGGAACCTCATCCAGACCATCCAGCAAAATCAGCATCTTGCCGTCTGAGAGCATTGACTCAACCAGGCTTTCGGCATATGGAAAACCACTAATTTCCAGTTCTTTAGCGATCGCCTGCTGCAGGCTCATCTCTTCACTTTTGAAAGATTTAAGCTCGATGCAAATCGGGACTACGTCATGAGCCAGCCGTTTTTCCAGAGCTTCTAATCCAAGCTTTCGCAGGAAGGTACTTTTGCCGACACCTGGTCCACCCAGCACCATTAAGTACTGCTCGTTATTGGCAGTGGTTAGCCCATCCTGCCGTTCATCTTCACCAACCCTGAAACGACGATTACCCGCTTGCCGATAGAGTTCTTCCAGATTATCCAAGGTTGAAAAATACTTGAGGTCTGAATCCCTGAGGAATTTGACGGCTGTATAGATCTTGTCCAGGGGCATTCCCTCTTTCATCAGGCCGGGAAGCACCTTGATATTGCAATGGCGCTCTAAATAGTTCTGGTGGTAATTTGCTGAGGCTTGTGCGATCGCACGTTGAGCGTTGATACGTTCTTGCTTCAGCTCGGTGTCCCGAAGCCCTGCATGGTATTGGGATTTTAGGGAGTTCCAGGTGGCATCAAAGATAGGGCCGATGATTCCATTGATAACGTCACCGAGCATGGCCTTTATCCCTAGTCACTTTGCCTTTGCCTGTAGCACCTTGAATCATAGTCTAATCGCTATCAACTTCTGAAAAGTAGTCGTAGTCGTTGTTGCTGTCGAGGATTACATCTAATCCACATCTTGATATCACCAGTCAGACTGCCCACATTCAGTGCATCTTTCCATAAGGTCAATACCGTATTGGAAAAGGTCCTCTTCGTGATTGAAGCCAAGACTGATCATATATTGGCCGCCATCGTGTGGGCAGTAGACTTCCATCGTCAGACCATTATCTCGATAAATGTCAAAGCTTAACAATTCAGCGGTCTTAACCCACCGTTGCGTATAGATGCCTGCCAACGGTATGAGACGTCTACTGGAGAACGTTGGTTCGCCTAACTCACATGTCCATTGAGGTTCTCTAAATGTCAGCTCGATATAGCTGATCATGTCACCGTCTTCTGCTTGAGCATAAAACTCGAATGTTTCGTCTTCCGCTGTAAAGCGATCGCCGGTTTCTGCGAGGGTTGCATCCAATTGCTCTGATACTTCCACCAGAGATTGACCATAAAATTGATGAGGTTCCGTAAATTGAGAGGGTAGTGCTAATTTCCTATTCGGAACTCGGGGGGCACCTGGTTGGAAAGGCTCTCGTTCGAGTTCGAGCGATACGAAAATATCTTCATTCAGGTTGGGGAATACAATCGAAAGAATACTAAAACCTATCAATAGAAGCACAGTTGGTGACGCTAACAGTAGCAAGGCTGCAATTAGCAACCCCAGACGCACCTTAGGGTTCATAGTCCGGTTTTAATGTTTACGGTTCTCGATCCTGAGCTGTCCCCGAACACTCATCAGTGTCTCTAGTGTCCAACAAGGCGTTTGACCGCTATTCCGCATTCCCAACTGTCACCAGTACATGAAAGTGCCACCCCCTTGATCTCAAGTTATTTTTTCAACCCTAGCAACAAAGCAAGACCTCCTAACAATAAGGCTTCTGTCACGGTGCTACTAAGATGCTGTTTGGGGTGCTACCAAGGTGCTGTCTGTGGTTAGATACCACCCCTGCGAATAAGGGGGTCGGTATTAGTGGACGCCCTTTGAGGAAAAGGATGATGGAATCCGAATACCGGCAGTAGACCACCAGCAGCACGCCAAGGTTGCTAAGGTTGCCAACGGTTTTCCACAGATGATTAAAACTTTCCACAGGTGCGACCGCCGATCGCAATACCGCCGATGGCACTTTCCCACATGACTGGTCTCAGGAAGATGGTTTGGCTCTAGAGTAACTGGCTTAGCCCTGACGCCGCCATATCCTTATCCTGCCCACGCAGTTCCCCACTCACCTCTAGTGCTCACCTCTGCCACCCTGAAAATTCCGATCCAAGAAGCTCAACATGTCCTTGGGTAACTTCTTCGCGATGTGGGCTGCTGGTTCGTATGTACATTGATGATCGTCGATACGCATGGATCTGATCCATTCCCACATAGAGTGTTGGTTAATTTTTCTACGGATGAGATCAAGAATATATGCACTGCTTAGATGATTAATTTGTACACCGCTCACATTCAATTAGCTTTTTGAAGACCTGGCAAAACCTTTGTGAAACTCATTGCCCTGATTTAGGGTTACAACCAACCATATTGATATCGATATTGATTGATGTGTGCATCTATCCGGTTTTGAAATATGGAGGACCATAGTGTCTTCAATGTTTTGAACGATGCAGAAAGCTTCTCTCTACTAATGAGTTAAATCTACAGCGGGTAAAAATCCTACCTATAAAAGGTCAATATACCCGCTATTTATTAGGGCTTAGGAGCTCTAGAAGAGAGTTATCTCTGCTACAACTTGACTGCCCATTGAAGACGAAAGCGCTGCTTAGACTGATGACGCTAGTGAAGCAGCGTTTTCAGCTTAACTTCAATCGTTAGGCTACTAAGTTCTTCATCGAGTTTCTTCCATTTAGCTTTGAGGGTATAGATTTATGGATTTGTTTTGCATAAAGAAATCAGGAACTGGTACAAAAACTACAGAGTTGCACGTATTATCAGCTTCGTCAGGCTACCAAGAATTTTCTGTTCAGATAGGTACAGTACTTCACGAAACTAATAGTACCTTTGCATTCGCAGTTGCTCAAAACGGTGACTTATTTGCTATAAAAAAATCAGGAACTGGCACAGGATCCACAGAGATACATGTGCTATCTGCAGCAACAGCCTATCGAACTTTTCTGCATCAAGGAAAAACAGCACTTCATGAAACAGATGAAACATTTGAGTTTGAAGTGGCACCAAATAGAGATATTGTCGCAATTAAGAAGTCAAATACTGGAACAAACAGAACAGAAGTACATATCCTCAGTGCTGCCTCAAATTACCAGCAATTTAGTCTCCAAACTGGTACGGGTCTACATGAGACAGATGACACTTTTACCTTCGCAATTGGCGCTAATGGGGATTTATTTGCAATTAAGAAGTCAAATACTGGAACAAACAGAACAGAAGTACATATCCTCAGTGCTGCCTCAAATTACCAGCAATTTAGTCTCCAAACTGGTACAGCACTTCATGAAACAGATGAAACATTTGAGTTTGAAGTGGCACCAAATAGAGATATTGTCGCAATTAAGAAGTCAAATACTGGAACAAACAGAACAGAAGTACATATCCTCAGTGCTGCCTCAAATTACCAGCAATTTAGTCTCCAAACTGGTACGGGTCTACATGAGACAGATGACACTTTTGAGTTCTCAGCAAGAGTGTCAACATTAATTGCTCCTAATCTTTCAGGGCGATCTGCGCCAGGTTCAAGCTCCCCACAGCATCCTGAACTCCCCTTGATGAAAGCCATACAGGTTACTAAGCGTGATAGCACCACAGAAGTGAAGATTGTCCCGGCTGATGAGGAAACAATTGCCGCTTTTGCGACCGCTGGCGGTACCGCTGGTGCTGCACTTGGTAGCGTTATACCTGGAGTTGGAACTGTGGCTGGTGCCGCAGTCGGAACTGCTGTTGGTACTATAGTCGGTGTCATTTTTGGCTAAAAACCTCATAGTGAGATTGCCATGCTTGCAAGGTGTTTCACTTACTGAAAATCCTGCTACTCCAACAATACATTCGGGAGAAACACCTTACACACCGATCCACTTTGCGGCACGCTGAAAGTGGATCGGTGTGACGCAAAGCAAAAGCTTGTGCAGCGGATGATAGGCGTCATCCCCTAACCGCAGATCGCAACTCCCTACCGCCAATGGCACTTTCCCACATGGCTGACTTTGGGAAGATGACTGTGACTTGGCTATAGGATAGCTGCTAGCTGGCTGGTTTTGGGCTTTGGCTGGCTTTTTCTGTGAGGCACTGATGTAGCTTTGTAGCCTCCATCAAGCATGCAAGTGTACTACGTCAGTTACTCCTGTCACTCCAGTATTAAGGCAAGCGTCATGCTTCCTGTCATACACAAAGAAAAACCAGTTTTAATGGGTTATAGATCCAGAAAGCGACCCCCAACCGCCAAGTTAGAGCCGCTTTCTGGCTTTGTTTGAAACTGATAGCCCAATCTTAACTGATGATCCGCATCTTTTTGGCTTATGCCTCAGAGGACAAGGAAGCCGTCACTCATTTATATCAACGCCTTAAGGAACGAGGTTTTCACCCCTGGTTGGATAAGGTTGACTTACTTCCAGGCCAGAATTGGCGAGCCGAAATTCCTAAGGCAATCCGAGAGAGTGGCGTTTTCATTGCCTGTCTATCCAAAAAATCAGTAGCTAAGCAAGGCTATATCCAGCGTGAGTTCAGGATGGCTCTTCAGAAAATGGGGGATATGCCAACGGGGAAAATCTATCTAATTCCGGTTCGCTTAAATGACTGCCAAGTACCTGAGTTACGTCAAGAAGAATATGGAATAAACTTAGCCGATTATCAATGGGTGGATCTGTTTCAAGACGGGGAATTCGAGCGACTGGTGAAGTCGATTGAGCTGCATTTCCCAAATGCGATCGCAACCTCAAATCCTAAGCTTCAGACCTTCACCTTTGAAACTGTCAAGGTAAATAACGAGGGTTCTATCACTAGCCGAAAACAAAGAAGTGCTCAGTATTTCCGTCAGGAACTGGGGAGTGGTGCGTATCTGGATATGGTGCAAATTCCTGGAGGAATTTTCTGGATGGGATCTCCCAAGGATGAAGCTGATCGAAAAGAGAACGAAGGCCCACAGCATAAAGTCGCTGTGCCAACGTTCTACATGAGTAAGTATCCAATTACCCAACGTCAATGGTATGCGGTGTCTCTCCTACCAGATGTAGACAGATCTATAAAACCACATCCTTCCAGATTCAAAGGAGACGATCTCCCGGTTGAGCGTGTGAGTTGGTTTAGCACGGTTGAATTTTGTAAGCGTTTATCCAGGCATACAGAAAAGACTTATCGCTTACCTAGTGAAGCTGAATGGGAGTATGCCTGCCGAGCTGGAACTCTGACTCAATATTATTTTGGAGATAACCTTACAAAAGAACACGCTCATTGTGGTGAAAATTTGCTCAGTCAAACAACTCTTGTAGGAATGTATCCTCCCAATGCTTTTGGTCTTTATGATACGCACGGCAATGTCTGGGAGTGGTGTTTAGACAACTGGCATAATAACTATGACGGAGCCCCTTATGATGGCAGTGCTTGGGTAGAAGGTGGTTACTTATCTTATCGAGTACTACGCGGCGGATCTTGGGCGGACACTCCAGTGAGTTGCCGCTCCGCTCGTCGCAACAGCAATAAACTTGTCGACCGCAACATCAATATCGGTTTTCGAGTTGTATGTTCCGCCCCCGGCCTTCTTCTGTAGCGTTTTTCTCTTGTCACTGTTGCGCTTGGCAAAAGATTTTAGTCTTAATCCAAGATGATAGTTTTTAGATTAGATTGCCACTCTCAAAGTTAAACTGAGTGTCGTTTCACCCAATCCAACACCTCTCCACTCAATTGGTACCATTCTGTTGGTGACTCCACAGAACACCGGGCCGCATATCTGAGGTAGGCAAACCTTTTATGCAATGATTGCTCTTCTTGGATAGTTCCGGGGCTAAAGGCACAGACAATACCTTGCGAACCAGTTTTTTTGAACATCCAATCCTTAATACAGCGAACCCGACTATTTCCCTTGTAGGTGTGTCCTATCTTGCAAATAGGCTGTTCTTTTGCTCTTACTGCATAGATAAATCCTTTTTCTTTTTTATATTCAAGGTTTAGCGACAGCTGTAAAGGCTTGCTGTAGCTTTCAACAACAAAGTCAACATACTCCGAGTTTCGCGTACTCGGGTAGTCCATTAACGTCCTATTCATTTTTCCTAACAATTTCTACATCCATTCTACTTACATATGTAAGTATTGTGTGATAAGACTGTATGCAGAACTCCGGTTTTGTATCCTTCACTCCTATGGATAATTTGGTCTCAGGTGAGGCTTCAGGATTTTCAACCTTAGATAGGGTTGAAAAAGTCTCACGGCTAAAGTTAGTCAATAGTGAGGACACCTGGAAATTGATCGACCTTTGGCTGAATGGAAAATCGGCAAGCACTCAGAAAACATATCGGCGTGATGTTGAGTGGTTTCTTGCCTATATCGATAATCGTGGTTTGCAGTTGGTGACCTTAGAAGATTTGCATGGGTATAAGTCAGCCCTGTGCAATCGCGGGTTGGCTTGGAATACGATTCGCAAAAAGTTGATGGCTGTTAAGTCGTTATTGGCTTTCGGTCATCGGATCGGAGTGCTTGCGGTGGACTGTGGGAAGGCGTTTGCATTAAAGCCAGCCGAGGCCACGCTACACAAAAGGATCTTGTCTGAAAGCGATACGCTGCGAATGGTGCATGGCTATCGCGGTGCTCTAAGGGATCAGCTGATTTTATTAATCCTCTATGCCACCGGGGTCAGGGTCAGTGAACTTTGCTCGATGACCTGGGATAGTTGGGTTGAACTCTCAGATGGTCGGGCTACCGTTACTGTTCAGGGTAAAGGAGGTAAGGTTAGATCTGTTTCGGTGAGTGCTGACGTATGGGGCAAACTGAAGCCGTTAAAGGGGGACTCTGGCAGCTCGGCTCCGGTGTTTGCGAGTCGCACCGGCAGGCATCTAACTAGGGTTCAGGTTAACCGGGTGGTTACCAGAGCTAAAGACCAGGCAGGCATAGATCGCAATGTTTCTCCTCACTGGCTAAGGCATGCCCATGCCACTCATGCGACACATAAAGGCGCTCCCGTTGCCTTGATTCAGAAAACGCTAGGCCACGCAGACGCTAACACCACGATGCAGTACTCCCACATAGCAGCTGGGCAAAGCAGTGGTGATTATCTAGCGCTGTAAGATAGCTGTAAGTATTTAGTAAGCAGCATGGCCACTAGTAGTTTCAGCGCCCGCATTCCTGAGGATTTACACCAAGCAATCAAAGACTATTGCCAGGAGCAGAGTATTAGCCAAGCTGATTTTTTGATTGAAGCCGCAACCGTGTTTTTGGGCCACAGCTTACAGAATCCAACTATTGAACAGCGGTTCATGGCCATCGAGCAAAGGTTAGATGCTATGGAGCGCGCGCTGGATATTTAGGAGGTTTTCAGAGTTTTCAGCACTTTCAGCGATGTTGAAGATTTTTTCTGGCCTACTGCTGTCTACTCCGATCGCTAAGGTGGGCGCTCTGAATTGGCACACGCAAGTCTTATGTGATCTATGAACTCTGTCTATCGTGTTTGAGATCGCGATCCATCGTGTTTGCGATCGCATACTTGACCAACTCTCGAATCTCTGAAGTACTCAGTCTGGATATCTCTACGATTCAGTCCGATCGGATCATCATCATCATCGTGGTTGAGGCTGATCCTGAGCTGGAAAGGATTTCAACCCATAGCTTTCGTAGGAGCTTTGCTACGAATTTGCAGAAAGCGGGGAGGACTGCTGCGGAGATAGGGAGACTTTTGGGAGGAGACTGTTGGGGCATAGATGGGGTGGGGTGGGGATGCCTGGAGGGATGACGGCTGTGACGGCTCGGTGTATTGGTTGAGGGTTGGGGGCTGGGGTGAGTGTTGAAAGCTCACTTGGATATGCATTCAGGTAGGCTTTCGTTGGTTAATCAACTACTCTTCACCAAAGTTATTCCAAAGATGACATGCTAACTCTGCTAACAACTCTTCATAGCTCCATTCCAAGGAAATTATAGGAGTCCTTTCTATTTCTTTCCAAAGAGAATCGTCGAAAACTCTCTTGCCTCTTCTGCGGAATATGGCGACATTAGGAACGATGACGGCGAAAAGTTCATTCATTTCAAATTTAAGATTGCCTTGATATCGCCATTCACGTTCCCATGAGAAGTCAATTGTATCGCTCATTAAATTGACAAGCGAATAGTAGCGAATAATGGAGTCAGCGGCCTCTCTGCCATAACCTTTACAAAACGATCTATATGATTTTTGATTGTCAAAGTGTCGGTCAAATTCACTGAGAAGAAAATCGCGTACTTTGCCAGCTTGAGAATTTATGTATAAAGCTGGATTTGCACCCCTTGCGAGTAAGTGATCTTTCCAGAAAACTACACCATAAGGTTGCAAATTAATGTTGCGGCCTTTGATGTCACGAGTCAAAAACTTTAGTTGATTTAGGGGAGTTTCTGTCAGGCAAACGGTGTTAAATTTTGTTCTTAGACCCCTTGGGAATTCAGTCTTTTTGATCTTTGGGCCAAAAAGGCAATGTGGGTTTCTCGCCTTGATACACTTTGCTTTCAAGATTGAATGAAGATTTGAACGCGCATCCTTACCTTTCTCATAGTCACGTGTCAGATGAATAAGGAAGGGTGAGAAATCATCCCGGACGCGGTGCTCGTTCTTTTTATTCTGCTTTTTTGGCTTGATCATAGGTAAAACTCCCCATACTTGCAGAAAGCCTCTGATGGATGTCACAGGCTTTGCCATTCAGCAATTCATTTCACCCAGACTCACCCTCAGGGAGCATTGGGGTTGTACTCATTGTGACTGGCTGGATCGTCTAGTAATCAAACGTCTTTGCCTTCTCGCTGTCCTAACAACGTTTCCGTTAGCAGTAAAAACCTCTATTCCCGGAACAGTTGAGTAATCACCGTCATCAGTGATGATTTTAGTGATGCCATGTTGCATCATATTCTCGATGATGAATAAATCATATCCATCAACTTTACTAGTCCCAAATTGAGTCAAGGCTTGAGCAGCAGTTGCAGAGTCGATTGACAGATTTTCTAACCTACTAAAAGAATCCGTTATTTGCTCCCAACAGTTTTCAACTAAAGTGACAACGCTTGAACGCCCTGCTGAGTCGTTGTGCCGATATTCCTTTAGGCCGCCACGATAGTCATACCCAGCCAGCTTCGATTCAGACCTCTCAATACGACTCGATAGCTCAGCTAATGTTAAGCCTGAGCAACATAATTGTGCGCCAGCCTGCACAGCAGCTGCAATGTATGGTGGATAGTTGTTTATCTGATACGGCTGAGCTGTACCAGCAATACTAGCGTTGGTGTAAGTCAACCAGTACCAAACATTAGTATCGACCCAAAAAATATCCCCAGCTCGTGGGGAATCATTTCTGATATCGATAATGTCTGCTTGAATTGCAAGATTAATAGCAGCCATTACAAGCAGATAGATTGCTCTTCCACCATGCTGTTAACGGCCTGTTGATAGGTTTCATCTGAGTAATATTGCTGTGCTGTACTGTGAACCTGATTCAATGTGTTCACCCCGACAGGACTTAAGTTAGAAACCTGAATAGCTTTGACCTTATCAGGACTAATGTCTCGGTAAAGCTGGCCGATTGCAAAATTAAAAAATACGGTTAGGTGCCGTTTGACGTCTGAGAAATCTAACGCCACTTCCTGATCGCCTAAAAGTAGTGGATGAATAGCAGCGTAAAGCTTCTCGCCTGCCTCGCGAGTCATTGCATTTTCACCTGTAATTTCATAAACACGAATGCTCATGGCCCCACTCTCCTAGAACGTATGTACTAACAAGGGTAGCTAAATCTAAATTTAGATGCAAATTTTTGTATCACACTTCACGGTTATATTAACTAGCGTCCCCTCAAAATAGCTGTCAATTACTCGATAGTCTTCACTATCTTCACTAAAAATTGCGTATCCATCGTGACTGTATATCTCAATTTTACCTTGCTTGTCCATCACGAAGCTTTTGAGAATACTCAATCCATCTCCACCTGAAAATCCTTTTCGGGTGGAGTGCCCTTTTTCGAAAGCCCACTGAAGCGCATCTTCAGAGGGCATATTTGGACGATTTAGGAAATTACGAACGTTTTCTGGAACACCTACCCCAAAATCAATCACAGTTAGTTTCAAAAGCTCCATGTTTGGGAACTGCTGCCCGCATGTAACGACCCCTATCTGTGAATCGCTGTGCTCAAAGGCATTTTGATATATCTCAAGCGTATTGCTGATAATTTCTTCTTTATAATGATTGCTTATCTTTAGCCACCCTCTCCCCAGCCACTTACCTTCTAGGTATTCAGGGATAGAGTCAAGTTCCTTGTAAGAGTATTGACGATAGGGAACTGAATTGCCACCCCAAGGGTATGGTTCTTCACCAAAAGAAGTTAAAAAATCATTTCGGTCAAGGGTCCTTCTGACGTCATCCTGAATACTTTCAAGGTCTATATCAACGCAAATCCCCTTCAGCTCTAAACTTCGAGCCATGCCACCCAGGAAAGCTATTGCGTTTGGCCTTAAAAACCTACATCCCGAAAAATCAAGCATTACCAATGATGGAAGATGCTCTTGAACTGCTTGCCATTGCCGGAAAAGACGCTTGAAATCGCGAAGGCCATCATTGATTGTTGGTATCCGCAGACGATGTACTGAAGTAACGTTGTAACACTCACGCACAGTCTCACCCTATTGCAATCCAGGAACAAGTGGCAATTGATATCTTAACCACAAAAATGATTGATTAGTGGGAGCTTCATGGGAGAGCTTGCATGGTCTTGCGAATCTTTATGAAAGATAGATAGCAGGAAGATAAATATCGCCCTAACCATATGGATAACTCGGTTTGAATATGCACTTTTCAATGCGGATACTCTGAGATGTGCACTCAGACACTTACATCTAGGCTCATGCCCTCAGGGTGACTCCGATACCACTGCCCTGACCTGTGTTACCCATAGCAAGCGTGATCACCAATCGCCACCGCCAAGCCCCTAGGCCTACCTCCCACCACCTCCCCCGTGGTCGGCAGGTAGGTTTGCTCTACTGGGTGCGATCGCACTGGGCGATTGGACTTTTTCTGGGCGACTTGCTCGGGATTTCCGAGGTGTTCTTAGGACTTTTTTTTTCTGGGGGACCGTTCTTGGGACTTTTTTCTGGGGCCGTTCTTGGGACTTTTTTTTTCTGGGGGACCGTTCTTGGGACTTTTTTTCTGGGGGTTGGGTGGCTGGTGAATGATGAGGGGATGGCGGGAATGATGGCTGGATGATGAGGGGATAACGGGAATTAGCTGATCATTCAGCCTTAACGCAAATAGGCAGGGCTAAGATGTTGGTTCGCTATAGTGGCTGGGGCGAGTGAGTTAGAGAAGGGGGAAGCAGTGTGGCCAATGAAGAGCATCTGAAGATACTGAAGCAGGGGGTTAAAGTTTGGAATCGTTGGCGTGGGGAAAATGATGACATTATTCCTGATCTCCGTGATGCCGACCTCAGTCGTACCGACCTCAATGGTATTGACCTCCATGATACTGAACTCCGTGATGCCGACCTTAGTGGTGCCAAGCTCCATGGTGCGAACCTTATTGGTGCCGATTTTAGTGGTGCGTATTTCTTCAATGCCAAGCTCCGTGGTGCCGACCTCGGTGGTGCCTACCTCGTTGCTGCTAACCTTAGTGGTGCCAAGCTCAGTGATGCCAACCTCAGTGAAACCGAACTCAACAATACTGTTCTAGGCAATCTCAATTTAAGCAATGTCAAGGGCTTAGAAACATGCCGTCACTATGGTCCTAGCATCATTGACCATCGCACACTAGCCCAATCCGGCCAACTCCCCATCACCTTCCTCCGTGGAGTCGGCCTGCCTGATACCTACATCGACTACATCCCGTCGCTGTTCAATCAACCGCTTCAGTTCTACTCCTGTTTCATCAGCTATTCCAGCAAAGACGAGGAATTCGCCCAAAGACTCTATGCCGACCTCCAAAACAAAGGTGTACGCTGTTGGTATGCTCCAGAAGACCTGCCCATTGGAGCTAAGATCCGCGTTGGCATTGATGAAGCCATTCGTCGCTACGATAAGTTGCTGTTGATTCTCTCAGAGAACTCAGTCAACAGCCAATGGGTTGAGCAGGAAGTTGAAACGGCCTTAGAGAAAGAAAGAGAAAAGGATAATCAAATTGTTCTGTTTCCAGTTCGGCTGGATGACGCTGTGATGGACTCGGGTGATGGCTGGACGAGGTTGATCAAGAACACTCGTAATATTGGTGACTTTTCTCGCTGGAAAGATCATGATGCCTATCAGAGGAGCTTCGAACGCCTGGTTCGGGATTTGAAAGCGTCTTTGGTGGCTAAGGATTAGGAGTGATTTTGAGGCTATGGCTTTGGCGGCTAGGGGTAAGTGCTCTATGCCCCCGAGTTCCGGCTAAACAGATTCACGATATGGACTTCAACCGCAGTCCAGACCAGCAGTAAGGTTTTTGTCGCGATGACTAGATTAATGATCCATGCCGGGTACGTTTCCTCAACCAGCATCAGATGATGAATCTCTTCTAAATCTCCTAGCCACTCTTCTCTGTCATCACGAGGGAGAAGATAACCCACGGGTTTGGCTACCCAGCGTAGGGACCAAATGGGACGCAAGCTAACCTTTTTGAGACGCAAGCTAACCTTTTGTATGGCAATGGCTACCGCTATCAGTCCAACACCACCTTTTGACTCAGGGCTGTCAGTCACTGTAGCCTCCTTCAGCTGCAATACTCGAATTGCCTCAACCAGCTCTGCTTCGCCTAATCTAGTGACGCCTCGTAAGGACTCAATAATTTCATCAGGAACTTGGTTCATCTCCTACCCCCCTCGAAATGTAGGCTGCCAGGTGGCCACAGAGTCACGGATAGAGCGAGTCTCCTCAAGAACACTACGCCCTAAGCCAGTCAAACTGTAGTACCGTCTACGAGCACCCCCACGCTCAGGGGCAGATTCGCCATATTCGGACTGGAGCAAGCCTTTCTTTTCAAGGCGTTTGAGGATGGGATATAGGGAGCCCACGGGAATTTTTTTCTGGCCATCTGTCGCCTTCTCAATCGAGCTAGCGATCTCAAGCCCATACATCTGGCGGCATTCAATGATGCTCATCAGCAACTCTTGGGTTGCCGTTATGTCGTATTGTCCATTAGCCATAGGCGTCTCCTGAGGAGTGCTAGGGGATAACCAAGCACTCTTACAACTGTCATATATGACGATTGTAAGACATGGATCTGGATTTGTGTTCTCATGGCATAAACTTAAAACTTAAGTGATGCTCAGAAGTCCCCCTCCTTCTCCCCATCCCCATCCGCATCCAACAGATACCCCAGCACTGCGATTTCCTTCTGCACGTCTTCATGCTCGGCCACCATTTCGAGCAGTGGGCTAAATCCATCAAAATGCCATTGCCTGATCTCAGGACTCCCTTGAATACACTGGTCCAGGGCATTGATCGCATGAGCAAACCCGAATTTCGCGATCAGGTCCTGCATGGCAGCGATGGCGGCGATCTCTTTCTCCCCGTTCTCCCCGTTCTCCCTGTTCTTCCCATTTTCTCTTTGTTTGCTAATCACCATAGTCATGACTACGTTGGTTCTCCAGTGACACCTCCTTGATCTTTTTCTTGCTTACTAATCGCCATAGTCATGACTACGTTGATTCTCTCCCTGGATACAGGAGGTTGAGATCTCCCAATCTGGATAGGCGAGCCCAAACGCTTCGATACTGGCTGAGATCGCAGCACAAAAGTATTTGTTGCCTACGAAGACAAAGGATCTCGCCTCATGATCGATCTCGGTACGAATATGGAAATAGTCTTGATCGATCATGTTCTGAAGCCAATCCGGTAGGCTTCGTTTGAAACATTCGAGCGAGAATTCTTGCCAAGCGGGATCAGGCTCAAGCGTGAGAGTAGAGATGGGAGATGGGGAAGGAGTCGGATTAGTTGATTTCATGGGCTTTACCAAGACGGGTTTCAGGGTCAAAATTTTTTTTTGTGGGGATGGTGCTAGCCAGTGGTTGGAGAGTGCTAGTACGCTTAGGCTTAAGACTGGAGGCTTAGGCTTCGAGATAGTAGGAACGAGGGGGGTATAGGATCGATTGCTCTTTGAATCTCAGCCTGTAGAGAGAAGGCATGGATAACTCTTATCGTGATAAGAGTTATCCTCAGAACGATTCTTATCCCTGGTCTTTCATCACGTATTTTGAGACTGTATGAGCCGTGCCCAGCGCTTCTAGGATCGGGGTAGAGATATCGTTCTCTTCTAAAGTGTTATCGAAATGTCCAAACATTCCTTCACTCAGCGCTTCAAGAACAGATGTGAGTCCATAACTGTGGACTAGAGCCATGATGAGTGCTTTTAGCTGGGAATTAGGATTAGCAGAACTGATCGGGATGTTGATGCTAGGAGGAGCTTCAGGGCTGGGATTTACAGGTGTAGCGGGTGTCATGATGGGTGTTCGTGATCGTCAGTGAAGGGAATGACTTAGAGAAAGGAATAGGTAGATGCAGGGGAATCGCCGATAGCTTGACCGATACCCCATAACGCAGCAATTACAACGCAGAGATCAAAGCGCTGAGACGGGTGGCACTCGACCGGCTGCAGCGTCCAGATAGTAATCCTCATAGGGGTTTATCTGCTTCAGAAGCTCAAACGCGTTGATCACCGCATCGCCATCAAACCGCTCGGATAGAGCAAGCAACGCTCTGAATGCTTGATACGCAATTACATCATCAATGTAGGCGTCCCGGTGGGCATTGAGGGCTTCATCCGCCGTGGGGAAGTAGGTGGAGTAAGCCACGGATTGGGTAGCGCCATCAGGACCAGGCGCAGGGGTAGGGGTAAGGAGTGTGAAGTGGGCTCGATACCCTAGCGCGGGATCATGTTCGATGTGAAATCGGTGAGGCAGTGAGGCGAGAGTGCTGTCGAGGTACTTATGATGGTGCAGCGCTTCAGGGGCCAGGTCCAGCAGTGCCGCATCTTTGCATTGCTCCAGTGTGCCGGTTGCTTTTACAGGACGGGAGAATGGACGGTATTCCCAGCGATCGGCAGTGATATTGAATGCGATCGCACCCAGATTGAGATCGTTGAGATAGATAACGTATTGGGTGTCGTGGGTTTGACGGAATTCTAGGGGTTGTGAGGAGGAGGAGGAGGAAGGTTTATGAGTTAAAGTTTGCATGGCTCCAAATTGCTAATGGTTTGGGGTCAGCGAAGCGATTACTGAACTTTGGACGGTGAAGTAATCGCTTTTGCTATATCTATTTAATACTAACTAATTAGTACTTGTCAAGTAGATGGTACTAATTAGTTGTGTTATCGTGTTCATGTATCCTATTGATATGAACATGAAAGAATTAAGGCAAAGAGTCGGCAAACGACCAGAAGAAATTGCTGTAGAGATGGGCGTGGCTGTCTCTACAGTTCATAACTGGGATCAATTGCGCAGCGTTCCCCGGATGACTGCTGCTGGGTTTAAGAAGCTAATGGCGGCATACGAATGCACGCTCGATGAATTGATTGAAGCTGAAAAATTGGCTCGTAAATAATGGAGTCCAAGAATGTTACTCGGACTCAAGAAAGAACTAAAACTGAATGGTCAAATGATTAACCCCACCGATATTCAGATTGATGAGCTACCGTCGGTGGTGCTGATTGCCGAGGGACGGCCAGCGTTGGAAATTTTGCGGATTGTTGTTGGAGGAAAGTGAAAGGTTTCGAGAGGCAGCTGAGTTGCTGAGATGAGGGTTGTGGTGTGGCTAATGCAGAGCACTTAGAACGGCTACAGCAGGGAGTAGAGGTCTGGAATGATTGGAGAAAAAAGAATCCTGCAGTTGTGCCTAATTTGCAACGAGCTAACTTACGTGAAGCTAACTTACATAAGTTCGATTTACATGAGGCCGATCTGTATGAGGCTATTCTGCGTGGAGCCAACTTAAGTGAGGCCACCCTAAACGATGCCAATTTGAATGGGGCGCATTTGCAGGCTCTCCAGAAACACCAGAAATATTTCAAGTTCGCTTCATGCAGTTCAAAGGTGTTATCAAGTTATTGGATTTGCCTGGCATCGAGGTTGATTCCCTCTCACAGTTTATTGCGATCGCAGAAAACTTTCGGTTAGCCATCAGCCTCATCAAGCTAGCCGAAAGTGGTCGACCTCAAATGAGCTTGATTCAAGGGGGTATTCGGTGATGGGGGATGATGAGCGGTCCCAAGCCGATAGATACCAAAATCCACCCAAAGGTGAACCAAAATATCTGCCAACTCAGGCGGGTAAGCCCTACTCAATGATGACTATGGCCACTGGGCAGTATGGGGATACGACTAGTTATCAGCATCTTAAGTGGAGTGAGCGGGTGCTGAAATTGTTTGAGGGAGGTGTGGCGGCGTAAGGTGGCAACCAAAGTCCCAAAAGCTAAGCGATCTCAACTACCCTCGCTATTGGCCATGGCCATCATTCAGGGGTAATAAGAAGGCTCAGCTACACCACCTCTAGCAATCTCCCCGCCTTTATCAACAACATCATCGAGCTGACCAAGCACCTAAGCATCCCTATCGATCTAACCGGCAAATCCAGCTACCCTCCTGCTAGCCCTTCCTATCCTCTGTTAGCCTCTGCCCACAGCCCTTGCCCCACCCCCCTCTGATTAAAAAGGGCTACCCTTCACACAGATAGGGTGGGCGGGGTTTCGTCGATGTAGTTCTGACACTTTCATCCGTGTGTAGTTCTGACACTTTCAGCCGTGTGTAGTTCTGACACTTTCAGCCGTGTGTAGTCCTCTATATTTTTTTCGGTATTTTCAACGGCTTTTGTGGTCGTAATACATCAGAACCAAGAGCGATCCTGCTTCCTCTCCTATCTCTAGCACCCCTGAATCCACCAGTAACAGGAAAACCAAGAATTTCAAGGTTCCCAGCTGGATTGCCAAGTTATTGCTCGATAAACAGCCCAGAATCCTATCTGGAGTCGCACCAAAGGGGTTTGATGGGTTAAAAATGTATTACTGCTACTGCTTGGTTTGAGTGATGGGGTGCGTGGAGTTTAGAGTATGAAAGCCGCTGAGGTGCTGCGACTGTATGAGGCGGGTAGACGGGACTTCAAAGGGGTTAGTCTCAGGGGGCAGAATTTTAAGGGCAAGGATTTGTCAGGGGCGGATATCAGCTCCACTGAAATCCGTAGTACGAACTTTATGTAAGAGATCAAACCGACATCCTTACTCTTTAAGGACTACTTGAAACTCTAACGTCAACCTGCGGAATGTCGGCTACAATCCATCCTTACCCCTTTATAAAACTACCTAAACTTCATCTTGTGGAGCCTCAGAGAGAAAAGCTATCAGTTCACAAGGGAGGCGTGATAGGAATTTTTCCCATGCATAGGTTGATATTCTTGGAGAAGCTTCTCGAGATCTGAGTATTAGTTCAACAACACTCAAGTATTCACGAGTCAAGTACTCATGCAGTCTATCCGCCTCTCGATCTCGTGAGTACAATTTCTCTATTGTATGAAAGATGTCAGACCAAAAGGTAATTGTTAATTGAACTAAATTTCGCCAAACCAGATCGGCTCTCTGGTCGTCAAACCATACTAAAATCCTCCCACTTTCGCAATCACTTATGAAGTTGTCAAAATAATCGAAAATAATTAGAAATATAGTTTGTGTTGGGGTTGGCAAATTGATGATCATCTCTTCGATAGCTGTAGTGCATTTCCTTATTTCTTCTAATTGCCTGTGATAGCCGTAGAAATATATCCTCTCTTGATAAAATATACGCAATTTTTCGATGGCCTCGGTGGCCTCATGAAACCTATGCTCCACACCTCTTTCTAGTCCTATATCGCATTCATTGCTTGAGAGTTTCAGCAATATGTCAAGCTTGTTGCCAAGCCCTAAAGGTTTCATTTTTGCGTAGGCTTGATTTTGATTCTTTACATTTGATCGATAATTCACATTGGATTGCTTCTCTATATCCTGTATGGCATCTTCGAGATACTGAATTGATTGGAAGAAGCCCCATACTTCATTCATTCTGGTTGAATCGTATTTAGAAAGAATTGCCTTTTCTAAGGATAAATACAGCCCTTCTGCGCCGTTTTTGCCGGGAAGTAACCCTACTACCAAAAGGATAACTTCTCGCCAGCGCTTATCTGTTGCATGATATTTTACTAAAGTTTCAGTTTTCCCATTGTCAGTAATAAATTTGGCAGTCAGATACTCTTGAAAAGTAAGATGAGAAAATGAGTAGATATCTCTCGCTCTTTCAACTAGTATCCCTTGCTGTATCTCAATAGCTTGCAAAACTTCTTCTGCATCTAAATATTTAGGAGCACCAAGACTGTCAACTAAAAATTCCCGGATTTGCTCTAGAAGAATATCTTTTGGAAAGAATAGCCGATTGTCTACAAAGCTTGTATAAGCTATTTCGGATAACAATTCAAGTTCTAATTCAATACTCAGTTCTCGATAAATTGGATTATGCTGTAATCGCTTTTCTGCAGCCCATTTCCTTAATAAAACATCTAAAGCTTCACCATATAGAGCATGACGCCTTTTAGGGAAATCTTGATACTCATCGTAAACTACACAAAGCAAGGTCAATAGTAGTGGTGTTTGGGCTAGTTCTTTTGAGGCTTGATAGTTTTTTCTTTGGAGTAATTTCCAGCATTGTTTAGCTGTTTTTACTTTAGTATCTTCATCCCTAGAAAACCAGTTTTCTATAAAGCATTTAATTTGGTCATCATCAAACTCTGCCATAGTTACATCTATAAAATCTTTAAACCCGCCGAAGTTATAGGCAGCTATTCGACATGAAGTAATTAAACGATTTTTAGGATAACGGTTTATAAGATTTTCAATTTCTTTGATAACATCGCTTAAATGAGTGTTAGGAACTTCGTCTAACCCATCCAACAAGATAAGAAGCTTGCCATTTTGAAGGAATAATTTTGTTAACTCTTCCGAGTGGGAAAAGCCGCAGCATTGTAATTCATTAGAAATTTGTATTTCAAGGTCGAAGCCTTTTTGATCAAGCAGCCTCAACTCAATCATTACAGGAATCAGAGGGTACTCATATTTCAAATTTTCATCAGATGTTCTCTTAATGGAAAGTTGTGTAGAGGAAGTATATCTTCCTAAAGATTTTAGTGCTTCTAGGCTAACCTTCCTCAGAAAAGTGGATTTCCCAACTCCAGGTCCTCCCAAAACCATCAGATATTTGTTCTCATTTGCCACTTGGATGCCAACTTTCTTTGGGTTTCTAGAAGTGTTTAAGTTGCGTTTGCCACTGTTGCGATATTTCCGTTCAAGGCTTTTTGCATTTGCATAGTATGTTCTGTCTGAACGGCTAAGTAATTTGACGTTTGTGTAAATTTCATCTAGCTTAATCGGGCTATTCATTCGTATGCATGCAACTTTAAGAGTTGCATAGCGTCGAATGTACCGCTCTACGTAGTCGTCTAAGGCTTTCCTGTAGGAAATATTTCTTGTAATGTCTAAATCGAGTTTTCTGAGGACATCGCCTCCTTTTTCCTGAACCAAGCTAGATATTAAGCTAGCTAATCCTGCTGTGGCGGCTCCCATTAAAGGTTCAAATCCTGTCATGGCTCAAGAAATACTCTCACACTGTAACTATTCAATTTATAGCTAAAGTTGCTCCATGTCTGAAGTAAACATGCCCGCCATTAGTCTGGGAGTAAGAGCTGTCTATAATGCTTGTGATGCCTCAAGATTAGCTCGAGCAGAACTGTATCAATCGTCAGTTGAAAAGGCTGGCTGAGATCTCACTCCTACTCACCACCGATCCAGCCAGCGGACTCACCACTATCTCCGGACCCACCACCTCTGGTGATCGCACCAACTTTGCTGACTTCACTACCAACGTCATCGAGCTAACCGAGAAGCTGGGTATCCCTATCGAGCAAGTGCAGCCACCATCATCCAGTAACTCATAAAGGAACGAAATACCATTTCGTAAACTAGAAATCAATGGAATAACAGGAGTTTCGTGCTCCCTATTAATAGGAATGGCCTGTCTATGGGCTGATGCGGGGCCATCACCAGATGGACTACAGGAGCAGTAAAGCCTGGTTTTGCCTTTGGCTTAAGTTCAGTCAATTAAGGTAGTTAATACAAATACAGTTCAGTCCCCTGGTGGACAAAGGGAAAAAGTCTAACAGTGCTGAATATCTCGCTCTTACAGGCCATACTTGAGGCTACTGAGAGGGATAAAGTTCACAGCTCATTTGTTACTCATCAGCTGGACATGAAGGGAAAGCATTATGCTGAAGCTAAGAAGTTTATTGAGCAAGGTTTGATTGAGAAACTGATAGTGAGAGAGCCTAAACGTAAAGACGTAAAGCAACTCTGACTTAGATAAATATTCTTCACTACACCTCTGGAAATGCTAAAGGTTTATTTATCTCCTGTCTCCTGAAATAAGTTTCTTAATTTGCTCTAGCAAGGGCTTTGGTGCGTGAATATTTTGGTAGACAGATCGGTCCTCTAGGATATCGATCTTAGGCTTCAATAGGATAGCTATCGGGCATTCCTAAGTGGGTGAACTGATTGAGAATAGAACATTCCAACAGTAATTCTGTCGTTTGATTTTCAATCCCTCGTGCAGACACCTCACCTGTGAACATAGTTTTGAGTCGATACATCATGGTTTCACTCAAAGACCGTCGATGATAGTTTATCTCTTCTTTCCAGGTAGACCGTCCCTGTTTGCGAATCGCTCGTAAGTTTTCATCTCGTGGATGCGGGGCCTGTTTGCGATTGCCATGAAACCAAATTTTGGCATCTTTGCGAGGGGGAATCGCAGCCGTTGCGTCCCGCTCATCAATGGCATCGTAGCAATAGGTTCGGTCGTAGGCTCCATCGGCGCTAACTTGGTCAATCTCGTCTGGAACTTGGTCCAGTAGGTCTGGCAATATCTCGCCATCACTGATGGCGTTCGAGGTCACCACGACCGCCAGTATCTCGCCCGTTTTCTCATCAACACCCAAATGCAATTTGAGCCACGTGCGACGTTTGCTTACCCCATGCTGACGGGTTTTCCATTCCCCTTCTCCGTACACTTTAATGCCCGTACTGTCGATCACCACATGACGTCCCCCGGTGGTGGGTTTCGTCGGAATGTCAATGCTTAAGGTCTGTTGACGACGAGACAACGTGGTATGCACCGGTAAGGACACGGATACCCCCATCAGTTCAAAGATAGACCCCGCAAAACCGATGGTTTGACGCAAGGCGAACCCATAGATCACTTTGAAGGTTAATAACGTCTGAATGGCTAAATCGCTATATGTCTTTGAGGCCCCAGGATTACCGGTCTTTTGAGTGTTTTCCCATGCTGCAATCACCTCATCACTCAGCCATAGCGTCAGGCTTCCTCGCTTGACCAAGGCGGCGTTATACTCAGACCAGTTACGGAGTTTGTACGGGCGTTTCATCGGTACCGTGTTTGTGTGGTAACTACACTTTACCGGCTCTTACAGCTCCGTAGCTTCCTGATTCACGCACCAAAGCCCTAGCAAGTCTAGTTTATCGCCCAGATTAGGATCTAACTCCACAAGTAGAACAAGGGCTGACAACACAAAAGCACCTGCTACTAAATAATCGAAAGTCTGGCTAGTAAGATCAACAGGTGTCAAATTAACTAAGTAAACAATAACTATTGGTATAGCGGCTCTAAAAAATAAATTCCCATATCTTTTTAATTCTCTAATAGCCAGCTGTTTTCTAGTGACATGCCCCAATACGCCTTCGTTTACTGAATCTAATTTAGGTAATGAGTTCCAATCTCCTTCTATCATTGATTTGAGATTATGTGACAATCTCGTTATGAGGCTATCCTGTGTGTCAGCCATCGGTATGTATAGCCACACTTTAAGGCTCCGAAAACCGTTTGCAATTTTCTGAGCTTCACTTTCAAAAAAGAACCTCTCATATGAGTTACTTATTGGGAAAGACACGGGAATGTCATACTGAAAAACTGAAGCAATGTGATCAATCCTTTTAGCAATAAAAGATCTTAATTTCAAATCATCTCCAGTTACATTATTTTCTAACAGACAGATGATTTCAATCAATAATGCAATTATGTAACTTATGGGTTCACGTCTTTTCAGAACATTTAATTTAAACCAAGCTATCAAAATTCCCAGGAATAATAATATACCAGCATAAATAATCAAGTAAATGGAAAAAAGCCAACTTAAAAAATCACCACTATTAGATGTTAGTCCAGCAATAGAACCAATTAAAACCTGTAGTCCAACTACCCAAAAGAAGATTTTTATAGACAAGAAATACCGTCTACGAAATAATGAAATGTCTTCTCTATACTTATAAGTATTCTTGAATCTATTATTTTTTCCTCTCTTCAACCGACCAAGAGGCTTAAAGATAAGTAATAATTGAGCAATCAATACTATAGGTAAAACGACATACTCCAGGAAAGTACCGAGCCTATATAAGAACAAAACTTCTGATGGATCTTTATTTGTCTTGATTATTAAGTCAATTTGAATAATCCAACCTAATAGCTCGAAGATTGACGACTGGAATAGGTATACAAATAAAGCAAATGCGAATGAACCGAATATAATCAGCGTAAACGGTAAGTTTATTAATATAGCTTTTCTAGAGCTGTATATTTTTTTATAGTGATAAATTAATGCTTCTCTAGTATCTTCAAAATTACTCACAATGCCTTTCAAAGTATTAAGCTGATTGATAGTGCCTTCAATCTCACCAGAGTTATCTGAGGTGCCAAATTCTTTATATAAAAGATTAAGTATATTTTCTCCAGTAATCCTATTTTTAATAGCCCTTAAATCAGATGTTTTCCTCATTGGTCTCAGGCTTCGATTAATAACGCCAGTATCTCTAGATATCTTCTCATCACAGCAGACCTAGATTTGTAATGCCTGAGAACATAGGAGCAGATTTTCAGCTAAAAGGAACTATGGCCAATAAAAAATGTGCTCGTTCAGTTTGATTAGTTTTCGAGCGCCATTGCTGCGAATCAACTCTAAAATAGCCGAAACTACTGAGTTTCCCAGTAACTAGTTGCTGCTCTAGGCAGCTGAGCAGTCTCATTTTTTCAACAAGAAAATGGAGTAGTCTAATCTGGTTGCTGCTGATAAATCGGCTTTAAGTGGTGCGATCGCAACGCTGCAATCAGTCCGTACTACTCAACATAGTTATCAATAACCCCATACCCCCCTCCTCTCAGAGGTAAAGAGTACCTGCCTAATCAACTCCAGAGCCAATTAATTCAGCCATACTCTAGGCAATAACTCTATGGGCTTCCCATGAGCTATTGAAAGAATATCTAACTAAGCCCTTGTGATTCCTTGTGATTCATAGGGGCTTTTTATCCGGCTTTAAGGCTTACAAATCATCAAGACGCCTTGCTGGATCTACTCAAGTCAAGTAATAACAGGGATAGATATTCTTTCATGCTCCCTAGAATATGGCAGATTCAGCAGCCTCAGAGCCGATTTTTATCTCCTATCGCAGAGCCGACAGCCGCTCAACAACAGAGCGAATTTATGATCGCTTAGTAGCTGCATTCGGAGAAAATGCGGTCTTTAAGGATGCCAGTAGTATCTTGAGTGGGACTGACTTTGCTAAGCGACTCGATGAAGCCGTGAGTCAGTGTCAGCTGCTCCTAGTGATCATGGGTAAGACCTGGCTAACGATGACCAATGCAGATGGCACTCGTCGTCTAGATCATCCTGAGGACTGGGTCAGGATTGAAGTGGAGGCTGCCCTTAAACGTGAAATCCCTGTCATTCCTGTTTTAATCCAAGGGGCTAAGATGCCCGCTGCGTCTGACTTGCCAACGGCATTGCAACCACTCACCCGTTATCAGGTTTGTGAAGTTGGCAACGATCCACGCTTCGATGATGATGTGAACCGTCTCATAGTAGATATTCAAAGTCATCTGGGGCTGGACGACATTGCTGAGAAAAGTAGTATCGATGAGAACTCAGGCAAGAACGTCCAGAATGTTCATGGTGGGTCCGGCGTTCAGATTAACGATCCCAAAGCGCCAGTAATCACGGGCAACATCAGCGGCAGCACCATCCACATCAATACCAATTAGCTGAAGTCGTCGGAAGCAGATCCGACAAAGTTCACCCTGCCCTATGGAAATCCGTATCCAACGACGCTGAATCCCGGTGCGCCGTTTCAAGCGCCGCCCTTGCCTCGACACTATGTCCAACGGCCTGAGCATTTCGAGGCGGTTAAGGCTATGCTGCTGGATGAAAATGAGGGGACACCTGGCACATTGGTGATCAGTGCCATTTATGGCATGGGTGGTATTGGTAAATCGGTTTTGGCTGCAGCTTTAGTGCAGAGTGGCGAGATCCAGCGGCGATTCCCGGATGGTGTGCTGTGGGTAACCCTAGGTCAGCAGCCAGATATGCTCTCGATGGTAAATCTATGGATTCGGGAGTTAGGAGACTATGACTACAATCCCACGACTCTGCAGGCAGCATCATTGCATCTGCGAACATTATTAGCAGATAAGAAAGCGCTACTGGTTATTGATGATGTATGGCATCCCGAGCATGTGGAGCCCTTTCGTATAGGTGGTGCTGGTTGTTGTGTTTTAGTGACAACTCGGCAAACCAAGATTGTTGGAGCCACACGCTATGACGTAGATTTGATGACGCCCCAGCAATCGTTAGAGCTTCTCACCCGATGTTTACTAACTCCGTTATTTGACGCAGAACAATCATCTGCTGAGACCTTTGCCAACGAAGTTGGCTATTTGCCGCTGGCCCTAGAATTAGCCGCGGCTCAGATTGAAGATGGGATGAGCTGGGACGAGCTACTAGAGGCCTTTCAAGCAGAAATGGCAGACCCCGAAGCGCTTGATATTGATAGCGATGTCGAGTCTATCAGCGATGAAGCCATTCGAAAGCGTCGGAGCCTGGTGGCCTCTTTCAAGCTCACGCTTAAGCTACTTTCCCGAGAACAATTAAAGCAATTTGCCTGGTTGGGCATTGTTCCTGAGGATGTCTCTCTTACTCAACCGATGGCAGCCACGTTGTGGGGGGTGTCCCCCGTGCAGGCGAGTAAGTTGTTGCGAGAGTTCAAAAATCGGGCGCTGCTCTTGTCTCAAGCTCAAAGGTCTGGAGAGAAACCGACTTATCGCATCCATGATTTAGTTCATGACCTGGCCAAAAACTTGCTAACCCATGAACAATATTTAGGTGATTTACCAGGTCTAGGGCTCACGGTTGAAGAGGCTCATTCCCAATTCCTTGAGCGCTATCGTGTTCAGACCCAAAATGATTTGTGGCATACAGTTCCAGCAGATGGCTACATCCACAGTCATTTGGCTTGGCATTTTGAGCAGGCTGGTCAACCGGAATTGATGCATCAGCTGCTGAAAGAATCGACGCCAGATGGTCGCAATGGTTGGTATGAAGCATGCGAGAAGCTGGGACAAACAGCCAGTTTCGTTACCGATGTTGCTCGGGCATGGCAGGCAGCTGAGGGACTCTATACCCAGAATGCGCCTGAGTCGATTGCACTGCAGTGTCGGTATGCCCTGATCACCACATCTCTCAATAGTCTGGCTCAGAATATTCCACCTGAATTAATCGCAGCGTTTGTACAAAAAGGGTTTTGGACACCAGCTCAAGGATTATCCTATGTGAGGCAAATTCTAAACCCTAATGCTCAGGCTAGAAATTTCAGAGCACTAGCGCCATTTCTGCCTAAAGGATTAATAAGTGAAGCGCTGATTATAGCCCGCACAATGCAAAGTGAAGGGGCTCGGGGCAGTGCTTTAAGTGCATTAGTTCCGTATGTGCCTGAGGTGGTGAGTGAAGCTTTGGTTGTACTCCATAAGATTCAGGATGAAGTTAGCCGGGCAACTGCACTTATTGCATTAGTTCCATATTTACCGGAATTAGTGAGCGAGGCAATGGAAGGGATCGGTTTGATTCGGAGTGATCCAAGGTCCTTTGTTCTGAGAGATTTAGCTCCATATGTGCCTGAGGAATTGATGGGTGAAATGTTAGCGATTGCCTGTACAAATCGACCTGAGCATTACCAGGCCCAAGGATTGACCCTGTTAGCCCAATATTTGCCCGAGGCGATAATGAGTGAGGCTTTAGCTATGGCTTGCTCGATTCAGAAAGAATCGTACCGGGCAAAGGCACTAAGTGAATTAGCCCCATACCTATCTAAGACATTAATGAGTGAGGTTTTGCCTATGACTCGCTCGATTCAGAACAAGTTTGACCGGGCCAAAGTCTTGATTAGATTAGTTCAACATATGCCCGAATTAATGAATGAGGCTTTGGCAGTAGCACGCTCGATTCAGGATGAGACTTCTCGGGCTAAGATCCTTAGCGAACTAGCACAATATACGCCTGAGTTGGTGGATGAGGCTTTAGCCGTTGCCCGCTTAATTGAGTTTGGGCCTGACCGAGTCAAAGTTCTGAGTAGCTTAGTCCAGTATAGGCCCGAATTGGTGGGTGAGGTGTTAGCCATGGCCCGCCTAGTTCAGACAAATAATGCTTGGATTCATGCGGTCCGAGAATTAGCTCCATATTTGCCTGAGGTCCTGATGCGTGAGTCCTTGGTGATGGCCCGTTCGCTCCAGAGGGAATGTGATCGCACCTTGTTACTGAGGGGGGTGACTGAACATTTGCCAACAACCTTGATGAGCGAGGCTTTGACTGTGGCTCGCTCACTTCAGGATGAACCTGCTCAAGCTATAGCACTGAGCGAGTTCAGTCAATATATGCCTGAGTTGGTGAGTGAGATACTGGTGATAACTCATAACATTCAGGATGATTATGAGCGGTCTAGGGTGCTGATTAAGCTAGCTCAGTATATGCCTAAGACACTGGTAAATGAGTTTTTGACTGTGGCCCATTCGATTCAGAACGTGTCTTGTCGGGCTCATGCATTATCTAGTGCTGCCCAATATATGCATGATGAGGTCATTAGTGAAGCACTGTCAGCGGTCCGCCTGATTCAGGATGTGTCTAAGCGGGCTAATGCATTGAGTGAGTTAGCCGAGCATATTCCTAGGGCGCTGATGAACGAGTCACTGGAAGTAGCTCGCTCGATTTCAATCACGGTTTACCAGGCTAGTGCATTGGGCGCGTTAGCCCAACAGTGGCCCGATTTGGTAGGCGAGGCCTTGACAGTGGCCCGCTCAATTCCTGAATGGGTTAACTGTGATGACGCATTGATTAAGCTTGCCCAATATTGGCCCGAGGAGTTTATGAGCAAGGCGCTGTCGGCAGCCCACCGGATTCATGTCGAATCCGAACGTGCTGATGCATTGATTAGGTTAGCCAAGTATGTACCTCAAGCACTGATGAACGAGGCGCTAGAAGTAACTCGTTCCATTAAGGAGGATCGTTATCGAGCTTACGCACTGAGTTGGTTAGCTCAGTGTAGGGTTGAGTTGTTAGATGAGGTACTGATGGTGGCTCGCTCAGTTCAACAAGCGTCTGATCAAGCGGAGGTCTATAGCTGGTTAGCTTGCCAGTATAGGCCCGAATTGATAAGTGAGGCTCTGGAGGTGATTGGCTCGATTCATAACGAATCTACTAGAGCTACGAGTCTAAAAAAGTTAGTGCAGAAGTATTTTCAGTATAAGCCTGAGATAATGCGTGAGGTCCTGAAAATGGTCCGCTCAATTCAGCAAGAGTCTATTCGGGGCAATACGCTGATTGGCTTGGCGCAGTATTGGCCTGAGAATCTGATAAGTGAGGTATTGGAAGTCTTCCAAACGATTCAGGATGAGTCTATCCGAGCAAAGGTGTCGTCAAAGGGACTACTTCCTGTGAAACTTAAACTAATTGGAACGGATATCGCCTCATGGAAAGAGGTTCTGCACATCAACGCTCATGAAGGACGTCAAGCGTTTCTTAAAAATCTCCCTAAACTTGCTCCAGCCATGATTACCCTATCCGGTGAAGATAAAACTGTTCTGAATTTAGTGGTTGATGAAATGCGAAATGTTTGCCGTCAATGGCCATAAGGCGGCGTTTCTGAATTGGGAGGCCGGAATTCTTTCCACCATTAGTTCCATCATCCCAGAATAATTGTCGTCTAATAATCACCGCTACTTAGGACATTTGTATCTATATACATATAACCTTGAGATAAAGATACTTAATTCAGGCATTCCTCTGCTATAGCCTTCAAAACATGTATTTTTCCTTAAAAACAGTCGGGAAATAAATCATAGAGAACTTTGCTTGGCTTACTGCCCCCAGATCAACCAGGACACAAGGTTTCCCACCCTCCAGAGCGTCTTGCGTCGAGAATCGTTCCAAAACCTTGAACTTCTGTTAAATTACTGAATTCCCGTGGTTATTTCTTAAACCAGACCAAAAATCGTCAAAATACTACAGTGTATAATTCAGTCAAGATTTTTCTCCTAAAGCTAAATTTTCCCTACCTAGGGTATTGCTTTTACGCATTGTATGAAGCTTTCCATTGGTGCCTTCCAAGATGAAGACACTGACGTTGTTTCCTGAGTGAGGTCAATATGCGTTATCGATCTGGTTGCCTTATGCTCCGACGCATTCTGGCAGTTGCTGTTGGTTCATTGATTCCTTTATGTTCCTTGCCTTCTTTCGCCAACGAAGAACTTACAGTGGCAACCTGGAATGTTGGCTTCCTTGATCGAAACGTTAATGCTTTGGATCTCGATGATTTTCTTGATGAAGTGGATTTCGATATCTTATTAGTCAATGAAATCGAGACGCAAGCCGACCTTGATGCTATTAAGCAAGAAATGGGGCGGGAGAACTTCCATACTGCAATATCAACGTTCCAACCTGGAACTAATCGAGGTGATCTGGAGGTTGGTATTATCTCTCGCTTCCCATTGACTAATATTGTTGAGTTTGATCGTTCACTAGATAGAGCTGGAAATATTACAGAGCGTCGGCTGGAACGTGTCAATCAAAGCGGTATTGCTGATGTGGGTGTTGGGCGTGGTTTTCTTGTCGCAGAAATTGATGAGCTTGATTTGTTTGTCATCGTCTCTCACTTTAAGTCCTCACGTAGTCGTAGCGGCCCTGCAGATTTTAGTAATGCCGAAAAACGCGAATTGGTTGCTGCAGCCGTAGTAAGCCATACCAACGAACTCTTAACAGCCAATCCAGGGCACACAGTTATTTTCGGTGGCGACGTTAATGTTGGTGTTACCGACAGTGACAAGAATGGTACCGATCTCACCGATGATAGAAATGATGGCTATGATGATACGCATGCCATCTTAGGTGGTGGTCTTATTGATGGCCTCAGTATGATTTCTCTGGCACAGAATGTTGCTGAAACATTTGTTGGTGATGGTAGTCGTATACCTTTCCCAGGAACTGGAGCGATTGATGTACTCTATGTGGCTGGTTCATTAGCAGATGAGTTTAACCCTGCCCAAGCAGCATCAGCTCGATATGGCTCAGATCACCTGGCAGTTTTTGCATCTACAGGGGAGATTCCTCCTACACCGCCACCACCAGAAGGTGATGTTGAAATTACCAATGCACTCCCCAATCCTGATGGAGCAGATGTAGGGCGAGAAACTGTCACACTACGCTATAGTGACCAAGGAACACTGGATATTTCCGGATGGTCGATGCGCGATCTCGCCAACAATATCTTCGTTTTCCCAGACGGTAGCATGCTGAATCCAGGCGACAACGAAATCACGCTTCGTAGGCCGACCATGCCTCTCAATAATGATGGCGACACCATTACTTTGTTCGATAGTAATGAGGTACAACAAGGCGAGTCTTTCACCTACTCTCGTGCAGATGTTAGACCTGGGCAGCAGGTCCGATAGTTGGCTGTATGGTGGAATCCTCGTCATTTCGTGCGGAACGCTTATGCGAGCCGTTGGACATAGTAGTGCGGTCGTTCTTCTTGCGAGCGTCTGCACTGCTGTTGTCTTGGGTCGTTGATAGGCTTTACGTCCCTGCCACTCCACCCCCCTCTGTTCAAACATGACTAGGGGGTACGTAGAAACGGCAGGGTAAGCTTCCCTCGATGTGTTCACTAGAGATGCTTCCGGAACATGAACCACAGCTGGATGAACCACAGGGGGGATGCCCCAGGGGATGCCTCCAACTTCATTATCGTGATAATGAAGAACAGTTTTACCATCATCCTCGACCAGCACTATCACCCTCCCTCCCAAGCCACCCCCTAGTTCAAATAAGGGGGCCTACTGATCCCAGGATGTCGAATTTTTTCTTGCTGGGTAAAATGGCTGAAAATACTCCTTTTTGAAGCACATTCAGCTCATGGCTCTAGGACCGTGTCCACCACACGCATAAGAACAAAACACCGATATCAAACCTATATCAATGTGCTGGAACCAATGGGTTGGACGGCTGGAAGCATTCTCCCGCGTGCGATCGCACCCTCTTTTGCCTAATAGCCCTGATAGCTATGACAGCTCCTTGAGCCATAGATTAGAATCTATTGTTAATGAGATCGTGATTTGGTATTGAAGATTGTCAATGGATTAGCACTCTTTGCTGACCTCACTACCTTTCACTCACAGCACTCCTCTCCCCCCTATCCAACCCTTTACCCCTACCCCACAAGTCCCACAAGTCCCCACATCTCCTTATGCGAATCAACCACAAACGAGAATTAGCCGAGAGACTCTCCGAGTCAGACCATAGAGCACAACGGGCTCAGCTCGTCTTTGATCATCGTCGTGCAGGCGGCCAGATCACCCGAGAGTTTGCCCAGGAGCTCGCCGAGCAAGGCTTTGCCACCAAAGAAGGTAACCCCTTATCAGTGTCCGTTTTGCATGATGATTACCAGGCGTTTGTTAAAAACCTGACCGTCTTCCATCGAGAGACCTACCAAGATCAGCAAACGCTTCAGCTGGTTAGGCTTGAGGGCAATCTTGAGATTCTGAATGAAATGGTTCAGGAGCTGAGAGATGATGCCGAAGCGGATACGGCCAATATCCGACCGGTGAAAACGGTGCTTGTGCTTAGGGAGCTTCGCCAAACCATCGAATCGATCTCCAAGCTTACGGGTGCTAATGCTCCAGTGGAGGTTGTGGTGACCCAACGGTTGGAGAGTGAGGTGGAGATGATTCTGGGGATCTTGCGTCAGGGCCTGACCGATGAAGAGTTTCAGAAAGTGGCCGGGTGCTTGGCTAAGGGAATGGGACTGGTGCAGGAGAAGGCTCGGGGTAAGGAATTGGGTGGAGTGGAGGGAGTAGTGGAAGAGGTGGAGATAGCGGGTGAGATAGGGATGGGCGAGTGAGGGTGAGGATGTGGGTGGTAGGTGAGATAGGTTGCGATCGCAGAGAATATTGAGACGGACTGATTTAGACGTGAAGTTCGCTATCAGCGGTTGCCATGAGGGGAATGGTTGCCATGAGGGGAATGGCTGCCATGAGGGTAAGTTTTCTCTGACTCAGCTATGGAACTAGAGCGTTTAAGCACAGGCTCTCAAAGTTATTCCCAGGGTCTCTGCCGTTGCTCGTTGACAAATTCTGCCGCTGCTTCAATGTTCTCAAACTCATCTGGATATCTTTGATGCAAGATATCCGCTAACTTGTCACAGTCTCGGTCTTTCCCTCCCTGAATTTCAATGTTTTCTGGAAGCGGAGCATTGCATATAAAAGGTGAATTTTCGCCTTCCAGTTGTGTTTGAGTAAGGCGATTGGCAGCACGTAAATCAGTAGCAAGAATGATCGCAAAGCTTAGGTTGGCATTTTCGAGGTTAGCGTAGCGAAGGTTAGCATCGATAAGAGCAGCGTTACTGAAATCAGCAGAACTTAGATTAGCAGAGCTTAGATCGGCACTAAGGCTAGCAAAACTGAAGTTAGCGCTGCTTAGGTCAACATCACCAGCAACAGTTTTGTGCAGGTAGGCATTGCTAAAATTAGCTCCGCGAAGGTCGGCATTGAGAAAACTGGCATAGTCGAGGATGGCATCATAAAAATTAGCGTTACGAAGATCGGCGTAACCAAGGGAAGCGTCGCGGAGATCTGCATTACTAAAGTTGGTATAGCGTAGGTCTGCATAGCTGAGGTTGGCAGAACGGAGGTCGGCATTATTGAGCTCGGAGGAAAAGAGCTCCGCGTGAGGGAGATTGGAACCGCTCAAATCCGCCGCTGATAATCGTGTCTCTTTAAGTGAGCGGCAATGACCAAACACTCGCTCTAAAAAATATTCAGGAACCGCTGCATAGGATTTAGTCGCAGAACAGCCAGCAACTAGCTCTTGAACTGCTTGTTTTTCTTCAGATTTATTCTCACTGTCCAAACGACTATAGTCTTTCTTTATATGGTCTTCACGTACAAAGTGTTCTACTGGTGCTGCAATAATCACAGCTGGAATAACCAACCAGATAGATGCTTTCAGAAGATTCCGGCGTTTCTGCCAAACACTTTTTTGGATAAAATTTTTGGCTGGTTCTGAAAGCGGAAAAGTATCCACCTGATGCTTCTGAAATTGAAGTGCTTCATTGAGTGACAACCCCTGTAGCAAATATCCTTTCAACTGATTATGCTCTTGCCAGGTCACGGCACTCGCTTCAATCCGCCGTTGCTGCCGTAATAAATCCCGATTCTTTTCGATCCACTGTCGCAATAAACGCCAATGACGAATCAAGGCTTCATGGGCTACATCAACGATGGCACGCCGCTCTTTCACGTCACCTTTACCAATCAATTCACTGGTTACTAACAGTCGGTTATCTTTGCTAGATAACGTGTCAATAACGGTTCTAACTATTTCCACTGGATGCAACGGTTCAGAAATCAGATTGTCTAAAAACACACGACGGCGGGTATCTTCAGTCCCCTCTCCCAACTGAGTTAACTGCTGAAAGATATGCTGTACCGTTCGTTGTTGGTCAGTATTGAATCTGTTGTAAATCTCAGTTGCCCGTTTATCTAGGGTGCCGTTGATGCCACCAAGCTCCTGATAGGTAGAGAGCATGAGCGTACTTTCCTGACGACGCTGCCACAGTTCCTTGAGGGTGTATTGCAAGAGTGGCAAGCTACCAGGCGCACCCTTAATATCATTGAGGATTTCAGTAACAAGGGCTGGTTCAATCGTTAAGTTAGCCTGCTCTGCCGGTTTACAAATGGCATCTCTTAACTCATCTGCTGTCAGAGGTAAGACACTAATCATGTGTTGCTGCAATTGTTGGGCTAACCCACTGTAGTCTTGCTCTAAACACTTGCCGACAAAATCTGCCCGCATGGCAATAATCAGGCAGAACTTGTCACCGGTTTCTTCCAGTGCCCCCATTAAACAGCCAAAAAGCTGTTCGCGTTCCTCATTACTATCACAACGGGTAAAGACTTCCTCAAATTGGTCGATTACCAAAATGGTTCGTGGTGCCGTAGACACCTCTACCAAGCGTTGTAGTCCTGCAGCCCCTTCTTTAAGGAGTCCAATCGCTTTTCCTAACTCTCCTGCACGGTCTAGCTGAGATCCACCCTCCGGTACAAACACAGCGGCTAAATTTTGCATTGGATGAATATCTGGACGGGTAATCAAAATCTGCCACTGGTCACTGCCTGCACTGCGTCGTCCCAGTTTTAGCTGATGGAGTAACCCAGCTCGTAAGACGGATGATTTGCCATTGCCCGAGGCTCCAACCAGTGCCATAAAGTTGGATGTGCGTACCTGATCAAGCAGTTGTCCGACCAGCTTTTCTCGACCAAAGAAGTATTTCGGGTCTTCATCATTGCAGTCGAAGAACTCCAGCCCCTTGTATGGACAAATGCCACTATCTACCGGTATCTGCTTCGTTGCCTGGTCTTCAACTTGCCAAGTCCGAGTTAAATTAATCGCCTCACCAAAGTTGGTGCAGACCGGCGTTTGTAATTCACCCTTAAGGGCTTGGTTCACGTAGTCCACCAGTGCAAAGGTATCAATCCAGCGTCCTGGTAACCGAGATGGTTCCAGTCCTTCTAGCAATGCCTTAGTCAGCACACTGTACTGGCTGTTCAGATCCTCCCAAGAGGTTTCAAAGTCACGGGATGACGCGATAAAGCAACGGTCTCGACTCTCACTATTTCCAGGGTTAGCCGCTCCCACATTGACGATTAAAGACCCACTGTGACAGCAATCGAGCCAGATGATTTGCTGCTTGACCGGACTTTCTGATAGAAGCCACTGCAGCCAGCGCAGAGATAACCCTGCTCGTGGGGTATTAGAGTTTGTATCACTCGCTGCTAGATAGCCTTTGTCGAACCCATCTTTATCGGGGATGCCGTGACCTGAAAAATAAAATAGTGCCGTTTCAGGCGCTTGAGTACTATCAGGTCGAAATAGTTGCTTGAGAGCCTGCTCCAGCTGTACCTGTAAAACCTGCTGGGTCGATGACACCGTAGACCTGTTCCCATTGGCAGGATCAATCTGCTCTGGCAACCGCCAAACCCTAAAATCGCCATCCTGCTCCAGTCGGTGTGCGATCGCTTCAGCATCTTTAGCCGGAGCTTTCAAGGAACTCAAATACTGATAGCGATTGATTCCGACGATCAGGGCATCGCGGCTCATAGATGGCGGCTAATGGCAGGATGTGGTGTCAGTGTAGTATCTGATTGCTGATATAGCAGTACCCGTACTGGTACTTATTCATTCTTCTTTATATGCCATGACCCAACTAGCCCCCATTCAGCTCGAAGACGGCACGACCATTTATATCGAGGCTGACGAAACCGTTACGGCTCCACCGCTACCTGCTGATCATGGTCCTACTCGGACTCCAAAAGGTCCTGGTGAGCAAGCCGTCAGGAGTTTTCAGATGATGCAAAGCACGATCCGCACCTATACAGCTCATACTCTCAATGCTTTTAAGGACATGGCCACGGCCAATGTGGATAAGGTGACGTTGGAGTTCGGTATCAAGGTGGCTGGAGAAGGTGGGGTGCCTTATGTGACGAAGGGGAGTGCTGAATGTAATCTCAAGATCACGGTTGAGTGTTCGTTTCCGAAGGAGGGAAAAGAAGGCTAGTGGTTGCTGGTGGAATGATGAGGGGATGATGAGAGCCGTCTTTTGGGCTGCAGAAGGCCGAAACAAGCGGAATGATGCCAGCCAAATCTGGGAGAGATTTTACTTATAGTGCAGGCTTATTCTCTGAACAAACACACCAAAGCTATCATCACCAAAATCACACCAACCATTTGTCTGGGCATCACGTTCAATCGCTTGTCTATCTTCCGCGGATAAATCTGATGTATCCCACCACTCATCAATTAGCCCCCAAAAGTCCTTGGCGCTTGCCGCACACGAATAATCATTGTGTGTGTAAATAAGTTGCCATAGTTCTTCAGGAGCATTCATCAAACTCGCCTTGAATTTCTCCAACAGCTTGATGATGTGGTGGCACCTCTTAATATCAACATGCGATAAGACCTGCATCGCATCATCGAATTGCCATGAATAATGACAACAAATATTAAAGGCATCCGCTGGGGGTGAAGTGTCTGTTAAGAGAATCAATTCCTGAGCACATGCGCCAACTTGAAAATGCCTTAATTGAGTCGCATCTGAGAACATCTCAGGAATAATCCGCTTTGCTTCAAGTATGTCTATGCGTTCTGCTTGACGTTTCTGGCGATCTTCCCGTCCCCAGATAGCGGAATCATCAGGCCTATCGGCAGGTTGTTCCGTTTTGGGGTGCTTCTTGACCTCAATAGTCGGCTCCAGCTGTGATTCACCAAACAGATTTAAGTCAAAGTCAACAATAGCCTTCGCTGGTGGTTTGGCTTGATGGGACTGTTGGCCGGTGAACAGTTCCTCTAAACGATTACAACGTCTGGTATCAGTGTGTTGTGGGTTGTCGTACTCCGAGATATAAAATGTCAGCCGATGCCCTGGAATTAACGTGAGCTTAGCCGGGTTGACAACTACGGACTGCTCGTCTGGCTTGAGGCAATACACCCACACTCTGCCGCTGTGAGCATTAGCATATTGCATACAGTCTCGAAGCCGAGGGCTTCTGGTGCGTAAGTTGTCAGGTGAGCCATGTTTTCTAAATACCCAGATAACCTGATCTGCATTGTCTAAAAGGGCATGGTGTCGAGCCCTGAAAACATTGATATCTAGAGGGCTACGCTGTACCTCTAGCGCCACTTTCAGCGGGTCTCTATCAGGTGCGTTCACTACAAATTGCACATCGGGGCGACGTCCTGATGCTCCTGTTAACGCTTTGTCGTGAAAAATATCGGTAACAGTCGCACTATATTGAAGCTCAATCATTTTGAGCAGCCGCTGGCCAATTAGGTAAGCAATTTGATCATGTTCCGATTGAGCTGTGCAGGTTGAGCCATGGCCAGAAAGATGTGCATAGCCTGATCTAGTGTCTCTAGAGTGCCTATCCTGCCTGTACCCAGCTCGATATCTAACTGCGATTCGAGGGTTTAAGCTGCCGTCGCTAACTACGCCAGCATTACGCATAGCCCGAGTAATGGCTGGGTTTACATCGCTGATAGCGTGGCTTGCTCGGAGCTGTATCAATTCGAGCTTTCGTTCTGTGCTGAACTCTTCGTTTTCAAGATCAGACAGTATTGAGCGGTTATGCAAGTCAGCCATTGACCTGTCATACAACCATTGCGATTCCTCGTAATAACCCAGCCGTTTTAACTCGTTGGCTAGACACTGTGGGCACGAGCACAGGCCAGCTCTAAATAGCGCTGCATCAATCCCAGTCATTGCTGAGGGCCGGGTTACCCGCTCATCAAACTGATTGGCCAGGTTGAAACTATCTAGAGTCATGTAGCGGGACTTATATGCAGCTATTGCAATGTTAACTAATTAAAAAGGGGACTGTGTAGCGCTGAAACTATACGGTGAGAGACTTTTATAAACTGCTGCTCAGATTCAGTACTGTACTACAGCAGAGTGTAAGAATTGTTCTACATCGAATCAATAATGTCACTAGAAGTTTGGCCAACAAAGGGTATAGGAGTTAAAAAGGTGAAGGTCTAAGGAAAAGAACCTGTAGTTGCTGAACAGGCTACACGGAAGCCAACCCATCTGAAACGGAAGCTAGAGCTAACAGGTTCACGAGCGGCGGAGCGACACTTCTTGGGAGGGCTCATCCAGGAACCGCCACGTACTACCCGACCGAAGCTAAAGCCACTGGTCCAGCTACTACCATCATCAGGAGCACCTTCGTAACTAAGATGAAAGGTATCCTGGCAGAACTCTTCTACGTTGCCATGCATGTCGTAAAGGCCAAAGGAATTAGGAGGAAAACTGCCCACATCAGTTGTTTCATGAACACTTTTTCCTTTGGCCTCTTGATCGTAGGTATCGCGAGCATCATAATTTGCTATCCCAGCGGTCAGCGTTGGGCCAAAAGAAAAAGACATCGAATTATTAGCGCGGCATGCATACTCCCATTCGGCTTCACTTGGGAAACGATACGACAAAGTGCTGCGTTTGGAGAGCCGTTTACAAAACTCGACGGCCTCGTACCACAGCACACGTTCTACAGGGCGTTGCTTTCCTCTAAAATCTGAAGGAGCTGCAGAAAGTTCTATGTCTATATCGTCTAGTAAAGCTATAGCTTTCCATTGTGCTTGCGTTACAGGGTACTTCCCCATGTAAAAATCGGGGACATTTACCCTATGCCTCGGGCCTTCACGAGCCATTCGCTTTATCTCATTGTCCGGAGATCCCATCCAGAATCGGCTTCCTGGGATTTTGACCATATCCAGGTAGACACCATTGCCCAGATCCTGACGGAAATACTCAGCACTTTTCTGTTCCCTGCTGATGATTGAGCCCCTGTCATTTATCTTGACGGTTTCAAAGGTGAAAGTCTGAAGTTTCGGAAGTTTCGGAATATTTAGGGGTGCTGCCGCATTTTTAAGATGCAGCTCAATTGACTTCACCAGTCGTTCAAACTCTCCATCTTGAAACAAATCTAACCATTGGTAATCTCTAAGATTTATCCCGTATTCCTCTTGACGTAAATCAGGTATTTGACAGTCATCTAACCGAACCGGAATCAGAAAAATCTGACCGGGCGGCCTATCGGCCATCTCATTCAGTGCCATTCTGAATTCGCGCTGAATGTATCCTTGCTTCTTGATAGACCGCTCCGATAGACAGGCAAGAAACACGTCACTAGCTTCAATCGCTTTTGGAATTTCTGCTCGCCAATTTTGGCCTGGGAGTAAGTCAACCTTGTCTAGCCACGGCTGAAATCCACGTGCCTTAAGGCATTGATACAAATGCGTAACGGCTTCCTTGTCCTCTGAGGCGTGGGCCAAAAAGATACGGATCATCAGCTAAGATTGGGCTATCGGTTTCAAATTTTAGAAAGCGGCTCTAACTTGGCGGTTGGGAGTCGCTTTCTGCTTCTATAGCTTATTAAACCTGGTTTTCTTGGTGAGTGTTACCGATGGTGCTGATGTCTGAGCAGCAAGGAAAATCTTAATGTTATGGCCTGCGATAATACCCACTACCTAAAACGATAAAGCGATACCTAGTCTGCAGTGGTCAGCAAACGTATTCCCCTCATCCTGATAGGGCCACCAAGCATTAGGGAAACCATCTGTACATCATCTTAAAGACCTACCTTACATCAGGGTGCAGTCGACTTTCGTACACTATATTCTGGTTATTTTTTAGGTGAATATTAATTAAGGAAATCTAATTTCAATCAGATTTCTCTGTTGTTTTAGCGGTATTCACTTCTGACGATCGTCTACAGAGATTCATTACAGATGGCACATCAAAGGCAACATTCTCCACAAAGAACTCGTATTCACTTAGGACTTATAGGAAAAATTTCTCTAGGAATATTGGCAGCAGTCACGACGGTGCTATTTCAGCCTGCTGTAGCTCAGGCTGTAGCACTTCCAACTGTGAGCATTGCTCAGGCTCAAAGCTCGTCAATTTTTGACATGTCAGAGACCCATCTGACCGCGATTTCAATTGTGCTCTCAACAATTGGTGGCGCAGTCGTATATATGGTCAACGAGTCATGGAAGCGACGCCAATATATAGAAGAAAAAATCAAGGACTTTGAAACGAGCCCAGAAACCATCAATGTCAGAAAAATGCTGAGTGCTGAGCTTCAATGCATTGAGCTATTTCCCTTTGTGGACAAAGCCATGGAGCGCTTCGTGATAGTCGAAAATCATCTTTGGACAGAGGCTATCCTTGCTTGTAAGTGCAATCACACCCTTAGGGAAGAATATGACGGCATAGATAGGGGAACACCTCTGTATTTACAATGTTCAGCCGTTAAATCTTGCATTAGAGATAATTTCAACAGGTTCTTACATCATCTGCAGCATTTCGAAAAGATGATTCAGGCTGGAGCCTTGGATAAAGAAAAGCTCAGAAGCTATTTATATCCTTGGTTTGAAACAATTAAGCAAATAGGGACTTCTGAATTAGTAGACTGTCCAGCGACAAAGCAGCAATACACACACCGCGCTGCCTTGTTGGAATATATGGGTCTATTGGATACTGTCCCAGACGACCAGCTCTCGATTGTACAAAGGGATGTCAGAGCACTGGTCAAACGCTATAGAAGCTTAAGCTCTTTCTTGGAGGGTCGGTCAAGCACCCCTCAAGCAACTAGCATGCATATCCCATGTCCAGACCCTGGAACAGCATAGGACATGACTAACATTTTGTGCTTTCCAACTAGAATCCGCATGGTGTAGGACTTTCAGTGATGTGCAGGACTTGAAAAATTAGTGTGTAGGACTATGTGTAGGACTGAAACCTATAGGGTGAAGGACTTTTAGAGATGTGTAGGACTTTCCCTATAGACCAGGTTGGTCGCAAAAAATTAAAAAATATGAGTCTAAATAGTTGCGGTTTGTCATCTTAAATTGAAGCACCATCCCTAAAGTCATTGATATAAAAGGAATCAATCACCCAGATCCATGCTTTTTATTAGTAGAGGTCGCGGGTTCTGGCACAGCCACCTAAGTTGCAGGATGCCAAAATCTTAGACTTAGAGATGTTCGATAACCCAAGCCATTGACATGAGGCAATTGTAATCATTGCTGCTCAGAGTCATTACTTGACGCTTGCGGGGTGCATCTGCGGAAGCACTCACCGCTAAATTCCTATAGCCCAAATACGCAACTTAGCAGCAGAGAACCTAATCACGGGCGTTAATCAGCCACCTAAACCCAAACAATAGTTTCTTTGTACTCAGTAAGCCTTCTATTTTTGATACCGATGGTCAACCACCTCGTAACGGATTCAGGTATACTTTTACTTCCCGTTTGGAACCCTGTAGAACTCTTCAAAACCAGGGTAACTGCGTAGCTTTTTGAGACAAAAGACACATTCCTGAGCCGTTTTATACGGATGTCCTGTCGGGGCTCGGAAGAAAGAACGTAAGCAGGTCAATGAATATCGGCTTGCTCTAACTTTGTAGTCTTTGTGAGGTTTATAACCACCATGGGAAAGGCCGGAAAAGCATTAAAGCCTGTACTGACTCAGTACGGAATTAGTCAAAATCGTCTGGCTGTGACAATGGGTGTAGCTCGTTCAACGGTCAACCAATGGGTTAACTAAGTGAGCGATCCGCTAGCAGATTCAGTACCGGAGATTATGGTTGCTCTAGACACACTAGAGCCATCAGCCGCCAAGATTTTTCTCAGCATGTATTTGGAGCGGGGTGTTGAGGCGACTGTAGATCGCTAGATTGCTCATGCACTAGCAGGCGCTGCTAGATTGCTAAGGAATCCACGCAGGATTGATACCCGCAAAAGGAAATGCTTAAGGCACAATTGCCTGAGTCCTTTTGTTAAATCGATCATCAGAGGTCGGGTAAAGCATGAGGAATCATCGCTTTGCTGGTGCGATCGCAAGGCCATCGTCCAAAATTACTGAGTCATCTTTGCCGGATTCGTCTCCCAAACTATGGTTTGGGTGTAGCGTTTTTTCGGGTCGTCCTGGTTACAGCTCACCATGGCTGCTGCAGAGCCATAGTGAGATGCATCCATAACCAATCCATACGGGGTAAAAAGTCTAACGTTTTCCCACTTTGCTCAGGATGCAACCATAAAATCCTCGTACGGGTCAGGTTCAAATCGATAGAGCCTTTGACCTTAAGGGCTACTGCTTAGCAAAGGTTCGCTCAACAGACTATTCGCCAACCGAATAAGGAAGAAGACCACCTGGTCAGAGGTGGTCATAGTTCATGCACTCAACAGAGAGAAGAACACATGAAATACTTAATAGCTATCGGTCTTATCGGTCTCATCTCACTAGGAATAATTGCCCTATCTAACAAGGTAGGCTTGGTTCTCCTAACCTCTGAACACTTTACGTTCATCATTGATGGCGATGGGACAAGCAGTTTCGACCGTAGTGATTAAATATACAACACTCGATAGAGCAGTCCGGGATATCTATTTTCGTTTGAGACGATAGCAGGATGATAATCAGCCAATACGCTTGAGTTATCACTCTGTCATCACGAATAAAGCTCATCTCCGCCAACACGATCGCTGGACTGCGGACAGACTAATAACGGTAACTTCATTGCCATAGGGAGCCGGAAAGTTAAGGGTATAGGCCATCCGTTGCCTAGCCCAACTCAATCGGCTCCCTATGGCAATGGTGCTTCGAAGCTAGCCAGATACATGAGTTAGCTATTAGCAGACCACCTGGCTATTAGCGGACCACTATTGTTCAGGCCGATCATGCGTCTAAAAAAAGATCAAACAAGCCTAGCTTTACCCAGTGGTAAAGCTAGGCAAATGATAGCGCAAAAAACGAAGCCGCCTTTGGGCAACTGGATACGACTGCTGTCCATAGCATCATCATTATCCAATTCCAGCGGATTTCCTACAAAAGGTTTAGGTGGGCCACTGGTGATCAGTTTTAGGGCTACTGGTCATCCATTGTTAGCCTGGCACCATCAGACTGCATAAGGGATAGGCCAGAACGAATTAGTAAACTAACTCTAAGCTATCGAAAGTAAAAATGCGTAGGGTGTAGCCCCCTCCCTCTCCTCCGAGTAAGGCAAAAGTTACGCCTTCAGCACCAATATCAAACTTGCGATCGCACCGCTCAATCACTTGGGCCGGGTTAGCACCGCTCAATCACTTGGGCCGGGTTAGCACTGGCGATGACTAGTGCCAATTGTCCAGCAGAATAAAATCGTTACCCAGTCCGGGACATTTACTGAAGGATCGCCTCATGACATGGGTGAGTGTACAGTGACTTTTTATTGGTCAGGGAGTCAAATCAGTGTTGCCGATAGGGCTGATTCTAGACGGAAGGAGGTCTAGTTGGTCTTAGCACGATCGCTTTTTTTACACCCCTCTTACAACCGCTCCAGACATTGAACTTTCAACGTCAAATAGCTGCTGCTCAGAACCAGTACTGTTCTCGGCTACGAGGTGTACATGTACAAGGCTGTACAGTATCCCCAAAAAAACCACAGGGGCAGGGATTAGTACTCGCTACCAACGTAAACTGGGCTGGAAATTCCACAGATGGGTAGAGGCTTACTGACTATGGATTAACGTATCAGCACTGCAGCTTGAGCCATACTCCGTGTAGGGCTAGAAGTGCATGGTCTAAACCTTTTAGCTTATAGGAATAATCTTTACTGCTCTTCACATTTGAAACCGTGCAGCTTTTACCCAGAACCTTGACCTAACACTAAATCATGCACGATTGGAATAACGGAGTCCTGGTGCTATTATCGTTTCGCCATTGTGGTTTGGGGTGTCGCCTAAGTTCATGGCATTAGATTGCCCCTGATACTCCGATCATGACACCTATCTGTCAGACCAGCTTTAATAGTTTATAGATGCAGAAAGCGGCTCCCAACCGCCAAGTTAGAGCCGCTTTCTAGATTTGAAACTAATAGCTTTATAGTAACTAATGTCGAACCGCAGATCGCTATTCATTTCCTATCCTCGTGCAGATAGCCAGGAAGTTACCCGGAAGCGCTATGACTGCTTAGCAGAAAAGTTGGATCATGAGGCGACTCTTCAGTAAATGTCACGGACTGGGTAACGATTTTATTCTGATGGACAATTGGCACCAGTCATCGCCAGTGCTAACCCGGCCCAAGTGATTGAGCGGTGCGATCGCAAGGTTGATATTGGTGCCGAAGGCGTAACCTTTGTTTTACTTGGAGGAGAGGGAGGGGACTACACCCTACGCATTTTTACTTTCGATAGCTTAGAGTTAGTTTACTAATTCATTCTGGCCTATCCCTTATGCAGTCTGATGGTACCAGGCTAACAATGGATGACCAGTAGCCCTAAAACTGATCACCAGTGGCCCACCTAAACCTTTTGTAGGAAATCCGCTGGAATTGGACAATGATGATGCTATGGACAGCAGTCGTATCCAGTTGCCCAAAGGCGGCTTCGTTTTTTGCGCTATCATTTGCCTACCTTTACCACTGGGTAAAGCTAGTCTTGTTTGATCTTTTTTTAGACGCATGATCGGCCTGAACAATAGTGGTCCGCTAATAGCCAGGTGGTCTGCTAATAGCTAACTCATGTATCTGGCTAGCTTCGAAGCACCATCGCCATAGGGAGCCGATTGAGTTGGGCTAGGCAACGGATGGCCTATACCCTTAACTTTCCGGCTCCCTATGGCAATGACTTTACCGTTATTAGTCTGTCCGCAGTCCAGCGATCGTGTTGGCAGAGATGAGCTTTATTCGTGATGGCAGGATGATAACTCAAGCGTATTGGCTGATTATCATCCTGCTATCGTCTCAAACGAAAAGAGATATCCCGGACTGCTCTATCGCGTGTTGTATATTTAATCACTACGGTCGAAACTGCTTGTCCCATCGCCATCAATGATGAACGTGAAGTGTTCAGAGGTTAGGAGAACCAAGCCTACCTTGTTAGATAGGGCAATTATTCCTAGTGAGATGAGACCGATAAGACCGATAGCTATTAAGTATTTCATGTGTTCTTCTCTCTGTTGAGTGCATGAACTCTGACCACCTCTGACCAGGTGGTCTTCTTCCTTATTCGGTTGGCGAATAGTCTGTTGAGCGAACCTTTGCTAAGCAGTAGCCCTTAAGGTCAAAGGCTCTATCGATTTGAAACTGACCCGTACGAGGATTTTATGGTTGCATCCTGAGCAAAGTGGGAAAACGTTAGACTTTTTACCCCGTATGGATTGGTTATGGATGCATCTCACTATGGCTCTGCAGCAGCCATGGTGAGCTGTAACCAGGACGACCCGAAAAAACGCTACACCCAAACCATAGTTTGGGAGACGAATCCGGCAAAGATAACTCAGTAATTTTGGACATGGCCTTGCGATCGCACCAGCAAAGCGATGATTCCTCATGCTTTACCCGACCTCTGATGATCGATTTAACAAAAGGACTCAGGCAATTGTGCCTTAAGCATTTCCTTTTGCGGGTATCAATCCTGCGTGGATTCCTTAGCAATCTAGCAGCGCCTGCTAGTGCATGAGCAATCTAGCGATCTACAGTCGCCTCAACACCCCGCTCCAAATACATGCTGAGAAAAATCTTGGCGGCTGATGGCTCTAGTGTGTCTAGAGCAACCATAATCTCCGGTACTGAATCTGCTAGCGGATCGCTCACTTAGTTAACCCATTGGTTGACCGTTGAACGGGCTACCCCCATTGTCACAGCCAGACGATTTTGACTAATTCCGTACTGAGTCAGTACAGGCTTTAATGCTTTTCCTGCCCTTCCCATAGTGGTTATAAATCTCACAAAGATTACAACATGATTGGCTGGCTCAATTTATATTGACCTGCTTACGTTCTTTCTTCCGAGCCCCGACAGGACATCCGTATAAAACGGCTCAGGAATGTGTCTTTTGTCTCAAAAAGCTACGCAGTTACCCTGGTTTTGAAGAGTTCTACAGGGTTCCAAACGGAAAGTAAAAGTATACCTGAATCCGTTACGAGGTGGTTGACCATCGGTATCAAAAACAGAAAGCTTACTGAGTACAAAGAAACTATTTTTTGGGTTTAGGTGGCTGATTAACGCCCGTGATTAGGTTCTCTGCTGCTAAGTTTTAGCGTATTTGGGCTACAGGAATTTAGCGGTGAGTGATTCCGCAGATGCACCCCGCAAGCGTCAAGTAATGACTCTGAATAGCAATGATTACAATTGCCTCATGTCAATGGCTTGGGTTATCGAACATCCCTAAGTCTAAGGTTTTGGCATCCTGCACCTTAGGTGGCTGTGCCAGAATCCGCGACCTCCACTACTAAAAAGCATGGGTCTGGGTGATTGATTCCTTTTATATCAATGACTTTAGGGATGATGCTTCAGTGTGGGGCGACAAACCGCAACCATTTAGACTCATATTTTTTAATTTTTTGCGACCAACCTGGTCTATAGGGAAAGTCCTACACATCACTGAAAGTCCTTCACTATATAGGTTTTGACCCTACACCTAGCTATGGAAACACCGTGGATGTGGCAGCAAAAGTTAAAGCCCTACAGATGTCATTCGGTTGCGAATTGTGTCATGAATAGAATATTTGTACTGCCAATACCTAGCTTTAGTTGGGATGATAACCGTTGTCACTTGACCTCTGTGATGGGTTTGGTGATTAAACATTGTGTATCAATAGAACCCACCGAGCTACCGAACGCACTTTTCCATCGACGTTGCTCTTGTAAATCGGAAAGAACAAGCAAGAATCACCCAGATTTGACGACAGCAGCAGGTAACTATGATGTACTTATCTGAGATATGCAAAATATCCAGTCAGTACGAACATGAGCCTGAGAAAGCATCAATGGTTTTTGAAATTGTAGTGAATTATCTTTCGTAGTATTGATATTGGTAGGTATTGGCACCATAGTTGTACCTAAGTCGGTGACAATCGATGTTATGACTCTTTGAAAGACTCTTTGCCTCAATATTGGCAAGCGTACTGGAGTGCATCAGCATTAAGGTTCTAAATCTAAACTATTTTTGAGAGAAGAGCTTATGCCACTTGATACTCTTCGTGACCATATTCAGAAAACATACGCCCTACTTCGAATAGGGATAGCTTTAATCGGTATTCTTTTCCCTATTGTTGTGTTAGTGGGAGGCCTGCTTGTCTCGATTGAGCCACAGGGGTCGATTAGCGCTTATTATCACACACCCATGGGCGATATCTTTGTGGGCAGTCTATGTGCGATTGGTGCTTTCCTATATCTCTATAAAGGAGTGACGAATTCAGAAAATATCGCGCTGAATTTTGCAGGTATTTTCATTATCCTTGTTGCGCTACTGCCAACGGTTGCACCAGAATCTCTCGAATGTGAAACATTTACAGCACCTTATTTGCATGGCATTTCGGCAATTTTATTCTTTATAGCGATTGCTTATGTCTGCATATTTGAGGCGTCAAGTACGCTAGAGGCAGTTCAGGACCCAGGTCGACGTAGGCTCTATGATTTTGCCTATAAAGGCCTTGGTGCGGGAATGATCATTCTGCCTTTGGCCTCCGCGCTCTTGCTCTACTTGCTGGGGCAAACCAGTCTTGTTGTCTATGTTGTTGAAGTTGCCGCTGTATGGGTTTTTGGTATCTACTGGATTGTGAAAACCCTGGAAATTAATGAAACGCAAATTGATAGGAAAGCATTTGAGGAAAAATAGCTGCCCGGCTTGAGCCTATTGTGCTATTCCAACAAGCTCAATAGGCTCAAGACATTCGTCAATGAAGTGGTGCTTAACTGATGGATGGTTAAACGCTCACTAGCTTTAACCCATCTAGCCGAAAATACTGTTGCGTCAACTAAATGCACCTAACTAAAATACAGACACAGAAAAGCCGGTACCTAGTTGCAGCTAAGCACCGGTCATAAGCTCATCGAACTCACTAGAACTTGGTTTTCTTGTTTCGAGCTATCCAGGCAAGGGCGGTCATGATGGCCGCCTTTGTCAGTTCAATAAGCAATCCAATGATGAACTGCTGAATGAGCATGTTTCCTCCTGTTGAGTACATCAAAAAAGCAGTCTCAAGGCTAAGTGTCTTGAGGCTTTAAGTAACTCAACTGTATTGATATCGACTTAAGCCCACCATCGTTGGAGTACGGGACTCGGCCTATAATTTCCCCGAGAGACTCCGTATATTTACTCTGCCTGTCTAAAACAATTACCTTGGTTTAGATTCCTCAAAATGCATACGACACAATGCTTTAAGGGTATTGCATCAGTAAATTTCCGCAAGAATTTTACATTCACCAAAAATTATCTTTGTTTGTAAACGCATGACTAGTGCTGCTCCAGAATCTTGCAGATTCTTTGACTAGGTATCGCTTCACCGTTGTAGGCTGGGGTGGAAATGTCGTCAAAGTTTGTAACATCAGTCTGCTCCTGGTGCTCTGACCATGACACCCACCACTCCTACCGGTTTTAATAAGCTATAGAAGCAGAAAGCGACTCCCAACCGCCAAGTTAGAGCCGCTTTCTAAAATTTGAAACCGATAGTCCAATCTTAGCTGATGATCCGTATCTTTTTGGCCCACGCCTCAGAGGACAAGGAAGCCGTTACGCATTTGTATCAATGCCTTAAGGCACGTGGATTTCAGCCGTGGCTAGACAAGGTTGACTTACTCCCAGGCCAAAATTGGCGAGCAGAAATTCCAAAAGCCATTGAAGCTAGTGACGTGTTTCTTGCCTGTCTATCTCAGCAGTCTATACAGAAGCGAGGTTACATTCAGCGAGAATTTCGGATGGCACTCAATGCGATGGCTGATAGACCCCCTGGTCAAATTTTTCTGATTCCAGTTCGTTTCGATGATTGCCAGATTCCGGAGCTACGTCAGGAGGAGTATGGCCTTAATCTCAGAAATTATCAGTGGGTTGATTTGTTTGAGCCTAATGGTTTTGAACGATTGACTAACGCCATTGGGAAGTCGTTTTCAGCCACGTCAAAATCGATAACTAACACCTCCTTTTCAGCGCAACTAGGTAGTGGTGTCACACTTGATATGGTTCATGTCCCTGAAGGGCGCTTTTTGATGGGCTCTCCCAAAAATGAGGCTAATCGAAAGGATAGCGAAGGTCCACAGCATAAGGTCCATGTTTTCGCTTTCTATATAGGAAAGCATCCTGTAACTCAACGTCAATGGCGAGAAATAGCATTAATGAATTCTGTTACGAGAGAATTGGAACTTGATCCTTCTTACATTAAGGGGGATGACCTCCCGGTTGGACAAGTAAACTGCTATGACGCAATTGAGTATTGCATGCGTCTTGAAAAGCATACTGGTCATAAGTATCGGTTACCCAGTGAAGCTGAATGGGAATATGCCTGTCGAGCTGGCACAACTACCTCATTCTATTTTGGAGATAGTATCACCCAGGCGCAGGTTAATTACGCTAGCAGTAAAAAAACGCCTGTTGGCAGTTATCCTGCTAATGGCTTTGGTCTTTATGACATGCATGGAAATGTCTGGGAATGGTGTTTAGACAGCTGGCACAATAACTATGAAAATGCACCTGTAGATGGCAGTGCCTGGTTAAGAGACGACTTAAGGGAGCAAGTCCTTCGCGGCGGCTCGCAAATAAACGCCCCTGAGTGTTGTCGCTCCGCATCACGTTATGGAACGCACCCCTATGAACGGGATGAAACTTTTGGCTTTCGAGTCGTCTGTTCCCAGTTCAGAGTTTCTTAATAGCCTCTGTCTTCTCTTACCCTTTGCTAAGTGGCTAGTAGTTTGCCAAGACTAAATTTTGAGATGCATACTCTCTAAAGACTTTATACTTCAAAAACTTTAGAAACTATAGAACTTTAGAAAGTCTTGTTTCCAATTCTTAGATTTGACGCTTCACTAGTACGAGTTAATGCCTTTTTTGGGATATTGGTTTGGTCCCGATCTAAGGCCCGACATGTATTTCTGATTGTTTTTTGTGAGGTGAATTATTTGTAAATAAAAAGTTTCAGTATTTATCCTAGTTAGTAGGTGTAAATCTCATTGATGAACATATGTGGTTCAGATTATTTAGACTGCAACTTAATAATGAGTTCAAAAAATGGCCGCTCTACTTAATTACTTTTCTCGTTTGGGGATATGTTGTAACGCAATGGATTTATAACACTCGATTACTAGCTGGAAAATGGGGAATTATAGATGACGAAATAGCAGTCGTTACTGTTGAGAAAAAGGATGATAGGACTGAAGATGACTCAATAGAAACGATTACCATTATTGACCCAGGCATATCTCTATGGGATGTTGTGGGTGTGTTAATAGTTCCTATAATTTTGGTTATCCTTGGTGCCTGGGTGCAAACGGTACAACAAAGGCAGGCTGACGATCAAGCTAGAGAAGAAGTTTTGCAGGCCTACTTCGACAAAGTATCAGCACTTCTTTTAGATAAGGAGCTCATAGAAATTGCGATTAAGGAGAAGCCAAATACGCATCTAATTCAGATAGAGAATAGCCATTTAGGAGTTGCTGCGAATAATCGCAGGACATCGAAACAGCAAAACCTGCTAGATACATCTCTAAATGTTATAAGGGCTAGGACATTATCGATCCTGAGACAATTCGAAGATGATGTTGAACGCAAAAGCAGCGTCTTACGTTTTCTAGCAGAATCAGAAATTCTGAGCAAACTAAGGCTCAATCTATCAGATGCATATCTTCAAAAATCCACGCTACAAGGGATTAACCTCCAAAAAGCAAACTTCCAAAGGGCAAACCTCCAATGGGTTACATTTTTAGGAGCTAATCTCCAAGAGGCTAATCTCCAAGAAGCCGATCTTAAAAAGGCCATTATCGGAGTAGATTTTCAAGGTCTTAGCCTTAAAGAGGGCTTCAAAGACATATGGCCCAAAGTCCGCCAAGTGAGCAACCTGCAAAAAGCGAACCTTCAAGGAGCTAACTGTCAAGGAGCCGATCTCCAAGGAGCCAACCTCAAAGAAGCCAACCTGCAAGAGGCTAAACTTTTTCGAGCCAACCTTCGGTGGGCTGATCTAGAGAGGGCTAACCTTCAAGGAGTTAGGCTTGTGAAGGCTAACTTTGAGAGGGCTAAGCTCAAGGCAGCTAATCTTGAGGGGGCTGAAATCTTTATGACTACCCTTAAGGGAGCTAATTTTCAAGAGGCTAACCTCAGCAATATCACCCTTATCTATGTCAACGAAGGTTTACGATTTTTGGCAGGATTCGAAATCCTGAGCACGCTAATACCTAGTTTCCCAGATGCATACCTTCAAAGATCCACTATCCAAGGTGTTGATTTTCAAAAGGCTGACCTCAAAAAGGCTGACCTTCAGAGGCTTATTTTCCTAGGAGCCAACCTGCAAGACGCTGATCTCCAAGAAGCCAATCTTAAAGAGACCATCATCGGGGGTGATTTCCAAGGGATTAATCTAAAAAATGGCATCACAAGTCTATGGCCCAAACTCCGACGAGTGAGCAATCTCCAAGAAGCCAACCTAAAAGGCGCTAATCTGCAAGGAACTAAGTTTCTTCACCGAGTTAACCTTCAAAGAGCCAACCTTCAGGAGGTCAACCTGCAAGGCGCTAACCTTCAAAGAGCCAACCTGCAAGGCGCTAACCTTCAAAGAGCCAACCTTCAGGAGGTCAACCTGCAAGGCGCTAACCTTTTCAAAGGTAATCTTCAGGGAACTAGCCTCTTCAAGGCTAACCTTCACAAGGTTTATCTCAAAAGTGGAAGTCTTCGCGATGCTACCCTCATTTCCGCCAAACTCAGCGATACTGACTTGAGCAATACCGACCTCCGCTCTGCCATTTTTCTTGCCACAGATTTGAGCACCACCCAGGGGCTCACGCAAGAGCAACTAGAGGGTGACCGCCCACCTTTTATCTGTAATTCTCCACTTCCTGACAGCATTCAAATTAAAGGTGGTAAAGACCGAGACTGTGACAAGTTAGCAGATATCTTGCATCAAAGATATCCAGATGAGTTTGAGAACATTGAAGAAGCAGAAAACTTTGTCAACGAGCAACGGCAGAAAACCTGGGAGTAGCCTTGAGAGCCTGTGCTTAAACGCTCTAGTTCTATAGCTGAGTCAGAGAAAACTTCCCCTCATGGCAACCATTCCCCTCATGGCAACCATTCCCCTCATGGCAACCGCTGATAGCGAACTTCACATCTAAATCAGTCCGTCTCAATATTCTCTGCGATCGCAGAGTTCTCACCCGCCACTTCCTTACCAATCTCACCTATCACACCCACCAATCTCACCTACCCCACCACCTCTTCACCCCTCACCCTACTCACTTCTTCAACCCTCACCCAGCCACCTCTTCAACCCATCCCCACCTCTTCAACCACTCCACTCAATCCCTGCTGAGCCCTACTCAATCCTCACCCTCACTCACCCATCCCAACCACATCCACCTCTTCCACCACTCCCTCCACTCCAACCAATTCCTTACCCCGAGCCTTCTCCTGCACCAGTCCCATTCCCTTAGCCAAGCACCCGGCCACTTTCTGAAACTCTTCATCGGTCAGGCCCTGACGCAAGATCCCCAGAATCATCTCCACCTCACTCTCCAACCGTTGGGTCACCACAACCTCCACTGGAGCATTAGCACCCGTAAGCTTGGAGATCGATTCGATGGTTTGGCGAAGCTCCCTAAGCACAAGCACCGTTTTCACCGGTCGGATATTGGCCGTATCCGCTTCGGCATCATCTCTCAGCTCCTGAACTATTTCATTCAGAATCTCAAGATTGCCCTCAAGCCTAACCAGCTGAAGCGTTTGCTGATCTTGGTAGGTCTCTCGATGGAAGACGGTCAGGTTTTTAACAAACGCCTGGTAATCATCATGCAAAACGGACACTGATAAGGGGTTACCTTCTTTGGTGGCAAAGCCTTGCTCGGCTAACTCCTGGGCAAACTCTCGGGTGATCTGGCCGCCTGCACGACGATGATCAAAGACGAGCTGAGCCCGTTGTGCTCTATGGTCTGACTCGGAGAGTCTCTCGGCTAATTCTCGTTTGTGGTTGATTCGCATAAGACTTTTGGGGGAGATGGGGACTTGTGGGGTAGGGGATGAGGGTGGAAGGAGGGGTGGAGGAAAGGAGGGGGTGAAGGGCGCTAATCCATTGAAAATCTTCAATACCAAATCACGATCTCATTAACAATAGACTCTATTCTATGGCTCAAGGAGCTATCATAGCTGGCAGGCAAAAGAGGGTGCGATCGCACTGAGATAAGAGGGATTCCAGCCCATTAGTATCGGTTTAATATCGGTGTTTTGTTCTTATGGATGGAGTGCGTGTAGGGGATGGATGTGATGGCCCTTACCCGAGAGCCATGGGGTGACCGTGCTTCAAAAAAGGAGTATTTTCAGCCATTTTACCCAGCAAGAAAAAATTTGACATTCTGAGATGAGAAGGCCCCTTTATTTGAACTAGAGGGTGGGCATAGGGGGTGAGGGTGAGTGAGGTGAGCCAGGAGGGTAGGGTGATGGCGATGGTCTGGGGCGGGTGATTAGAGATGTGTCTCTAACTTCATTATCGTGATAATGAAGTTGGAAGCATCCCCTGGGGTATTCCCCTGTGGTTCATCCAGCTGTGATTCATCGACGAAAACTTACCCCGCCGTCTCTACAGGCACCTAGTCATGTTTGAACAGAGGGGGTGGGCTGGGAAGCCATGAGGGAACGGGAGAGATGTGGAGTGAGGGGGACCGGGGTGTTGTTAGGGCTATGGGGTCGGGGTGTTGTTGGGGCTGTGGAGAGTAGGACCAACCTTCAAGGAGAACAACTGCGATCGCACTCAAGAAGATGACGAGGCGATGTCCCAACCGTATCCTGCCCTTGCTCCAACAAAATGACACGAAGAATGAGGTCCTTCCAATTCAGAAACCTGTCTCATGGCCATTGACGGCAAACATCTCGTATTTCATCAACGACTAACTCTAAAGCTTTTGTGTCTCCGCCAGATAGGGAAATAATAGCTGGAGCGAGTTTTGGGATATCGGCCAGGAAGGCTTTGCGATCTCGGCAAGCCAATGTGTGTAAGACTTCTTTCAAAACGACAAAATCTTTCTCAATTATTTTGAGCGTAGGTAATAACCCACATAGAGCATCAATCCGAGAAGACTCATCATGAATTAAATACGCTATTTTCAAAGCCTCACCTAATAATTCTTTCGATAGATATGGGGCTAACCCATATAGGGCATCCACCTGGGAGAACTTATCCTGGTCCAGCATCGCCAAGGCTTTCCTTAGCAGTTCCTCCGACAGATATGGAGCTAATTCACACAGAGCTATAGTGCGTGGGGAGTACTGAGTATAATGCTGCATTGAGCAAACTATTTCAAAACCCTGCCTTAGATTATCCTCGTGTAGATACGGGGCCAAGTTAATCAAGATTTTGATCCGGAAAGACTCATCCTGTATTGAAAACGCGGCCTCCAGTATCTTGCTTGATAGGCTCTTAGGCAGATACCAACCTAACTTATTTTGGGTGTCTTTCCGGGAAACCTTCTGTGGGGTTAAGTATAGTGTCGCCAATGCCTTACTTCGCAGTCCTGCCGAGAGATATGGAGCTAGTTCACGCAAAGTATTCGTCTGAGAAAACTCATCCTGGATCGAGCGCACCATATTCGAGGCTTTTCTTAGCAGTTCCTTTGATGACAGCAGATACTGGGATCCCTTCAAAAGGACATTGGATTGAGCAGATTTACTCTGAATCGAGCACACTACATCCAATGCCTTTCTCAATAGTTCTTCTGATGATAGATATGGGGCCAACCCCACAAGGGCCTTAGCCTGTGATGAAGAATCCTTACTCTGTTGCATTGAGCGTACCATTTCCAGTACCTTATTCAGCTCAACTGTACTCAGATACTGAGCTAATCCACATAGGGCATCAGACTGAGCCGCCTCGCTTCGCATCGAGCGGACTATCCCTAAGGCCTTGCTCATCGACCCAGTCTTTGAGAGATACTGAGCTAATCCACATAGGGCATCAGACTGAGCCGCCTCGCTTCGCATCGAGCGGACTATCCCTAAGGCCTTGCTCATCGACTCCTGAGACAAATATTGAGCCAATCTACTTAGAGCAGAAACCTGGAAAGACTCATCCTGTAGTAAGGACACCGCTTCCAATGCTTCACTCAAACCATCAGATAAGTGTGGGATTAGCCCAATTAGAACTTGGACTTGTCCATAGCCATATTCATGCTGCATGGAACATAACATCCCCAAGTCCTTACTACTCAAATCCTCAGGTAAATATCGGGCTAGCTTATCTAGGGTGTGAGATTGAATAATTTTGCTAGGCATAGAGCGTATTATGTCCAAGGCTCTGCTCATGAGATCTTTCTCGGATAAGTACGGGGCTAGCCAACGTAAAGAGCTGCCCTGAGAGGACTCGTTGTGCATAGAGCGTACTATGTCCAAGGCCCTGCTCATGAGATCTTTCTTGGATAAGTACGGGGCTAGTCGATATAAAGCATTTACCTGCGAGGCCTCATCTCGCATCCGGCCAACCATTTTTAATGCATCGTTCAGCTGAGCTTCGGATAAACGCAGGGCTAGTACAAACAAGGCATTTCCCTGCGAGGCCTCATCTTGCATCAAGCGAACTATTTCTAATGCCTTGCTCAGCTGAGCTGTAGATAAATGCGGGGCTAATCCAAACAAGGCATCCACCTGCGAGGCCTCATTTTGCATCCGGCCAACCATTTTTAATACGTCGTTCAGCTGAGCTTCAGATAAATACGGAGCTAACTCACGCAGAGCATCAGCTTTGGAGGAAAATCTAATATCTAGACGACCAGCCAGGGCATGTAATCCTAAGTATCCACTCAGCAAAGCTTCGGGACCCGACCAAAAGGTTTGAGATACCCAGGAAGACTCATTCTGCATTACATATACTATTTCCAAAGCCTCCCTTAAATAAACCTCACTCAAAATGTCATTAGATAAAAGCTGAGCTAATGCTATTAGAGCAATAACCCGATGGGACTCAGATTGCAACGAGAGTGCATTCAATGCCTCGCTCAGCTGAGCTTTGGGTAAATACGGGGCTAATCGAAATAGAAAACCAACCTGGGAGGACTCATCTTGTATTGATCGAACTATTTCTAGTGCTTCTTTCAGCTGAGCTTCGGGTAAATGCGAGGCTAATCTGCTGAATACGAAGGCTTGGGAAAACTTATTCTGCATCAAGCGCGCCATTGATAACACCTCGCTGATCAGGGGCCCTGGCAGATGTTTAGCTAACTCACTCAGAGCCCTGGCTCGACAAGATTCATCCGGGATCGAGCGCGCCACATCTAATGCCTTGCTCATTAATACTTCAGGCAAATAGGGAGCTAGTTGTGTAAGGCCGTCAGCTCGTTGAGATGAACTCTGACATTGCTCGACATAAACTAGTCCTTGGGCTGGTTTCCAAATCTTCTGTTTGACAAAAACCGCAATCAACTGAGATGGAATATTTTGAGCCAAACTATTTAGAGAGGTCGCAATCAGAGTGTAACGACACTGTAAAACTATTGACTCAGTTGAATTTTGCTCATAGAGCGCCTCAGCACACTGCCAAGCCCGAGTAGTATCGGTGACAAAGTTGACCTTTGGACCCAACTGCGCACAGGTCTCATACCAACCATTTCGACCTTCTGATGTCGATTCTTTTAGCAACTGATGGAGTAATTCTGGCTGCCCAGATTGCTCAAAGTGCCATCCTAAATGATTATGAATGTAACCGTCATAGGGAATTGTATGCCAAAGCCCATCTTGAGTCTGAAAATGATAGCGCTCAAGAAATTGGGAATGAGCCTCTTGCATCGTGAGCCCCAAACCCTTTAAATCACCTAAGTACCGATCACGGGTCAGCAGATTTTTGGCTAGGTCATGAACCAAGTCATGGATACGATAAGTTGCATCGTTCTCGTCAAGGTTTTGCGTTTGGGGTAAAAGCAACGACCGTTTCCTAAACTCTCGTAGAAGCTGACCCGACTCAGATGCTTTCACACCCCATAGATTTTCTCCCATCTTCTGTGTCAACACAACATCTTCTGGCAGAATTCCGAACCAAGCAAATTGTTCTAACTGCTTGGGTGATAACAGTTTAAGTGTGAGTTTAAGCGATGCAACCAGACTACGCTGTTTACGAGTTGCTTCATCGCTAATAGTATCCATATCGCTATCGAGGTCTAAAGCATCCATTTCTTCTCGAAATGTCTCTAAAAGTTTGTCCCAAGTAACTTCATCCTCAATCTGGGCAGCTGCTAACTCTAGTGCTAAGGGCAGAAAACCCACTTCTTTAGCAAATGCCCGAGCCTGGGCTTGCTCGGTTGTCGAGAGAGCATTAGGCAAATACTTGGTCAGCAGTTCTAAAGATTGTTGTGGCGTCATCAAATCTAGGTCATATCGAATTGCCCCAATCATCTGGGTTTGCCTAGTTGTTACCAGAACACAGCAACCTGCCCCTCCAATTCGAAAGGGTTCCATATGTTCTGGATGCCACACATCGTCAATGGCTAGCAGGGCTTTCTTATCTGCTAGTAACGTCCGCAAGTGCAATGACGCTGCTTGTAAGTTTGTAGGCTTATATTCGTAGTCTCCTAATAGTTGAATCCACTCATGCACCATTGGTAACAGGTCAGGCTGTTGACCCAGGGTGACCCACAAAACACCATCAGGGAAACGTTCTTGAACCTCTGGTTCTCGTACCAAGGCTGCAGCCAGAACTGACTTACCAATGCCCCCCATGCCATAGATAGCACTGATCACCAACGTGCCAGGAGTACTCTCATTCAGCAAGAGGTTTTTAACTGCTTCTAGCGCCTCAGGTCGTTCTACATAGTGTCGAGGTAACGGTGGTGACTGAAATGGCGCACCAGGATTCAGCGTTGTTGGGTAGGGATTGCCATAGTGCAGGTTGGGCTTTGTCGGGTCTGCGCCCGACGACTCTGGTCAATTATTGGTGATGATATTGAAGGTACAGTGACTATTGTTGCCAGCAACAGTCGGAGCCTTCGGATTGTTAATCATAATGGCAGATCCACCATAGATATTCTGGACGTTCTCACCCAAAATCTCGCCAATGTTGATATCCTGGCTAATCTCGCTAGCCAACTGCCGGATATCCTGAGAAAAACTGTCATCTGCTTTCATGGCTGCTTCCAGGTGGGGCGTCAACAGTTTGACTTGTGACTCATTCACCTGGCCATTTTTCTCGACAGCGGCATTCAACTCATCCACTGCAGGGATTCCCCGCAGCTTTGTCCAGATTTTTTGCCTTAGACTCTCAGTTTTGTCAAGGACAGTGGGAGTCAGCTTTTTGGCAGCCTCACCGGCACTGGATTCCAGAAATTTAGTAAAAGCTAAAGCGGCAATTGCGCCGACTGTGAGTGTGACCGGATCTGACATAGACAGGGAAGGGAGCATGAAAGAATATCTACCCTTGTTATCACCTGCCTAACCTAGATTTAGCAAGGCGTCTTTATGATTTTTAAGCCTTTAAGGCATATAAAAGCCCCTGTGAGATCACGAGGCATCGCAAGGGCTTGATTAGACATTCTTTTGTCAGCCTATGAGAACCCATAAGACTACTGGCCAATAGTATGGCTTAATCAATTGGCTCTGGGGTTGAGCAGGCAAGTAATCTTTACCTCAACTCTGAGTCCAGAGGCCATAGGGCTAACGACAACTATGCTGAGTAGTACAGATTAACTTCAGCATTGAGTCTAATTGACGAAATGGTATTTCGTTCCTTTATGAGTTGCCAGAGACTTGCAGCTGTACTTGCTCGATGGGGATGCCCAAAGCTTCGGTTAGCTCGATGACATTGGCGGTGAAAGTGGTGAGGTCGCCAGAGGTGGTAGCATCCAGGGTAACCAGCTTTTTCAGCCGCCGACCGATGCGGGGTTGATCGAGCTTAGGCTTTGCGAGGTCATCTTGCAGCGCTTCAAGGATATCGAGAACTTCGTCTTTCTGCTCGGTGGGGAAAGTTTGAGCCTGGTCGCGGAGGGCAGTGAGTAGGCGGGTGATGTCTTCAGTGTTGGGGGCGTGGTGGTAGTGGTGGTGGTTGATGGTGCCGCCGGACTGAGAACCTTGGACAGTTTCGACGAAACCTCCGGCGAACTGGGCACCACGCATGTCGTATTTTGGCCCCAGTTGAGTGCTAGCCATAGTGGACATTACAGCCATGAGTGATGCTTTGTCTCGGCGTTCTATTTCGATGGTTTGTCGTGCGTCTTCAAGATGTTGTCCTTGCAATCGTAAACGCTCTTCGTATTGGGCTTCAAAGACTTTTATTTGAAATGCATAGAGTTCTTTTGCACGACTCTCAATTTCAGCCTTGTCAGACTCTGGAGACATCGCTAAACGAATAACAAATGCCTCTCCCTGTTTTTTCTCAATACCTTGGATAGATAGATTCTCGTCAGTGTATTGACTGCGCAGGTCTTGAAACGATTGGAAGAAGGCTTGCCAGTCGATGCCATCGGTGAAGATGAGATCAACTGTGTCTACAGCTTGTTGGAATAGTGCGGTAAACTCACCTGGCTTAAAAATACCTTCTCTCGGGCGACGTTCTTGCTGATTGGCTTTAAGATAGACATATTCGCAGATCGCTCCATCAAAACTTGTAGAACTATTGATATTCCAGTCTTCTATACAGGCTCCTGTAAATATTGCCTTTGACAAGTCAGTATCAAAGACTTTGGCCCCATATAAATTAGCCTTATAAAGGCTAGCCCCAAAAAGGTTGACTCTATACAAGCTGGCTCCATATAAATCGGCTCTAGAAATATCCGCCTCAGCAATATTGGCCCCAAGCAGCTTAGATTCCCGCAAATAAGCGCTTCTCAAACATGCTCCTCTCAAAATAGTTTCTCGCAGGTAGGCTTCTCGTAAATCCGCCTCTTTCAGGTTAGTTTCACTCAAATCTGTACCACATAGGTCAGCTCCCTTTAGATTGGCACGGCTCAGATTGACTTTAGAAACAATAGCTTTACTCAGATCAGTATTAGAGAAGTTAACTCTAGAAATATCAGCTGCGCGCAGATCGGTACCCGAGAGGTCTGGCGCAATACGGGAGTGCTCTCTTCTCCATTGATTCCAACTTTTTACTCCTCGGTTAAATCGCTCTACGTGTTCGGCATTAGCCACATCACAACCCTCATCTCAGTAACTCAGCCAATACATCTGAAACCTTTCCCCTTCGTTCAAAAACCCTCTTACCCCTCTGGCCTCTGCCATCCCTCAACCAACGCCTTTAGCACTGGTCCATAGGGAATTTCCTCAATCGCCGCACCACCAGCAGATTTCAACGCCCCAATAAACCGCTCACGTTTAGTTGGTGGAATCATGATGTTGAGAAAGGCTGTCTGCTCAGTTTCAGTCGCTATTGGATTCGAAGCTTCTAGCTGCTTGAGTAGATTCTGGATCTCAGCTGCCGCCTCGGCCAAAGAGGGTGTCTCGCTAGCTTGATTATTGATGGTGCCACCGACTTGATTGCCTTTGACGGTTTCGGCAAAACCACCCGCAAACTGAGCGTTGCTGAAGTTGTACTTTGAAACATTAGAGCCTTGTTCAGACACGATGGTATCTCCTTGAGTTTGGTAAGTGTTATTAATTTGGTTACTAGGTTGTTCAACGGCGGTTCTGACCAAGCCCGCCAACCGTTGAACTTCTTGCTCTTTCTGAATAAGTAGGGCTTGGACAGCTTGTGATGGCAACGTTAACAAATAGTCGTAGCGCTCGAAATACTGATTGTGCAACTTTGATAAGTCACTTTGTTGGCTAACTTCAGCTCTGACTAGTAGCTGATCTCGCTGCTTACCTCGTTTTTCCATCGACACAATCTCAAGAACTGCGTCAGGGTTTTGTTCTCGTAGGTCTTGGAATGCGATGGCGAAGGCACGAGGGTCCACTACCTGATTATGATATAGGTCCAGGGTTTGGACCATCGGGGCGATAAAGTCAGAGAATTCACCATCCAAAAATACCTTGTTCCTATCGTCAGGTTTACGGTGAGGATCGCGATTTAGGTCACCCTCTGGGGGCAGACGCATGAACACATAAGCGCAGCGGATACCATCGAGCTTGGTTTTAGTAGTGATATTCCAATCTTCGATATAGGCTCCGGTCAGAGTAGAGCCCGTTAAGTCCGCCTCGTCGAGCTGGGTTTGTACCAGTCTGGAACCTGACAAATCCACATCTTGTAGACTGGCACAATTGAGGTTAGCACCAATCAAACTAGCGTTAGTCAGGTCAGCTCCTTGTAAATTGCTATTTTTGAGAATTGAACCTGTGAAATCGGCTTTGACCAGGTTTGCTCCTTGCAGATCGATACCTGTGAGATTGAGCAAGTAGCCATAAAATTGACCTTGACCATTGCCTGTTATCACCAATTCACGAATTTGAGGATTATTTAGATAGGTCTCTCCTGAGCGGATTTGGTCCAGCTTCTTTGCATCGCGCCAACGGGTACGACATAGCATTGCTCTCCTAAAGTCAGTGCTTTTGAGATATGCCTGAGAAAAATCAGCATCAGTCAACATAGCTCCACGAAAGCTATTGCCCCCAATAGCTGCAAGTGAGATCGCAATCGACCGAATCCAAGCATCTCTTTTATCTCCTTTCAGCGATCGCCAACCCACATAGGTACTCACCAACACCACAGCCACAGCTATGATTCCGGCTATGATTCCGGCTAACGCTCCGGAGCCATAGCTAACTGCGGCCCCAAATCCAACGAATGCTGCAAATCCGCTAAATACTAAGGCTCCAGTAAATACCAAGGCTTCAGATTCTGCTATAGCGAAGGCTACAGTGAAGGTTACAACTATGATAATTACGACAGAAAAGGTTAAAACTCCAACTACGGCTCCGGCCAAGACTCCAAATACTGGGAAGGTACCGACTCCGATGGAAACGACGACCAAGGCGATGATGAAGGCTCCGATTAAGCCTAATGCTCCGGAGACAATGCCGTTACGGAATAGTAAAAATAAGAATACAACAATAATCACTAGTGATATCCACCCGGTAATTTGATTGTCCAGATTACTGGAATCAAATATCACTGAAACAAAAGCTCCAGCAATCCCTGAGAGAAATCCTGAAAAAAATAGCAGCAACAACGATACAACAACCAACCCAACTGCCCAACGCCTCTGCAATCCAGCTTGAGCCCTACTAAAGTCCACCCCAGTCAAATTGGCATTGGTAAAATTCGTACTACGGATATCCGCCCCACTAAAATCAGCCCCTGACAAATCCTTCCCTTTGAAGTTCTGCCCCCTGAGACTAACCCCTTTGAAGTCCCGTCTACCTGCCTCATACAGTCGCAACACCTCAGAAGCTTTCATACTCTAAACTCCACGCACCTCATCACTCAAACCAAGCAGTAGCAGTAATACATTTTTAACCCATCACCCCCCGTTGGTGCGACTCCAGATAGGATTCTGGGCTACTTATCGAGCAAAGACTTGGCAATCCAGCTGGGAACCTTGAAATTCTTGGTTTTCCTGTTACTGGCGGATTCAGAGTTGCTAGCGATAGGAGAGGAAGCAGGATCGCTTTTGGTTCTGATGTATTACGACCACAAAAGCCGTTGAAAATACCGAAAAAAATATAGAGGACTACACACGGCTGAAAGTGTCAGAACTACACACGGCTGAAAGAACCGGGACTACACACGGATGAAAGTGTCAGAACTACATCGACGAAACCCCGCCCACCCTATCTGTGTGAAGGGTAGCCCTTTTTAATCAAAGGGGGGTGGGGCTACTGGCAGGGGCAGCTTCAACTTATGAGGTGCTGGACGGGGGCAGCTAGATTTGCTGAACGGGGGTAGCTGGATTTGCTCGATGCCGGTTAGATCGGTGATCGGTGGTGAGTCATAGGGATGGGCGAGATTGCTTTAAGGGCCGGGCAAGCCAGGGTGGGCCAAGGTGATTGATGGCAATGGATCAATTTGGATTTCAGTTGGATTAATCATTAGTTTCAATCTCTCCCCTAAACGCTTTAGCAGCAACATCTAATGTGACTTTTAGAAGACTGCAAAACTTAGAAGTTTGATCTAAATCAAGCTTCGGATTGGCACGCCCTCCCTCCCAGTTGCCGATAGTTTGAACCTTAACTCCTAATTCATCGGCTAGCTGCTTTTGGGAAAGCCCTGCGTTTTCACGGGCGATTTTCAACCACTGGCTAAACGTGATCTTCATTTTGCTGTGCATGTCTATCAAGGCCAGCATACAACCTTCCTTTGCTTTCAATAATTACAAGCTAGTTTTAGCAAATTAAATGCATAAATAGCAAATTAAACTTGACATAGCAAATCAATTTAGGCATGATAGCAATATAAGCAACGAAGGCTGATGCAGCTCTCACCCCGCATCAGCCCTCTAAACCAAACCCTTTCAATCCAAGGATTTGACCTAATGAAAACTGTAACTCAAAATTCTCAAAGCCCCTCACAACCCCTAGAATTCCGTCAAACCCACGACACCCAATACGTTATCTATCTCAACGATCTCAATCTGGGTGCGATCGCATTCAATATCACTGCCGATCGCTGGGAATACCGTCCCTTCTCCCGTCCTGTAAAAGCAACCGGCACACTGGAGCAATGCAAAGATGCGGCTCTGCTGGACCTGGCCCCTGAAGCGCTGCACCATCATAAGTACCTTCAGAGCACCCTCAGCGATCTGCCTCACCGATTTCACATCGAACATGATCCCGCGCTAGGGTATCGAGCCCACTTCACCCCGCTTACCCCTACCCCTGAGCCTGGTCCTGATGGCGCTACCCAATCCGTGGTTTACTCCACCTACTTCCCCACGGCGGATGAAGCCCTCAATGCCCACCGGGACGCCTACATTGATGATGTAATTGCGTATCAAGCATTCAGAGCGTTGCTTGCTCTATCCGAGCGGTTTGATGGCGATGCGGTGATCAACGCATTTGAGCTTCTGAAGCAGATAAACCCCTATGAGGATTACTATCTGGACGCTGCAGCCGGTCGAGTGCCACCCGTCTCAGCATTGTAAGGCGATCGGTGATTCCCCTGCATCTACCGACTCCCTCTCTCTCCCGCTACTCCTCTCTCGATCATTCTCTTCACTTACGATCACGAACACCCATCATGACACCCGCTACACCTGTGAATCCCAGTCCTGAAGCTCCTAGCATCAACATTCCAGTCAACTCTGATCAATCCCAGTCCCAAGCTCAACTCCGCTCCTTCCTCATGGCCCTGGTCCACAGTTATGGCCTCACAGCTGTTCTTGAAGCGCTGAATGAAGGAATGTTTGGGCATTTCGATAACACTTTAGAAGAGAACGATATCTCTACCCCGATCCTAGAAGCGCTGGGCACGGCTCACACAGTCTCGAAATACGTGATGAACGACCAGGGATAAGAAGCGTTCTGAGGATAACCATAGTCATGACTATGGTTATCCTCTGCCCTGGCTGAACTTCATAGTCATGACTACGAGGTTGAGAGTCTGAAAGTCTTGCTCTGAGGATAACTCTTATCACGATAAGAGTTATCCATGCCTTCTCTCTACAGGCTGAGATCTCAGAACCAAAGCCATTGCACTCACCTGCATCCACTCGCACTCCACAAAAAACCTGAAACCCGTCTTGGTAAAGCCCATGAAATCAACTAATCCGACTCCTTCCTCTTCCCCTTCCCCAGCTCCCATCTCTGCTCTCACGCTTGAGCCCGATCCAGCTTGGCAAGAATTCTCGCTCGAATGTTTCAAACGAAGCCTACCGGATTGGCTTCAGAACATGATCGATCAAGACTATTTCCATATTCGTACCGAGATCGATCATGAGGCGAGATCCTTTGTCTTCGTAGGCAACAAATACTTTTGCGCGGCGATCTCAGCCAGTATCGAAGCGTTTGGGCTCGCCTATCCAGATTGGGAGATCTCAACCTCCTGTATCCAGGGAGAGAATCAACGTAGTCATGACTATAGCGATTAGTAAGCAAGAAAAAGATCAAGGAGGTGTCACTGGAGAACCAACGTAGTCATGGCTATGGTGATTAGCAAACAAAGAGAAAATGGGAAGAACAGGGAGAACGGCGAGAACGGCGAGAAAGAGATCGCCGCCATCGCTGCCATGCAGGACCTGATCGCGAAATTCGGGTTTGCTCATGCGATCAATGCCCTGGACCAATGTATTCAAGGGAGTCCTGAGATCAGGCAATGGCATTTTGATGGATTTAGCCCACTGCTTGAAATGGTAGCCGAGCATGAAGGTGTGCAGCAGGAGATCGCAGTGCTGGGGTATTTGCTAGAGGCTGATGGTGGAGGATCGAGGTGATGGGGACTCTTGAGCCATGTACAGATACAGATGCAGATACACCGGGGAAAGTAAAGTATGCCCTAACCAAGCGTAAGTAGTGGCAGCGGGCTTTGATAGTCGTCATCTGGCCATAGTGCGTTCCTTTCCTACAAGTTGTTAGGACTTCGATAAAGTCTCGGGAGACGTGATGCCCAACTCTTGCTTTAGTTTCTCTGGAATATCTGTAGCCTTGGCAACTTCTTCCTTATCAGGCCAGACAGTCTCAGAGGACCATCGAATCTTTTGGAGGTTAGCTCCTTCAAGAGCAGCACCTGTAAGGTTAGTGCCTGTGAGATTGGCCTTGAAGAGCTTGGCTTGAATAAGCTTCGCCTTTTTGAGATCAGCGCCTTCAAGATCGGCCTGCATGAGATTAGTATGTGTGAGATTGGCAGAATAAAGATTTGTCTTGACAAGGCAGGCACCGACAAGGTCTGCACCGTGGAGATCGGCTTGTCGTAAAGTGGCTTCCTGAAGGTTGGCCCGATCAAACAGCGTATATACAAGAGTAGCGTTTGCAAGATTTGCACCTACAAGTTCCGCCGCACCGAGGTCGGCTCGGCTAATACGAGCTTTTTCTAAATTGGCTCCTGTCAGCTCAACTCCAAAAAGCCTAGTCAATGGCAGTTTAATTATTCTGCCCGTGCTATCAAATGAACTATTACGTCTGCCAATAACTGATAAAACACTCTGAATATCTTCATTGATACATAGAGCATCAAAGTTTTCGGGATCAGCCCTGTACTCCTCCTTGAAATAAGCGTCCTCTTGATCATAAGGATCATAAGATTCTACTTGATGTGGAGACTTCTCTCGAATGAAGGCTGTTAATACCTCCATAACGACTGGATGATCTTCTTTTGAGTCTCTAGCAATTCTCTCAAGAGAATAAATGCCGCCTAGTCGCACTTCAATCTTTTCACTCGCCAGCATTTCTACCGCTTTGCTGAAGCGATCCGTAACATTTTTATCCTCAGTAAGCTTATAGTTTTGCCACGCCAGATAAGCTGTGGCAATGAAACCTAAACCTGCGATTGTTTGGGCAACCTGGAGTACATTGTTTCGGTTGCTATTTATCAGGTCTGCCCGACGTTTAGCATCTTCGCTTACAGTAACGGGCACGTTTCTATTCGGCAATAAGACCAATAGAAACCACAAAAGGGAAACAGTCCCAACACTGCCTAAACAAATGCTGCCAACTGTGATGGCCCAACGCGGTGGCGATTTAATCCAATTGATGCGGGAGCTAACCCATTGAGGTAGCTTTGTCATGAAGCAAATTTTCTATGATAGTGCCCTAGGTTATATCGCACGATGGGGCTTTATGGGAACAAGAGTAATCCAGTCAATCAAACAGCAGCCAGGACTTTCCATACGATTACTTCACCCCCACCTTCTCAGGACCAACCACCTTGATTGTTGTACCTGGACTTATTTGAATATCGACTAAGCCGCCATATTTAACTACAGCAAGCCCAAGAAGAGTTACCCCCAAAACGATAGTGGGGATTATGATATTGATTGAGTGTAATTTCATGGTTTCGATTCCATTGAATGCACGAACTGAGGCCGCCTCTCGCACAGGTGGCCTTTTGGTTTACAGAGGTTTCAAACAAACAACAAAACGTCAATCAACGTTGAGTGCTTGTTATATCAATTGACTTTGCTCACAAGTATAGTCTCTGGTTTGGGAGAGTACGATACCTCACGCCAGTAGTCAAACTTTAGGAGCCTGAACTGATGCCACAGAGTCAGGAAAGATTGATAAAAAATCCAATGAGAATTATAGGGATCTTTACTCTCATGTTCTGGTTTACGTAAAATATATGCCTGGATTGAAGATCGCTTGAACTAAAATGAAGAATTATTGAACGTTACACTGCGAAATATTTTTCAGCAAACGATAACGGCAAATAGCTTTTCAGCTTTAAGGCTAGTCACAAACAAAGCCCTCAACTCCGCTGGAATCAGGGACTTATTCACTGCCAGTTAGTGTATTGCCGGGTAACAGCGGGAATTACACTTTGCTATCGATGGTGTGACGATTTCTGCGTCGCTTACCTGGGGGATAAACCTTGCGCCCCAAGTAAACTGAACAAGAAGATACAGCCTGGGTGCTACTGTGCGATCTCAACAATCCGCTCTTTAGATGTAACTTTACGCATATAATTCACGACATCAGTGATTGCTAGAAGCTGTAAATAGTAAGAGTTATTGAACAGTGGTGATATCTAGTCACTTTTATTCAGGAAACTAGTTAGCAACAACAAACCCCTGGCACTTTGTCTACAGAGAGTTAGTTCATTTGAATACAGATGAACTAACCAACACACCGAGCCGTCATTCCTCGCACCCCACCCCTATCCCATCTATGCCCTAACAGTCTCCCTCCCAACAATCTCCCTATCTCCGCAGCCGTCCTCCCCGCTTTCTGCAAATTCGTAGCAAAGCTCCTACGAAAACTATGCGTTGAAATCCCTTCCAGCTCTGGAGCAGCTTCAACCACGATGATGATGATGATGCGGTTGGATTGAATTGCAGAGATTTTGAGGCTCAGTACCTCGGATATACGAGAACCGGTGAAGTATGCGATCGCAAACACGACGGACCACGATCTCAAACACGATGGATGGAGTTCATAGATCACATAAGACTTGCGTGTGCCAATTCAGAGCATCCACTCTGATCATCAGCGTAGACAGCAGTAGGCCAGAAAAAATCTTCAACATCGCTGAAAGCATTGAAAACTGGTTGACTAGTTGCCATGCAAGGCAGTTCCACAGGACTAAATCTGTTCCCAAGTCGTTGCCATGAGATGGTTTCAGGCTTTGTGAAGTTGATTGCTCAAAATTTGGACTGGACTAGGATTAAAATCGCTGATTGGCACATTGTGACAGTCAGATGGATTGATTATGAAGTCAGCCGCTCTTGAGTGTGACAGTTGCGACACAAAACAGTTGTCTCACAACGCCCGTTTGTGGAAAAGTTATTCAGGTGCTAATTAATATGCTCTGAGGTTAGGTCATCTAGTGAAATGTTCAGAACTCTGGCTATTTCCTTGAAAGTAACCAGAGCATTTTGAATGATGGATGCAAGCATTCTTAATCTGGGCCTGCCTGTCTCGCATTGAGATTTTTGCAAAATATAAAAAGGAAAGGATGAAAAGCGTAACTAGGAACCTTAAGGGGAACAGGTGACACGAAATCCGAAGTTTTTGCGCCGAAATGCTGGCATGACGTACAACCGAGCCGCCGACCGACAACGAAAGAGTCGATTGTCCCATGAGCCACCACGTACCATTCGAAAGTTTGAATTGCCTCCCTGAGTCCAGGCACTGCCATCTGTCGGCGCACCAAGGTAGTTGCTGTGCATATGATCCTGGCACCACTCCCAGACATTTCCATGCATGTCATAGAGGCCAAAATTGTTAGGAGAATATCTCCCAACAGGTGTTGTTTTCAGTACATTGTTGGAGAAATTAGCTTGTCCCGCTGTAAGGATGGCTCCAAAAGAGAATGGTGTTCTTGTCTCTGCTCGGCAGGCATACTCCCATTCAGCTTCACTAGGTAATCGAATAGGTTGTCCAGTTTGCTGTGAGATTGTTTCGCAAAACTTCGCTGCATTATGCCAAGTCACACACTCCACTGGAAAATTGTCGCCTCTGAATATACTTGGATTTTCCTCCATAACAGCCTGGTATTGCTCTTGTGTGACAGGGTATTTCCCCATCCAAAACTCAGGAACTGCTACTTCATGTTGTGGCAGTTCATCACCACGTCCCTCCCCTTGAGGAGACCCCATGAGAAACTTTCCACTGGAAATATATAACAGCTCTAGAGCTACTCCATTCCCTAGGTTTAGGGTCTTGGAAGATTTATTAGTAGTTTCTTGCGGCTTATTCTCCCTGGTCGCTGGTTCTTGTGAAGCTGTAGCTAACTGAGCAGATTGTGAAACTAATGTTTTGGGGGAACTTGCTTCAGACTGCAATAAGTCTTTTATTGCTTTCACCAGCCTGTCCATATCTGCATGAAAGCGAGGATCATACCCAACCTGGGTGCCATTACGTCGCGCTAACTTATGTAGTGACTCAGGTAATTGCATGCGCTTTGGCAGACTGGCTCCTTCCAATAAGACCGGAATTACAGGGATATTACGTTTTAGTGCCGATTCAACTTCGATACGTACAAAATCATCAGGATTATCTAGTCGCTTGGCCCCATCTACTTCAGTGGCCGATACCCAAGTTTTACCAATAATGACTAACAGCACTTGGCACTGACCGACCGCTTTATCTAGTTCCTCAGCAAAGTCGGAGCCAAGAGGAATGCTGTCCACATCCTTGTAAACACGGTCTTTGCCAAATGCAGTCACCAGGCGATCGTAGATTCTGCCAGTTTCCGCAATAGAGTCACTACGACGGTAGGAAATGAATATCGATCCTGAGCTCGACATTGGCTAATACAGGTCTAACATCACACGCTGAAAGCAGTTCTGCTCGCCAAGTTAGAGTCGCTTTCTACTATGTAGTATCTATTAAAAACAGTCTGCTTGATGAATGTCAGGAATCCACCCCCAGGCATTGAAGCTATAGATGGCAGACGCATTACCGATCTGCCTACTATTAATTTTCTTATAAAAATCAGCCCCTAGTGCTCAGTGCATCGGGGGCTATTTAGTGCGACCCTTAAGTCTACGAAATCCCGATAGCCCCGCTGTATACTCCTGATAGCGCGGTTAACCGTGAATCGTTATTTGCGTTATCCCCAGGTATCTCCATGAGTAGACCTGCCACTGGCCGAACCACCAAACTTAGCCGAACTACCCAGCTTAACCGAACTAATAAGCTTGTTAGAGTACCGATTCGCTTTGAGGCTGAGAAGGAGTTGGGGCAGCAAGTACAGCAGGGGCAGAAGTGATGCTAGGGAATGGGGCAGCAAAGGTTGCGATCGCACTTCTCTTAGCCTCGACTGAGCAATCCGAACCCGATCCGGTGTCTACGCTGCTTAAGCAACTAGAGCAGCTAATGTCTCCCAGAGCTTGGGCTGTGCTCTTTGTGGGAGTTTTCGCGCTTCTATTTCTCCTAAATATTGGTGACCAGATATCTGGGATTCTCAGTTGGTTAGGTGTTCCAAGCCCCTTTCAGAGATCGCAACCTTCTACAGACCAGCTAGAACGCACCCGCCATCAGCTACTGACAATTGTCAAAAAAGAGGTGGATCGTCGTTTAGCTACGTCTTTGCATGAATTGGTCAAACTGGATCTCTATATGGAAGACCAGCAGCAACGGGTAGGGAGTCCTCAGTATAAGCTGGTGCCTGAAGATCCGCCCAAGGACCCTGAACCGAGCTTTCAAGCTGTTAACCGGGTACTACATCAAAAAGGGAATAAACCACCACTGGACTTGAAGCGCACACAGAAAATCTTTGAGGTTTTTGATCGTCAAGATATTGCGGGAAAGCTTCTGATTCTAGGAGAACCAGGTTCAGGAAAAACGACCGAGTTGCTGCAGTTAGCCAAGGACTTGGTTGCTCGGGCGGAAGAGAATGAACGTTACTCAGTGCCTGTGATCTTAGAGCTATCGAGCTGGGATGGGGAACCCATTGATAAGTGGGTGGCTAGTCAACTGAAGAAGCTCTATAGCCTGTCGGGAGAGACCACAAAGACATGGTTAGCAGGCAGTCAAATACTGCTTTTGCTCGACGGATTAGATGAGCTAGGACTGACAAAGCAAAAACAGTGTGTGGAGAACATTAACCAATTTTTAGACACGACTCGCACATCAGAGATCGTTGTTTGTTGTCGTCGAGAAGAGTATGAGGCAGGCCAAGTTGAGCTGGATGCATTGAATGGGGCTGTCTATTTAGAAGCTCTGAAAGAAGATCAGATCCGTCAATATTTTGAAGAATTAAATCGACTGAGCCTTTGGGAGAATGTTAGAGGTAATCCAGCTTTACTAGAATTAGCTGAGAAGCCACTGTTTCTGTTCATGCTAGTGGTGGCTTATCAGGGGAAGCCAATTCGTAGCGAGCAGGAGTTGTTTGATGCCTATATTAAAAAGCAACTCCATGTTCCTGTTAATCAGGGCACCTATAAACCAGGCAAAGAACCTACCCTACGGAAAACTCTGCATTACCTTATCTGGTTAGCTCAACAGCTTGAAAACGTAAGTGAAACTGAGTTTTTGATTGAGGGATTACAGCCTACTTGGTTATCTTTCACTACGCAAATAAGACTGTACAGATTGAGTGTCGGCCTGAGTATGTGGCTGATTGCCTGGCTGATTAGCGGGCCGATTTTCGGGCTACTTGGTATCCTGATTGTCTGGCTGATTAGCGGGCCGATTTTTGGCTCGATTGTCAAGCTGATTGGTGGACCGATTGTCTGGCCAATTGTCAGTTTGCCTGGCTCGCTGATTGAAGGGTTGATTATCGGGTTTGATTTAGGGTTGATTGTTGGATTGGTTTTCGGACTGATTTGCTTATTGGATGACCTTGCTATCAAATCAAAAGAAAAATTGCAGTGGTCTTTTGACAAACTTCTTTTCTGGCTGGGTGTCGGGTTGATTGGTGGACTGATTATCGGGCCGATATTCTGGCTGGTTGTCGAGTTGATTGGCTGGTTTCTCGTCTGGCTGAGTGGCCAAGGGAATGGCGAGCCGATTGAAGGGCTGATTATCGGGCTGATTGGCGGACTGATTATCGGGCTGATTATCGGGCTTCCTACTGGGTTGATTGATGGGCTAAGTGGTGTTTCAATCACAGAAAAAGAAACACCAAATCAAGGCATTAGAAAAAGCATTCAAAATGCTCCCCGCGCGGGACTGATTATCGGGCTTCTTGGCGGGATAACTGCCGGAGTAATTAATGGACTAATTGATGGGAGGGGTGGAGGGCTAATTAATATGCTGAATAGCGGGCTATTGGCTGGGGTGATTGTCGGATTGCTTAGCGGGGTTATTGGTGGGTTTGCTGGTGGGTTAGATGTAGCAATCAAACACCTCATCCTCCGTATCTTCCTCACACTCAACGGAGACACCCCATGGAACTATGCCCGTTTCCTCGACCATGCCGTCAAACATCGATTCATCCAAAGAACGGGTGGTCGCTATCGCTTTGTGCATGATTTGCTACGGAAACACTTTGCAGCGATGCCTTTGGAGTAGGGGGTGTGGACCGAGGTAGAGGACGCGACACCATGATTGCCACAGGAAAGTTACGTCACAGGCGGCTTATGTCGCCAGAAGGATGAATCAGGACTAAGGGCTGCTTGCTTTCTTCGTCGATCAACTGTCCAGGAGGACCAGGTGGGTGGCACCATCAACAACGAAGCGGCTAAAATACCTTCCCTCTCTTCCCTCTCTGAAACCACTACCGAGATCCAAACCCTACTCAAGCAGCTCAAAGCATCCAACCCCACAGCGACCGAAGCACAGCAGACGGCGTACCTTGATGCGTTGATCCCACCTACGCAACGTGAGCGGTTAATTGGTGCGTTGAAGGCAGCGGGCAATGCTGCAATCGATGATCTCCCCTACGGCTCAGTACTCAAAGCATTAGTCGAAGGATGGCAAAGGCCAAGCCAAACCCAAGAAGGTAAGTCTGACAATCAGCTCAGCTGACTGATATCAAAAAGAGCAAATCTTCCCAAAAATCTTTCTCAGAAAAAATATCTTCTAGGTCCTTGCTCTGCTCGATCCAAGAGGCCTATCCGTTGCCATCAAATTTTATGTCTATTCAGACTACACATTAGATGACTTTGAAGTTATAGTAGAGCCAGTCCAGCACTCCTAGCACCATGAAAAGAAGAGCCAAGAAGGTCTCAGCGTACTTAACGCCTGAGCTACATCAAAAAGTTAAAAAGCTAGCCGCTCGTAACCAAATGAGCATCAGTACATTCATTGCATATCTTCTCTCTAAGCAAGAGAGTGTCTAATCTGACCCAATCTGTGATTTCAGGTCAGGGTGAGTTGGCGGCATTAGAGCTTTCAAGTAACAGAAGTTTTTTTTGGATTACGAAATGAAATACATGAGGATGAAATCATGAGTGAAACCGTTTTAGCGTTGCAAGTGCGCAAGGCTATTGACTCAGAAAGTCTTGTTGAATTTATCAGAGAAAATTTGCAGGGTGAAAACCTTAGCATCAAAGGAGTTGCTGCTCTTTGTGGTGTCGCGGACACGTCTATTATTCGGGGCGCTGCCTTTAAGTCGCTCGCGCTAGCCGGAAGGCTTGAGAATAAAGGGTTTGAGGCCGCTGCCTTGGCTGAAGAAGGATTCAATCCTGTCGCCACTTGGCTGACAATCGATTATTTTGCTAATGAGTCAAAGGCCAAGGCGGTTTATGCTAAGGCGATTGCCAACACGTTTGGAGCATTTGGCGTTAAATCCGCGTTTAATCAAATTTCACACGAGAATTTTAATCAGCAAATCCAACCCAATGAACCCAGATTGATTGCTGGTTTTGTCGATGCAGGAAAAGCCCTCGGAAAAATGTTTGGGCCTGCATATGGTGAAAGCTTTACGTTATTAAATATCAAGAAGCACTGTCCTAACGTGGCATTGCCTGAGGTGCCTGCCCAAGAGCGAGCTTCTCTCAAATCTGCTGAAGCCTTACTCACCCCAACAGATATCGGTAAGGAACTGGGCATCGTTTACAGCACCGGCAGGGGGCATGCCGTCAAAGTTAACCATCTACTTAGGGAGCTGGGCTATCAGGAAAAGATTGGGGAGAAGGGTCCATGGTCCGCTACTGAAAAGGGTAAACCATTTAGTGAACGTAAACCCATATCAACCAACAGCAAGTCTGATAAAGACCAGTTGTTCTGGTATGCATCGATCTTAGATGAGCTACGGAAGAACTGTATAGAAACCGCAGCTTAATCTGACATTTTGTCAGGATATCGACTCACTCAACTATCAACTATTCGGAGAATACCCTCATGCCTCAACTCACAACTGCCTACACTCTATCGTTGCAATGGCTAGAGTCTGAAGGTTACCAGCTTATTGATCAAGGTATCTACAGCAAGCAGCCAGAACTCGACGGTCCTCTGGAAATTCAAGTCGTTGGTGCTCAGGCAACCGGTCATGCTCACGTTCAAGTGGTGGACACGGATGACAACTGGGCTGATTTACCAGAGATTGTGTGTCACACCACAGAGCAATTCATCGCTGTTGTCCGGAATCTTGAGTGTCTGGCTAAGAAATTGGGAGAGGCTGAGTCATGAGTTTAACCGGGTTACTTCATGACATCGATGCTTGGCTTGAGAACCATGGCTGGTGTCTGGTGGATAATGGGATTTATACCCAGGAGGACTGGAGCGACGATGACATCTGTTTGGGGCTTCACATTTCAGGGGCTCCAGAGACGCCAGAAGTCTTTCAAGTTCGCTTCATGCAGTTCAAAGGTGTTATCGAGTTATTGGATTTACCTGGCATCGAGGTGGATTCCCTCTCACAGTTCATTGCGATCGCAGAAAACATCAGGTTAGCCATCAGCCTCATCAAGCTAGCCGAAAGTGGACGGCCTCAAATGAGCCTGATTCAAGGGGGGATTCAATGATAAGCGGTCCCAAGCCGATAGATGCCAAAAACCAGCTAAAGGGGATCCGGCCTGGCTGCCAACTCAGGCGGGTAAGCCCTACTCAATGATGACTATGGCCACTGGGCAGTATGGAGATACGACTAGTTATCAACATTTGAAGTGGAGTGAGCGGGTGCTGGAATTGTTTGAGGGAGATGTGGCGGCATGATCTACACCACAGAAATGACTACAACTATGGCCATTTAATGGTGGACATGAATAAGGTCACCATCAACCGTATGAAGAGTAAATTCGAGTTAGATTTCAACCCAACTCCTGGGACGTTAAACAAACTTTGTAGCGCTTTGAATTGCCAACCCGGCGATTTATTGCGCTATGTGCCTGATGAGGTGGTCGATGATGAAAATCAACCTAACTAAAATGCTCCAGAGAGCCTAAATAACTAACTACTTAGCTTCTGGCAATACTTGTTCAGCCTGAGCTGTTCCGTCAATCAAAATATCCAGCCATTCTGACTTAATCTGGACAATTCCTTGATTCTCCAAGGCAACAATCCCTAAAATAACCAAGCCAACCACACAAAGTGGCACTAGAATGTTGAGGTAGTGTAATTTCATGGTTTCGACTCCATTGAATAAATAAATAAATGCACGAACTGGGGCCGCCTTGGCAGAGGTGGCCTTTTGGCTTATTTGGTTGGCAGGTAGATGGTGCGAGATTAAGCTAAGAGAGATTGCGTTCAGAACAACCGTGTTAATGATCAGTCATCGATAGTATGGTCTCCAAAAGGTAAAAACAGATTCTCTAATTTCACCTGGATATAGTAGGCCCAGAGAAGAAAGAGAAATTCATGAGTGAGGCGTTGTTGAATTTGCCAGGGGGAAGCGTTTGTTTTCTTCAGGCGACGTTGCAAGTAACCTAGCTCTGCAACGTATTCTTCTGGCAGAAAAGCGATGAGGTGCGTTGTGTGCGGAAGGGTTGAGGAGCCTTGGAGTTTGGAAAGCGCTACCAGAAAACTGAATAGTGCTAGGGTGGATGCACCTAACAAAATTCCTGACTGTAGGAAAGTATGGGTACGATTAGGCTCACGACTCAAGAGAGTTTCTAATGTGTTTCCTTGTTGCAGCGTTAGTCCATGATTTTTTTCTAACTCTGCAGCTAGAATGAATACGAGTAAAGTCTTGTTAGTCCTATCCAACTCCTGAGCCAGTTCTTGAGTCAGCTCTTGAATCTGAGCGAGTTCCTGAGCCTGAGTCAGCTCCTGAGCCAACTCTTGACTCCGAGTCAGAATACTATCCTGAAGCGAAACCCCGATCGTAACCATAAATAGATCTTGAGCCAGAAACTGTGCTAAAGATTGGCTATAATCAGACCCCAGCTCCATACCCTGAATTTGAGCCAAGTCCTTAGACAAATTCTCGGCTAGAAACTGAGCCTGAGACTGCGCATGGATCAGTTTCTGTACCTGAGCCAGAGTCTGAATCGAAACCTGAGTCTGATTTTCAAGCCTTATGAGTGAGTTCGCTAGCCCCCGAACCTTAGGCTGAATCAATGATAGTGCTGGTCTCCCCGTCTGGGCATCAAGCAGAATTACAAGCGAAATCGGTCTATTCGTTAAATGCTGAATGGCTAATTCCGTGTTCTGCAAACCACGTGTTTTAGAGATTCGTTCAATTTCTAATATTGCTCTGAATTCATTCTGTTTAGTCTTTTGTTCTTTTGTTAGTATCTCCACCGACTCAAAAAGCTCTAAAGCCCATGATGGATATTTAGGACGATTATTTACAACTGCCTGCAATTGCAAAGCAGAAACCCCAAGAACAAGCAAACTACCCATACCCAGCAGCAGGCGATCGCGCCACAGCTTCCGAATCCTTCGGTTAAGGCTTCTCTTCATCTCAAACCCTCCATACACACCGAAAACCACAGGCAACTGCTATAGCAATCGACACAAGCTTATTAAGCTTGATAATTGTGGAGCCAGATAACCGAATCCTCAGCTCAATAGTATCGGGAGCCAATGTTGTTGTTGAGGGTTTGGGTCGCTTTCGATAAAGCATGGGGTGACTCCTTATGAAGAGCAATCGAAGTAAAGCTAGAACTAGAAGTTAATCGTCAATGGTGTGGTCTTTGTTGGACTCCAAAAACAGTTTATCTATCTGCATTTGGACATAGTGGACCCAGAGTAAGAAGAGAAATTCATGAAATAATCGTCGTTTAATTTGCCAAGGTGAGGCTTTCTGTTTCTTCAGGCGGCGTTGTAAGTAGCCTAATTCAGCAACATATTCCTCTGGCAAGAAGGCGATGAGATTTGCTGTTCTTGGCAAGCTGGATGAACCTTGCAGATTGAGAAATGTTGCCAGTATGAGAAATAATGCTACTGCAGACCCACCGAGCAAAAAGCCTGACCGTCTTGAAGTACGGGCTCGGATTTGCTCGTTCTCTGAAAGTTTCTTTAAAGTATTGCCTGTTTGTAGAGTTAGCCTATGAGTTCGTTCTAGCTCTGCGGATATAAGCAGTCCTACGAAAATGTCATCCGTTAGGCTTGTAGCCAATCCTAAATCAAGAGCCTGTTGCTGAGCCTGTTTTAGATCCTGTTTCAGAAAAGGATCCAGCTCCCAATCCTGCCCCATAGATAGAGACAGGACCTGATCCAGAGCCAGATCCAGAGTCCGTGCTTCTGCTGCCTGTGGCCAAGTCACGGACAGAGCTTGATTCAGGGCCTGAGCCTGAGCCTGAATCTGTTCCCGTGCCCTTACTTGTTCCAGATCCTGTTTTAGAAAAGAATCTAGACCCTGAGCCTGAATCTGTGCCCCTTTCAGCTCAAAAGCTTGAAACAATCCCTGAATCTGTGCCCGAGTCCCTTCCAGAGCCAGAGCCTGATACAGATCCCGATCCCGATCCTGAGCTAGATCCTGAGCCTGAGCCTGAATCTGCTTCAGAGACAGAGACATAGCCGGAGTCTGTACTCGAACCTGAGCCTGAGCTATAGCTAGAATCAGATCTCGCTGCTGAGAAAAAAGGTCATCTTTATTTCGATTCAATAATGACCACTTAGTGATCGATAAAAAACGGTCTTCCGAGATGCTTAGAGCCTTGAAGATTGCTGCCTCTTTCGCTTCCTCAGATGCTTTCTCATCTGTTAATACCTCCACTGACTGAAAAAGGTCTAATGACCATGATGGATAGTCAGGATTTCGATGCTTTAAGACTGTCTGTAACTGCACTCCAGAAAATGCAACAATGATCAAACTCCCCACACTCACCAACAAGCGATCGCGCCACAGCCTCCGAATTTTACGCTTAAGACTTCTCTTCATCTAAAGTCCCTCCTCACGTAGCTGGCGCTTGGCCTGCTCTCTGAGCCAATGAAGCCCGATATTCCTGCACTGCCCTTAGCGACCTGGCCCCCAAACCAGTCACTTTGTAATATTTCCTCCGAGCACCCCCTGACTCATCCACTTCATCGCCCCATTTCCAGGACACTAGCCCCTTCTTCTCCAAACGATTTAGTGCCGGATACAAGCTGCCAAACTTCAGCTCACTAGGCCGACCGAGATTCAACTGGTCCAGAATTTCTAGACCATACAGCTCACGTCCCATCAACGCGGTGAGGACATCCTCATCTATGGCTGAGATGCGTGCTGGTTTTTGGTCCTTATCATCAGAATCTTTCTCTTTCTTGGAAGGCATGACACCAACCTCATTGTGAGTATCGCTATAGACATCGATTCAAAATCGACACCTACATACTATTCGAAAAACATATAATTGTGTGCAAGTTTCTAGGAAATATTTAGGATGATCTTTGAACCGTCCTTTCTAGTATTAGAAATGCAAGTTTCAATAGTCTAGGATTGGCCGAGAAGCTGGAGATAAGAGGATTTGATGCTGCAAGTCTAGCCGCTGCCTTGACTGAAGAAGAATTCAATTCAATCCGCTAAATGGCTAACGATTGATCAGACCCTGAGACGGGTGTGTACTCGGTCAGCTCGGTCAGCTTTGGTAAGTTCTTAGAGCTGAGAAACCAGCTTAAGTCTCCATTTATCGAGTTCCACACAATGGAGCAGTTTATTGCGATCGCAGAAAACATCAGGCTAGCTATCGGTCTGCTCAAGCTAGCCGAAAGTGGTCGGCCTCAGATGAGTGTTATTGATGGGGGCCTGAAGGGGGTGTCCGGTGATGGGAGCCTAAGGGGAGTGGCCGATGATGGGGATGATTAGCGATCGCAGGCCGATGGATATCAAGAGTAAATCTGATCAGGATCAGTGGCTATGGCGAGCATCGATTATTGACGATCTACATGGTCAGGATATGGCTGTAACGGCGTGAGCGAACACAAGGTGTAAGCTTCTCTGGAAAGTGCCTACGCTATCGAGCTTGTTCAAAAAGTGCCAGCACTTAGAATTTGATTTGTTTCCTTATCATTTTGTTGGCGCACTGGAGTCTGCCAGTTTAGAACAGGCAACTCGAAAACCCGTAAAGTTGCCGAATTCATCGGGCGCACAGTCGCAGCGGTTAGCAGAGCGGCAATTCCTAGGACGATCACCCCAAGAGCCCCCACGCATAACACGATAGGCCTCATTGTCATTTGTGCCCCCTATATCCCTATCGATTGGATCACTTGCATAATTGTTATGCAAGTAGTCTTGACAATATTCCCAGACATTACCGTGCATATCGTAGAGGCCAAATTTATTAGGCGAGAAACTGCCCACATCCATTGTCTGCTCTCGAAAGCTACCTTTTGGACCAGCGCCATAAGAGCCTGAGTAAATTTTGTTTCTAAACTTCCGGTCAATTCCTCGATAATTGGCCAATTCAGTGGTTATCGTAGGTCCAAAATAGAATGGACTCGTCGTCCCGGCTCGACAGGCGTATTCCCACTCAGCTTCACTTGGGAGACGATACTTCTGACCTGTATGGACAGAGAGACGCTTACAAAACTCAACCGCGTCATACCAGGACACACACTCAACTGGACGATTATCGCCTATGAAGTGTGATGGATCAGGCTTCAACGCTCTATCTACATCATCCAACAACGACACCGAATGCCACTGAGCTTGAGTCACCGGATACTTTCCCATCCAAAAAACAGGCACCTGTACCTTATGCTGTGCTTCATCGTCCAAACGTCCAGCTTCGCTCTCGGAAGAACCCATCCAAAAGCGTCCTCCTGGAATTTTCACTAAATCTAAATAAACGCCATTAATTAGGTTTTCTCGATAGTACTCTGTTGTTTTTTCTTCACGGCTCTTAATATCTCCTGTGCTATTAACTTTCACGACCTCAAACGAGAATGTTGGCAGTGATGATGGCGAAGTATTAGTCTGCTTTGGCACTGCATTAGGAGCTGAGTTAGTAGATATAGCTTTATCAAATGTCTGATTATTAATTGTTCCACCACTCTGAGATCCCTGTACAGTTTCAGCGAAGCCTCCAGCAAACTGAGAATTATTGAATATAAATACATTGCGCTCGGTGCGCTCAGATGTTGAGAGTCTTGTTGCTAGCGACTCAAGCGCTTTCCTTAATTGTGCAATCTCTTTCTCAAGGGAGGCTTTGGACTCAGATTTGGGTCTATTCAGGGCATTGGGGAAACTATATTCAATAACCCTGACTAATTGCTCAAATCCATCGGGCTCGAAAAAATTTAGCCACTGATAATCAATAAAGCTTATGCCATAGTCTTCCTGTCGAAGCTCTGGAATTTGGCAATCATCTAAGCGAAGTGGAATGAAGTAAATCTGCCCTGCCGGTTTATTGGCCATTTCCTGCAGGGCCATTCTAAACTCCCGCTGTACATAGCCTCGCTTATGTATGGACTGCTGCGACAGGCAAGCAATGAATACATCACTTCCTCGGATTGCCTTGGGAATTTCGGCTCGCCAGCTTTGACCAGGCAGTAAATCAACCTTATCTAGCCAGGGTTTGAATCCTCTAGCCTTTAGACGGTTGTATAAGTCAATAACAGCAACTTTATCTTCATGGGCATGAGCCAAAAATATCTGGACCATCAGTTACCATAGGGCTATCAGTTTCAAACACATCCAGAAAGCGGCTCTAACTTGGCGGTTGGGAGCCGTTTTCTGTATCTATACCCCATTAAAGCTAGTTTTCTTGGTCAGTGGCAGGAAACGTGACGCTTGGCTTAATACTGGAGCAGCACAAGCGACTATCGATGAGCTACGAAGCTGCATCAGAGTCTCACAGACTGAAAGCCAGCCAGCCAGAAGCTATCCTACAGCCAAGTCAAAGTCATCCTCCTGAGGTCAGCCATGTGGGAAAGTGCTATCGGCGGTAGGGTATTGCGATCGGCGGTTACTTTCTACTTTCCACTCGTACAACCATGCGATCGCATCAGAACTTGCTATTGGTGCTACAGGGCTTGTGGCTGATTTAGCCTAGCTGGATTAAGCTCTGAATGTGCCTATGTCTGAAGTGTCGCAAGTTTAGATTGAGTGGGCTTTTATGAGGATGAGTATTGAGAAGGATTAGCCAGCGCTGGAAATTTTGAGGATTATTGTTGAAGGGAAGAAGAAGGGGTTGGGTGTGTCGACCAAGTTGCTGAGTTGAGGGTTGTGGAGTGGCTAATGTTGGGCATTTAGAGCGGCTGAAGCAGGGAGTGCAGGTCTGGAATCAATGGAGAGTAGAAAATGCTGACATTGAGCCCGATCTCAGCTCGGCAGAACTTCGCGATCTCAATCTGACCGATGCCAATCTAACTAAGACCAATCTCGAATGGGCGTTTCTTCACAACTCAAATCTTGAAAGAACAAATCTTGAGGAAGCTAATTTAAGGGATGCTTATTTACCTGATGTTCGCTTAAATGGGGCTAATTTACGTAACGCTAAGCTCAATAATACGTTTCTTTCCGGTGCTAATCTCACCCATGCGGACTTTACGGAAGCTGATTTAACCAATGCTCATTTAGGACATTCAACGCTGATTAGGACAAAATTTATCAATGCCTCTCTAGTAGGCGCTGATTTCACAAGAGCATCAGCCTTAGAAGCTAATTTTACTGAGTCGAATTTGACTGGAGCCTGTATTCAGGAATGGAACATTGGTACATCTACCAACTTCAGCAACGTCACTTGCGATTACTTTTTCTTGCTGCAAGGAAATAATGAACGTCGGCCAAGTGATGCCAACGATTTCTTTCAAGCTGGTGAGTTTGTTGCTCTTGTGCAAAGGTCGCTCAACACAGTTGATCTGGTTTTCTCTGATGGTATCGACTGGCAAGCCTTCTTTCAATCTTTCCAAGACCTCCGTAGCCAATACACTGATCAAGACCTCTCTATCCAAGCCATCGAAAAGAAACGTGGTGGCGCTTTTGTTGTTCGTGTAGAAGTCGCTGAAGGTGCCGATAAATCGGCAATTGAGAGCAAAGTTAAACAGCTTTACGAAAGTCAACTCAAACAAATCGAAGCTCATTATGAGAAGCAACTTCGTCTTCAAGGCGAACAACACTCAGACGAGATTCAACGCTTGATCGCAGCGGAACGCCAGGAAAAAGCAACTCTGATGGGCGTCCTCACTACGATGGCTAGCCAGCAGGGGCCGAAGTATGACTTTCGTGGTGCCCACGTAGCTGGTGGGGTGACTGATAAGGTTCAAGGTGATCAGATTGGTGGAGCTATCAATAACACTGTTGCTGAAATGCTCTCACTCACTGAGGCTGCAGCTGAAATCCAAAACATCCTCAAACAGTTAGAAACGTCAAACACCACAGCGACCGAGGCTGATCAAATGGCTTACCTGAATACATTAATCCCACCTGCCCGTCGTGAACGATTTATCAGTGCGCTTCAATCTTCTGGCAGTGATGCTCTTGAAGATATCCCCTACGGCCCAGTGCTCAAGTCGTTGATTGAGCACTGGCAGAAACCAGAGGGGTAGCAGGATTAGTGTGTTGGTGAGTTGCTGAGATGAGTATGAGGGTTGGAGTAGTAATAGGGAGCAGCCGGTATTTCTTTGAAAAAGTTATGGAATCTCTAGGGCGAGAGCATGCTTATGCAAGTCGATCTGTATGACGGCACTCTGCGTGAAGCTGAATCTATATGCCTGGGATGCCTGGCTCCTGGGATAGTGACAGATAGCAACTCAACCAGCTTTAATGAGTATATGTATAGAAATAATCCTGACTGCTAAGTCCTAGGGTCCCATTCTTCCTTAATGTGCTGATAGCCCTTTTTAGTAGATGATTCGTATCTTTTTGGCTCATGCCAGTGAAAACAAAGAAGCCGTTATCAATTTATACGATCGTCTACAGGAAAAAGGATTTCAGCCTTGGCTAGACAAAAAAGATTTACTTCCAGGGCAGAATTGGCGGTCTGAGATACCTAGAGCTATTCAAAATAGTGACATATGTTTAGCTTGCTTATCTCAGCAGTCTGTGATCAAGAAAGGTTATGTCCAGAAAGAATTTAAGCTTGCCTTGAGTAAGTGTGCTGAGATGCCGACCGGAAAAATCTATCTGATTCCACTTCGCTTGGATGCCTGTGAAATCCCAGAGCTTCGTCAGGAAGATTATGGAGTCAACCTTCGTGATCTTCAATGGGTTAATTACTTTGAAACTGATGGCTTTGATATGCTCGTCAGATCCATAGATTCCTATTTCCCAACGTCCAAAGAAGACGCAACGCCGAGACATTCTACATCTGGAGGAGATAAGTATGATATGCGAGGTACCCAGTTTGGTGGTGGCTATGTTGCTGGGAACGTCGAAGGCACTCAGATTCGTGAAGGCCGAGAAAATGCCCGAAGGGTAGAGAACGTTCTCAAAGCCTCACAGGAATACAATAAGAACTACGAAGCTCGTCACGGACAAATCAAGACTATGCTGGGGCCGATGAAAGATTCTATCCCCCTAGACTCAATCTATACAGCGGTCAAATTTCTGGACGATCGCAGCCGACGCTACTTTGCCCCGCCAGATGGTCCAGAACAGCTCTACCGGAATCAAAATAAGCGTAGTTTTCAGACAACCAATATCCGACATGATGGTATGAGTATCGCTCAGGAAGAGCGATACCTGACGGTCCTGGGTGAACCTGGTACTGGTAAAAGTACATTCTTAAAAAAGCTCGGGTTAGAAGCACTTAAAGGTCAGGAAGGCCAGTTTAAGAGGGACCAAACTCCAGTTTTTCTCGAACTCAAAACCTTTAGAGATGAGAGTATCGATTTGGTGGCTAAGATCGCTAAAGAATTTGCAATTTGCGGCTTCCCAGATTCTGAAGCATTTACGGTAGAATCCCTCAAGCAAGGTAAGTTGCTGCTCCTGCTCGATGGCCTGGATGAGATTCCGAGCCACAATATGAGTCTCGTCATGGAAAAAATCGAAGACTTTGCGACCCAATACAAAAAAAATACGATTGTTACATCTTGTCGTACAGCGGCCTATCGTAGTAGTCTCAAACAGTTCACCAATGTCACCATTGCCGACTTTGATGATAAACAAATCAAACAATTCATTCACCTGTGGTTTCAATCTGAGATAGACCAACAGACTGAGACAGCTAAGCACTATTGGGAGCTACTACAACAGCCTCAAAACAAAGCTGCTAAAGAACTGGCGCAAACACCCTTACTTTTGACGGTTTTATGTTCAATTTACGACCGAGAAAAAAGGCTGCCAAACCAACGCAGCGCCCTTTACAAATACGCCTTAGATCTTCTGCTGAGCGAATGGACAGTTCAGAAACGGCTAGAACGTGCCCCTATTTACGAGAACCTTCATCCGGAGCTAGAAAAAGAATCCCTCAGCGAAATTGCCTACACTAGTTTTAAGGAAGATCGTCTTTTCTTCTCGCAATCAGATATTACCAATCGTATCACTACATACCTAGCCAAAACTCTAGGTGCTCCAGAGTATTTAAATGGTCTAGCCATTCTAAAAGCCATTGAGGTTCAGCAAGGTATTCTTGTAGAACGGGCTGTCGATACCTATTCGTTCTCCCATCTCACTCTGCAAGAATATCTCACAGCTCTATACATTAGTAAAAACAATCTGATGCAAGAACTGGTCAGTGAGCATTTGACAGATAAGCGTTGGCGGGAAGTATTTCTGTTGGTATCAGGTTTGCTAGAAGAACGCAGCCAAGAACTTTGGGGGTTTATGATGCAGCAGGCGGATGAATTTGTCAGAGAAACACCCTACTCGACCAAACTTCAAGATTTCTTGAGGTGGACAATACGTCTGACTCCTAAACCACAACCTACTAACCAGTTGGTAGCTTCAAGGTCTTTACTTTTGGCATCCGCTGTTAACAGCGCCCAGGCCATTAACAATATTGAGATCAAAACCATTCAAATTCATAGATCTGACCATAACGCTAGGACTAGAATCAGCGATATTAATATCGCTAGCCCTCGTCTCATGGATGAAGTCAGTAACATTGCCATTGCTATTGCCAATGCCAGCAACAGTAGTGTGGCTAGTAATATCTTTAAGAGCATTAACAACTCTGGAGCGAGAGTCAGCAACCGTACCACCGCCAAGGCTAAAGTCATGGATATCGCCATCACCATTGCCGAAGCCAACAGGAACGCTAGAAGTAGGCCTGCCGATATCCATATTGTCAGTCCCATTGCTATCGCTATCGCTATCGCCAGCAACATTGCAAGTACTAGCGACAGCGAAATCAATGCGCTCTTGAAGAAACTGGAAGAGCTGGAGAAACAATTGCCTTCTAGATCGTCTAGTTTTGATCAATGGTGCGCTTTTGCTAATCAACTAATTGAGACGTATCGCATGCTCTTTCACTTAAATGTAGTCACGATCTCACTTGAAGAAGCCCAAGCCCTAGAAAAATACCTCTACGCAGTCAAGCTAATCATCGATTGCAAAAATGCGGCTGTTCGTGTTTCTCGCAAGGAGTGGGAAGCTATCGAGTCCAGATTGTTGACTCCTCAAGGCGAGGGGAGCCAGTGATGATTAACCCTGCTGAGACCTCAATCGATGCGGGCGAGTGTGAGTGTGGTTCATCCGCACTCTACTTACTAGCGGATTGGGGCTTTACCCCCTCCCACAAAAAAGCCCCTACCAATCGGCAGAGGCTTAGAGTGTGTGTTGTACGGAGAGTCTGAGTAGGAAAAGGGTGCCCTGAGAATGAAGCTTTTCACAGATTACGGAGTCTGTACCGGGCACCCAAGCTTGTTAGGCCGAGTACCGCAACAGCTCAGCATCTGTTAGCGGACGGACTTAGTACGCGCATCCAGTGCGTCTAAGCGGGCTTCCTGAATGTTATCAACAGCCTTAGTCCGAGCATCCAACGCTTCTAAACGAGCGGCTTGAATATCCTCAACGGCTTTAGATTGGTTGTTCAGGTGCTCCAGACGTAGCTTATGAACGCTGTTCTTGGTGCGAGCATCCAGGGCATCTAAGCGAGTAGCTTGGATATCCTCGACAGCTTTGGTACGAGCATCAAGAGCGTCTAGCCGAGCAGCTTGAATATCTTCGATAGCCTTGGTTTGGTTGTTGAGGTGCTCAAGGCGTAGTTTGTGGACAGTGTTCTTAGTGCGGGCGTCTAGCGCTTCGAGGCGAGCGGACTGAATATTGAAGCTAGCGGGCTCAACGGCGGCGGCAATGGGTGCGATCGCAGCGGAGGCAACGAGAACAGTTAAGGCGGAAAGAAGTGTGCGTTTCATGGTTAAAGCTCCTTGTGTATCAGTGAAGTATTGGACTTGCTTCATTGATTACAAGAATGCCGGGGCTACCTGAACGCTATCTGACCGCTAACTGAAGGTTGCTTAAGGGGTTTCTGAGATTGGCTGAGGAAATGTGGTGATGGGAGTCACAAGGGTGGTTGTTGGCAGAATTTGCCTTGGCTCACTGAATCTTAGTGCTGCTGCCTAAAAGGAGTGCGATCGCAATTTCCGCTGCCTCCACATTTGCCATCCCATCCTTCCCAAGCCCTACAGATCCCTTGATGGTAAGGCGGCAAAAAACGATGCCGCCTGCGGAAGGATCACACGAGAGCCTCGTTTTTCGACCCCAGACTTGCGGATACACCGATTTAGTTTGCGCGAGCAGGCATTCACCATCGCCCAATTCCAGTCCGCTGGTCCCCCAGCTCGGTATAGGTCGTCGCCCAGTTACGTGCCCGCGTTTCTGAATTGTGGTTGGTGTGCGAGTGGCGAAGGCTCCCGTTTCGCGGCGATTCGAGATAGAGCTGAATGAGGCCCCATCCGTGACAGGAATACCGGTACGTGGCACCTTTACATGCTGCTTTGGGATTCAAGGTATCGCGCCGGAAACTGACCTTGCCGTCTGCACCTTCGGCATAGAGTTGCAGATAAAGTGTCGGGTGTTGTCCCTGCGACCAATCGTTAATCTGATATCGGCGTTCGACATCAGACAGTGAGCGAAATTCTGTGATTTCAGTATCAAACGCGGAGGCCAGCTCGAAGATGCGACACGGCATCGTCTCGAAGAGGTGCTCCAGGATGAAACGATGGTCGTCGCCGTACGCAAAGAAATCACAATTCGGCATGGGGGTGCGAGAGAAAGTGACTGCATGCCCTGGTTAGGGGACCAATAGAGCAAACGAGCGAAGGGAAGTAGCAGCAGATAGGTTGGCGGCAAGGTGTTGTTAGACCTCTTTTCTAGCAATGAATTGAACCACCGATGCCAGGCCAGTATGACCGTCCCCTTCGCATACTTCACGTTCAAGTTCTTGAGCCAGAATTGGGGTCAGATTTGGGAATTCTTGACGCAGTTTTGCAACAGACATAAGCATATCAATATCTTTTGGGCCACCAGTATCCTTTGCTAACTGGTTTTCTGAGTAAGCCTCAAGTAGAACAATTCCATTGGGTTTAAGCGCGGCTTCGACAAGGGGATATAACCGGAGGCGGATATGGCTGGGTAAGTGTGCAGAGATGGAAACCACGGAGCCATAATGGTGTTCTTTCGGCTGATAGTGGGCGAGATCGGCTACCTCGGTTTCGATCGCGACGCCTTTAGATTTGGCCAGTAATTGCGCTTTTTCTAATCCGACTTCCGAGCAATCCACACCGAGAACATTTAACCCCTGTGACGCCATGAAAACAGCATTCCGTCCTTCGCCCTCAGATAGCGAAAGAACTGGCCCACTCAGCAAATCTACGTTTTCTACCAAGAACGTATTGGCCTCCTTCCCGTAAAGATATTTCTCAGTTATGTAGCGCTCATTCCAGAAGGTTTGGTTAGACATGGGCTTTTTTACCTTGAGGCATAACGACAATTAGGCATGGTACTCGGTAGGGCGCGCGCGCGCGAAAGTGACATAACGTTCGCAGTCACCGAGTCGCGACAAGTGATTGCCCATTTGGAAACGCCCGGCTTCGCGGCTCAGATACATGGCATTGTTATCTCGCGTCTGCGATTGGAGAAGGCTTGAACGCAAGGTACAGCATTCCACGATTAACGGACCGATGAACTACAGCAAGCCCGGAAGACTCTGCTGTCGTGACAACCCGGTCTGGATGTAGTCGAAGTTTTGGATACGCGCTGACAGAGGTATGCCATGTCGAATCACCCAACGAATGGATGATGTCATGAACCAGAACCGCGTCCTCTCGGTATTCCAGAAAACACGTGTGTATTCGTCTATCGTCAGATCGGACAGGGATAAATCGTTCTGATCCAGTTAATTCATGGGTCGCGTAGTCACGGAATGAAATTATGAATAGCCCATCCGGTCGCAAACTCCGGGCAGCGTCACGGATCAGCTGATCGACCGCGTCGCAAGATAGTAGATGGGTCAATGTATCGCCCATACAGGTGATCAGCGATGTGGCTGCAGTGTCTAGATGAGCTGGGAAATCCGTTAGGTCAGCCTGAACTGTCTGGATCGGCAAATCGCCTGTGACGGAATCAAGCTCAGACAATAATTGCTTCGAAGAGTCGAGACAGATGACACGGTAGCCTCGTCGAGCAATCGGGATTGAATGTACGCCATGCCCGCACCCAAGATCGACCGCAATGCGTCCGTCACCAGCCGGAAGATCTATCTCGGCGTAGAAATCGTCTGCGGCTGAGCACGCAGCCTCAAAATCGCCCACCATCCAAGAGTAGATCGGAGCAAGATGATTCTCATAGTGGTCAGTGACAGGATTTGACATTCGGAAACTCCGTTGCCAGCTAACGACTAACGATACGGAAACTTTCTGGAGAAACACCTTATAAGCATATCGCCCAGAAATTTTCTGGGTAACACCCTGAGGCTTGAAGAGTTGAGATCGCGTTTTACCTTTGACGGTTTCAAAGACTCTGGCAGACACAGGGGAACAAAAGGGGACATAGGGATACATAGTCACCCAGTGGATCACACTCACTCACACCCCCGTGGCTGGCACACTGACTGTCACATTACACGCAAAATACAGTTCACATTTCAGAAAAAGTTATCCGAGGGTCGCCCACGGGTCGCCCAGTGGTCGCCCAAAAGTTATCCGAGGGTCCTCCGAGGGTCCTCCGAGGGTCCTCCGAGGGTCCTCCTGGGATCCTCCTGGGATCCTTTTAGATATCTCTGGGATATTTCTGAGGGGTCCGTGCGATCACCTTGAGGTACCCATGCGATCACCTTTAGATCACCATGAGGTGCCCTTTTAGGTACCCCCTTAGGTACCCCCTTAGGTAACCTTTTGCTGCCTGGCATCGTCACCCTAATTTAGTAGCAAAATATACAAATAACCCTGAGATTCACTCTTTCTTCCCTAACTTTCCTGCTAATTCCTAATAGAATCCTCAAAAATAAACCCGTATTTACTACTTATTAATAATCCTAATTCCTAACAATAAATACCCCTACAATCCCAAAGTTTCTAACAGAAAGCCTTTTACCTCCACTTTCCTTACCTGGTAACGCCGTAACGCAATAGCGACAGCATCGTAACACTTCACCTTCATTTGTATCAGACGTTACCGAACGCCGTAACGCAATAGCGACAGCATCGTAACAGTCCAGTAACACGGACACTCAAAAGGCGTTTTCAGTCTGTTACTAAGGACTGTCTGTTACTTGGGATACTGCCCTATCTTAGCCTCTTCCCGATCTCGGTAACGCCCAAGCGACAGGGGTCGTAACACTTTAGGTCACCTGTTACCAGCCTTGTTACTGGAAAAACAGGCTAGTAACAGGCGGTAACGACCAAGCGACAGTGGGTGTAACACTTTTGTTCCAAGTAACAGATGCGGTAACAGTGGCGGTAACGCCTGTTACTTCGTTGGAAAAAGTACAAAATTTATTCGTGAAAAATCCTTACTAAACTTTTTTAGTGACGTAATTATTATTTGATCACTACATCACCTTCTTTGGGAGAGTGATAGTTTTCTTTTGGAAACTTCCCTAAAAAATATCTGAAAGTTGAAAGGAGTGATGAAAAACTATCGCCTCATCCATCCAGTAGTTATTACTTTTTAGAATCCCGTTGTTGCGAGTGATGATGGTGCGAGGAGCGTTGTCTGTGTGGGTGAGCATCTAAAGTCATTCCCAGATCACGCTTACCCTGATGGATTGATGATTGATGGGTATCTAGGCGAGCACATCAGCTGAAGACTCCCCTCATTGAATAACCCCCGATGCGTCAGGCATCGAGGGTTGCTTTGTTATAGACGTTACTCATAGGTTGATGGAGCAGTATGTCTGCCCTCTGTGCCTAGAGTGCCCTTAAATGAGGAATTCTGTATTCCCTTGAAGGGGCATGTTTACAGGATGCAGAGCCAATGACTGCCAAGGGGCAAATTTCAGCGAACTGTATTTAATTTTCTTTACTTTCGCCTTGACCCGTGTATTTTTCGAGGGCAGAAGGATTAAGGGCAATGGCAGGTGCACTCTTGGCGGTTGAGGTTGGCGGTTGAGTGATCGGCATTTCGAAATGAGGACACCAGGTGATGAAGATAGGGTGCCAATCGAGCAAGGCCAGTTGCTGTTCCTGTGTGAGACGTATTGGCTGAGATGGGGATGAGGATGGGCAACCCTCACATTACACTTTCTGCCTTACGTTGCTACATCTTCTTGGTAGCGACTTACCCAAAACAAGTATCTGAAATGGCTGCCCCTGGCCTTTCTGCCTGCCTGCTCACGATCAACAATGATTTCCAATTTTATAGCCCTATTTATCAATAGCTAAACCTCTTATTTCTTACTAATAAATATCCCTACAAACCTCTAGTTTCTATCAGTAACCCTCTCACCCTCCTTCCTTCCCCCTGGTAAGGCGGTAATGTATATTACATCAGCGGTGTAAGGAATGCACCCCTCTCCAGTAAGGAAATCACCCGATCCGGGTAATGCATGTGTAATGGGCGGTGTAAGGAATCCTTACTGAGACCCTTACTTTTGCCTTTCTGACGCCTTACTGCATTACTGGCCTTACCACGGATTTCACCCGGATCTAGCTCTTGGTAAGGAGCCGTAATGTATATGTAATGGGAGGTGTAAGGAATCAGCCCTCCTCATTACCAGCGCCTTACTGATTCCTTACCCGGAAAATGGCTTAGTAAGGGGCTGTAATGACCCTGTAATGGTAGGTGTAAGGATTCCTTCCCCAGTAAGGAAGGCGGTAAGGAATCTGGTAAGGCCCATTACTCCGTTGAAAATAGGTAAGTGAAAATTCCTTACTAAACTTTTTTGAGTGAGTAACAAAATAGTGATCATCACATAAGACTTTTTAGAGTGACAGATATTTTTGTTGTGGAGATTGCCTTAGAAAACTATCTAAAAATCAAGGCTCAATCGACGTTTCAGGGAGCTAGACAAGCAATGTAGTCAATAGACTGCCTAGCAAGGCTTTACCCCGTTTTCTGGCATTGTGTACAAATTCGAAGAACCCCAAATAAATCGGTAATTTTTCTTGTGAGATGCCTCGATGGGGTCTCAACCATGACCGCAGCAATGACCAGAAGCCTTCCATCGTATTGACATGGACTTCACAGAATCCATCGCCATCGTCATCTCGGGCATATTCTCCGGCACTGTGGCAAACACTTTTGTGAGTATAGCCCCAACTCTCTAAGCGAGCGTAGATGTCATACTCATCAGTATAGATAAGGGTGCCAGGTTCTACTATTGACTGAATAATCGGTTTGATGGTTTGTTGTTGAACATTCGACAGCATTTTAATCACCACCTCTCCGCCTCGCTGAATCATCCCGAAGATCGGCGGTTTTTCCGTTTCGAGCGTACCGCGCCCCCGAAGCCCTTTGAGTTTCCGTCTGCGTCCCTTACGCCCTTTTTTTTGACCTTTTCTGGCTGCCCCTTATGGCCTGCTGTCACATAGACTTCATCAAACTCCACCGTTCCTGATAACTGGACTTCTGGACGCTTATCGGCCACCGCTTGACGTAATTCACTCGTCATCTGATGGACATCATCTTTATGCAGACTCAACTCTTCGGCAATTTGTTGATTAGACACATTGAGACCCATCAAATATAGGCACGCTATCCAGATATGTAACGGTTGATGACGACCGGCAAAGAGGGTGCCGGTTAAGTCATCAAAGTGACGACCACACTCACCACAGATATAGCGTTGCCGTGCCGAATAGGTATCATGCTTCCCTCGTTTGGTAATGCTTTTCGCGCCACAATCAATGCAGCAAACGCCCTCAGGCCAACGCATCGTGCGAATAGTCTCGTAGCATTTGTTCTCATCGATTAACTTAGAAAGCGTTAGCATAGGTAGTCTGACCGGGGGCTTTATTCCCTGACACTACCCTGCTCATCTTGAAGTTAGCAACCTCCCTGAAACAGCTATTGAGCCAAAATCAAAAGGAGCGATGAGATTAGATCGCTCCTTTTGGAAAGATGTTTATTGACTTTTTAACTGGTTGATTACGGGTTTGATTTGTCTGTTTGAACAAGTCTGGTTATCGCTCCGTTCACGAGTACCCCAGCTGTTTCAAGGCAGCCACCGCAGCACTTCGCTTGGCCGATTTCTTGTTGGAGCCTGAGCCCGTGGTGGCCAGCTGTTTACCCAACACTTTCACCTGGCACTCACAGGAGAAGCCTTCCTCACAATGGCCAAAGGCATAGTCAGGCAGTCGCACCTGATGTTTGTGGCAGATTTCCTGCAATTGAGAGATCGGGTTATCGAGGTGGATTTTGCCAATGAAAGGCCTGGCCTGGAGCTTGGCAGATGAGGGTTGGGGAGAGGAAGGGGGAGAAGGCTGAGTGGGGGCAGGAGCAGGCTGGGACGGCTCAGGGAAATGCTTAGGCGGAGTAACTGGATTAGGCGGAGTAGCCACAGCGGTCTTGGGAGCCACCGGGAGCTTAGACGCCTTCACCGGGACCTTCGTAGGCTCAAGGGGGCCAGAAGACTCATTCACAGGCACCTTAGAAAGCTCAGCCCTATCTGTAGCTCTGGGTCGCATCATGGCCGGTCGCTTGGCCGGTCGCTTTGCCGGTCGTAACGCCACCACCGTGCCCTGGGAGGCGATTGGATCAGGCTTTCCAGGCGTATTACGACGGCTCGCCCTCATCTCATCTCGGATCAGGAGCCCGACCTGGATGGGTAGCTCCTCATCGGGATAAAGAGAGTCGAGAAATGAGACCTGGGCTGCATTCAACCAAATTTCAGCTCTGTAGGTGTCTCTGACCTTTGGAGTACGGGTGTTCATCTCTCTTCTCTACTCCCGAAACAGTTTCAAATCTACGCTCGGCAGCGTGCTGGGCCAACCCACGCCAGTCATGGGCTGTGATTGCGCCTCAGTATCGGCCTTGCGTTTTAAGGCCCAATACCAATGATGGGTGGGCCGGTAGTGCTCTAGCCTGTGCAGGGATTCGCGGCTATAGAGCCCATATGTTGTCGTCTTCATGGTTCTCTTCCTGATTGATAACCTGATCAATGCCCAATCCTGGGTAGCAAGACGCTCCTCTCGATGAGATGGGCAAACACAGCCTGAATACGGATGATTGGGGGTGAATAACAGAGGAGACGGGGTGCGGGTGCCGACCCCCTCGCCAGCTCATCACGACAGGCAATGACTGCGGTCTCTAGTACGTTAAAGCTCCGCGACGTTCTCTCTGGGTAGTTCGGGTAATCAGCTTGCGCGGATACCTCGCCGGAGGCAGCCAGTGGGTGTGATTGGAGGCCATGAAGAAGCCGAGTGCCTTGAGCCCATCGACGGTCCAGATAGCAGGCTTCACGCCAGGGACCGGCGAGAATACAAACCCATGGCCCAGGACAGGCAGGGCAACGGTTTGGTGGGTGCGAGTATGGATAAAAGGTTGGGTTTTCATAGGGGGTCACCGACGCGAACGTTTTCTGTTCTTGTTTTCTGTTCTCTGCTTTAGCCGTGCTGTTGAACGGAATCCAGGTCCAGCTCTATGTCGTCCAACACCTCTTCAAGCTTGGCCGCATCGACATTGCCATCACTGTTCACTAGTTGTTGCTGGGACTCTGCCCATAGGCCAATGATGTGTTGCACCGCCAGGCGTGGCTCTGTGGTTTGAATGTTGGCCATCACCTTCTTAATCAGTGGGTCAAACCCTTTATCAATGGATACGCGCACTACTTCACCTCCTGCTTGGCAACATAGTTGCGGGCATAGGCATAGAGACCACGGACATTGGCCCACTGGGGGTCTGGCAAGACCTTAATGTTGCGCTTGGATAACAGTTTGACAATCCCAGGGAGACACGCCCCACCACCAATGGCAATCAATGCTGTGGCGCTATCTGTCGCGGTTTCTGCCTTTCTGAGCAATGGCTTAAGCACGGTGTTCACCCAGGCAGGTAATGCTTGCTTGTAAGCGTCGGCAAAGTGCCAACCCGGATACTGGGTGCCATAGGTGAACTTGGTGGCCTCAATGCCAGCCCGGATGAGGTGCCGATCACCCTCTTTGAGCAATTTCTCTCGGACGATGGGATTGCAAGCAATGGCATCAATCAAGCTCTCGACGCCACCCCCATCGGAATACCCTCGATCACTCATCGCCAGGCCAATGAAGTGAGAGTAAATCAGGGTTCCATTCCCCAGGTCATAGACAATGGCGTTGGTGAAATCCGCCTGTTTCTGATAGTGAATAACAGCTCCCGTACCTTCCTCTAGGACCGCACACACCTCGATATTCACAACGGTGTCACGATTGTTGAATCGCACCTGATGGCGACCTTCCTTGGCCGCTTTAACCCCCTTCCCAAGGACAGGGCCATCGTGGACACTGCTGGCAATGGACAAATGCCATTCATCCCGATGGGGCATCAATGACACAGCAGACAGCAGCAGTTGCAGGCCCAGATCGACTTTGCCGTAACGGTCATCGGTGACTCGCAGAACCGCGTTAGGGGCGTGGTAGTAGGCATTAATCCCACCAATCCATTGCTTGCCAATTAGGTCATCGCGGTCACCCTCCAGGTACTCCACATACCCAGCGGTTAGCCCCAGGGACAAGCGCTCTTTTGTGTAAACGATATAGCTATCTAAGCGGCTTTCACCCAGGGATGTGGCTAATTTCAAGGCCCCATTCCCACAGTCTTCGCCGACCGGGAACAGCGCCTGGCAAGAGCGTTGTTTTACTGCAGATTCTGCAGGTCTTGTCATCACAGTAGTGGTCATATTTTTACCTCAACAGGCTTCAAAGGATTGTTGTGTCGATATTTGAGGGCGATTGCCAATAACTGCCGGAATGCAACAGATGCAACGATTACCGTCGAATTCGCAGAACGTGTCATCTCGTTGTTACCGTTATAGCATAAGTCTTAATACTTGCAAGCCTATATAGCTAAATAAGCTTAATTAGCTATATAGGCTATATAGGCTAAAAAGCTCATTAGCTGGCAGGCTTTTTAGCTTGCAAACAATGCAAGTCAACAAACTATCCGGCATACTGGAGCCGATGAAATGCAGGTAACGACTGAAAACATGGCCGGTGGACGCAGCTTGGATAAAAACTATGGGCAGCTAACGGGCCACATCCCTAAGCACAAAATCAAAGCCTTCAAAATTGGAGTCACCACGGAAGAGACGACCATTAGCGAAGCCTTGGAGCAGGCGGTTGATTTATGGCTAGCGGCTGTCGCGAGAGGAGACGAGTTGCCAACAGTCGATGAACGTGTCGATAAGCGGAGGGCAGAGGAATGACGTCAACGACGGTTACCAGCAATCGCCCCCAGAACACACCTCAGTGCGTGGAACAGCTTGATCCGTTCTCCTTGCCTACTGTTGACTACAAAGATACGAACCATTGACCCTCAGCCGCTGGCATTTACGTTGTGATCAGACGCAAAGCGATTATCTATATAGGGTGCAGTGTCAATGTTAGAGATCGATGGCCGACGAGGCAGTATCCGATTTCATGCCTTGACCCTGGAAGTGATGGCCGCTTACTGGGTCGCTGAGTGCAGCCAGGGTAATCAACAGGTGCTGACCCTGGTGACTGCGCTCAGAGGCCTATCAACGGATTTCACAACTAAAATCCAGCCTGGATAGTCTCAGGGGTGCCTATGCAGAGGCAGGTCTACTGCGTGAGGACAATGACCAACGGCGGCAACAGCACTCGGTCGTCTGACCATATGGCGAGAATGCGTTGAGCTCTCCAAGTAATCAGACATCACAGAAAATTCACATTTCAGGCCTCAGCGCGCGACGGGATACCGGATTCACCTAGCGGATGCGTCGAGAATCCGTCATATCGACCCGTTATTTGGCTTTAGAGACTTTATGTAGTCCTTGCCGTAAGCTGAATCTTTAGTCAATCAATCGCCAAGAAGCCTGTAATTGCTTATCAGCTGTGAGATAACTTCAAAAAATAAGGGTTGCCGTAGTCTTAACTGTAAGTTAGTCTTACTATAAGAGAACACGCAAAGGCCAATATATCTCTATTGGCCTTAAGTAATGCCATTAAGTGTAGTCTAGTGTGTCTATTAAGATTACTCTAGTTGTACCTCAGGTACACCACTCCTGTTAGGGCGATTGCCTGGCTGTTCTCCGCATCTCCCATCATCTATGCAACCCAATCAAGTAGGAACTGAACCATGAGAAAAAGTAGCGAACCCCTCCAAATCTATTCGTTCCGTCTGAGCGCTCGTGACATTCGCAAAATTGATAGCCAACAAGGTGAAAGCCGGACGGCTCGCTTGAGAAGTCTGATCTCCGCAAATACAGCTCCTCAGCAGGAAAATACGTCTCAGCGGAACACGACTCCCCAGCAGAATACGGCGTCTCAGCGGCAAGTCGCCACATAGCAAAAAACCGCCTGGTCAGGAGTTGTCAGGCGGTTCTTAGTTGGTTTCCTGACGGCAGGAACAGCTAACGAATTCGAGAACTCCTCAAAAAGTTAACTGATGTGTAGCCAGGGACTACGTCTCTATGTATAGCACAATTAAAAATCTTTGCCCAGGATCTCATCAAGCATCTCCAGAGAGTGTTTACTCTCACGCCTGTTGGAGGCTCCTCAAGACGGTATCCCGCTATCTAGGGATTCCAAATCGCCACATCAAGAAACGCAAGAAGCGCTTCTATACCCTCAAGCCAGACCAACAGCGGCTCGTCACTCAAACCTGGATCCGCATCGGGCATCTACAGGATTACGGCATCCGACTCGGATTCTTAAGCAACGAGGGAATCATCGGCATTGATTCACCCTTGGACGTATTAACGATTCTGTTTGAAACCGCTGAGCACGATATCGACACTGCGATCTGGCAATGGACCGTGACAAAAGACTTGCTCAACCGTGTCAGCGCCATGAAAGCCATTGAGGAGATAGGGGGATGAACACCTTCCTCGGTAAATGGAGGGGGAGATGGGGTGGCGTCCCCCGAGAACCGCCCTGAGAATCTCTTTCTTAATCGTTTTTCCGTAATAGATTGTCAAATCAGGTTGCAGATAATTGAAACCCTTTATTTCAGTAGTTTTTGGAAAACTCAGTTGTGCAAGGTGTCTTGAGGCAGAAAAAAACTCACACCTTGCTCCAAAGTTCCTACACCAGGACAAGTCGTGAGTTTTCCAATGTTGATGACCACACTTAGGAGGCCCTCAAGTATGAATGTAATGCAAAAGTCGAAAGACTTTTCATATTGTACTCGATTTACACTCGCTACATCACTAAACAAGAGATTTATTTTGGCAGGAGGGACTGAGTCATGAGTAGTACGCCTAAAACGCCTTCCACTAAAGCAACTGATGGCGATAATCTCCAGATACCAGAACCATCGCAACAGCCAAAGAGACTCATAGGGATCCCATTCTCCTCGACAGTCAAAAAAATATTACTGGATCGTCTGGCAAACTACTTAACACAAGGGAGGGAGGACGATGTATAGCGCGGATGCACCCACCTGTAGAGGGGATAAACAGACTATGGAAGATTATCCGATCGGTTATGTAAGGGCATCAACAGACCATGACCAACAATCAACCAGTATCAAAAATCAAGAGCAACGCCTAAGGGAGTATGGCTGCCAAAAAATATATATTGATAGGGCATCAGGTAAAGATTTTGCCCGTAATGGTTGGCTAGATCTTGAGGAAGATGTAGAAAAACGTTTGGGCGCTGGTTTAAACGTGATTGTTGTTGTCACTGCTCAAGATCGGATAGGCCGTAACAATGAAATTCCAGCGTTGATTGGAAGGTTAGAAAAGTCTGGAGTCCGCTTCTATTCTCTGAATGATGGACTGATTAGTGTACAGGACCCTGAAAGTGAGTTCATGGTGGATCTTCGGTCCACTCTCGGAAAGCTTGAGCGGAATAGAATTAGACGAAAGATTCTCAAAAATAAAGCCTGGAAGAGAGCTAGTAATCATAGGGTGGGTGGTAACCCCATCTTCGGGTATCACTGGGTAGATGACAAATTACAGATCCACCCTGAGCATGGGCCGATTGCCAGGGCAATGGTAGATAAATTCCTTATGGAAAAATGGGGTGCTGATCGGATACGCCAGTGGCTAAAGAGAGAGCACAATATTGATTTCACGTCCAAATGGATACGACAATGGCTTAAACATCCGATGCTCTTAGGGCATACCGTGGACAAGGTGATTGACGGTATACGAGTCAACAAACCCCGATACAACACCCATCCGGCAATCATTACAGAGGCAGAGCACCGGGCAATCATAGCTAGAAAAGGTCAATCCCGTGGCGGTGGAACCTCTAGGGCCTGTTCCGGTCTGGTCTGGTGCAAAAGATGCACTATTAGGCTACAGCTAAAAAAGAGCGCGAGGCTGAAATCCAAAACTTACTACTATTTCCGGTGCCATGGGACCAATAACCACGGATGTCCAGATAAGGGGGTAGTCAAATATGAATTAGTGGAGCCGCTGGTCATAGAAGCCATCGCCAATCATGCCGAAAGCATAGCCCAACGTGCCCTAGAACCAGAAGAACCCATAACAGACCCCAAAGTTCTGGAGCTACAAAATCAGATTGCTCAATACCAGAGTCTTTATGAGCAAATGCCCATGGTGGAGACAGCCCAGGTAATAACCAAACTCCAAGACAGGTTGAACACTCTACGCTCTACAGAGGAAACCGATAAGATCGATCACGATAAGTTGCAGGAACTAGCCCAAGCAATGAGTGACCCTGTTTACTGGCAGGGGATACCGGAAGCCGACAGAAATCTGATCTATAGAGAGCTAGGGGTTAAAGCATGGCGTGTAGGCAACCGAATTGAATCGGTACAGCTGAGTTAGGCTGCTAGCAAGTTCTAAATTCTAAGGGTTCTTGGGACGAACTTTGTAAAAATCCAATCTCAGAGGGTCTACTGTTGAGATTTTGAGGGTTGAATACCGGCAGGGGGTGGATCAGCATCACGGTGACAAGCTTTTATCGGGTAATTTAGCCTCTCGATTGGGCCATCAGGTGGCGGTGTCCCCTCGGGCAGCACAGTAAACAGAGGATCCTCTGGATAAGGTCTTGTTTTTACTGTGCTGTCATCAGAGTCCTTGGCAATAAAGGCGTGTAGACGCTGCTGCCATCCGGTCACGGCAGACTTAATTAACCCCTCGATGAACTGATTGAGTTCCGCAAGCTGCTCTAATGCCTGCTCGGTGAACGCCTGCCGAGTCTCAGCGCTCGGCGTTACCCCTTGCGCTTTGATCTGTTTTTTAGTGACCTCCTTTGAGATAGCAGCTCGGCCCTTCTCACTCAAGTTGGTTTGCATCACGCGGACGCGTTTTTTGCGCCCATCAATAGTGGTCCAAGGTTGCCTCGCACACGCCGTAATAATTCCCAGATATTTATCGAGGAATTTGCAGACCGTACTGATGGGGTCTTCATCCCAGACAAATTCTTTTCCCCAATATTTTTGGGACCAGAGATTTAGCATCCCCGCATTGGCCGCCAAGAGTTGGGCAAACTCGATGACATCTTCCCGATCCAGGGCAATCTCATCATCGACGCCATTCAAGATGCGCTGAACCATCCGGTGCTGCCCCACCCCATCGGCCAGTTGTAAGGTCAGGAGGGCTTTAGAGCCCTTTAGCTCCTTCAACCCCTGTAGGATCCCGGTCTGGCTCAGGGTTTCCAGATGGTCATCGGAGATAAGTTGGATAAGCTGCGCTACCTGGTCACTCTGGGAACCCAGCTCAATTGCCGCTCTTAGTAACATTTGAGCTAAGAGCCCCTGTTGATTTTCGAGTGTGTGAATCAGTTCTTTATTTTCCAACGCAGAGTCTGGGAATAACCGACTCAGCTCCAGCTTCCGCCGATGGCAATTCAGAATGAAACCCGACTCAGTTGGGTCGAGGAGTGCTGAGCGGTACGCCAACGCGTCTAATACGCATGTTCCATCTTCTCTCGTGATAGTTTGGTAGTCCTCCAGCGTTCGTTTACCGCGAGCGATGGTTCGGCACCGCATCCATTCCGCCGCGTTGATTTTTTTATCCAGCAGGGTTTTGATGGCTTTGTTGGTGCCGGGGTCACTGCGTACCTCTCGCACAGACCAGTCGAGGGCCTTACATTTATCGAGCAGCAGATCAGTTCGAAAGAACCGTTGTCGTGCCGCCCAGGCTTCATACTTAGCCGCCCAATCAATCGCCCAGTCCAGGTTTTTGAGCTGCTCCTTCACCTTGGTCGTATCCCCTTTCAACAGGGCCAGATAGCGCTGATTTTCCTGGCGTTCTTTATCCGCCCAGTACGACTCGGTGAGCTGCTCAATACTGGTAAACGACTCGCGAGGGCTGTATACGCACAGTTTGGGGGTATCGCCACGCAACAGACTACGGCACCGGCTAAAGAATTGGTTAACAGAACTGGCTGCCATTTTTGGTGATGCGGCGCAGTACACCACATCAAAGTCACGTTGCAGGTCAATCCCGGTTTCAGCCAGCCGGGTCAGAATCACAATCTGGGCATCGCGGACTGTTTCGTCCGGCTTGGCCGCAAACCCTCGTTTTTGGGTTTTAGTTGAGTAGGTGCCGTCTCGAAACACCACGCGTACGCCCGCCTGTTTGAGGGCTCGTCTTAGTTTAGAGGCCGTTTTTTTGTGATTGAAATAGCCCTTGAGGCCCCGTGCCTTTCGAACACTGCCTGCCAAGACCAGAATCTGTTTCCCGGCCAGAGCATCATCGATCAGCGACTGATAAAACGCGCCTGCCCCCGAAATCGTCTCCCCATGTTCATCCTCATCATCTAAAAAGAGGTCAACCTTAACGGGTTTCCGTGGCTGCTCGCGGATCAGCTCAACCACTTTGACCGGTTCGCCGGATATATCTGCAAGGAAATCGACCGTAATGGGATTGATGTCGGCGTTCAACCAGAGTTGGACTGGGACTTCTTTGATCAATGCTTGCAGTTGGGCCAGGTTCGGATCGGCGGCATCACCCAATAGGCCCTTGAGCACTCGCAATATCCAGGTGTCGGGCTCGTCTGCCGCTAGATAGTCCACCCGCTGGCCTTTGATCTTATAAAGGGACTCCGCAGGCGTATCTAGGTTGCCACCCTGGTTGAACGTGTTCCCTGTGTCATCCGCAGACGACTTCATCGTCAGCCCTTTTGCACTGAAGCGGGCCGCTTTCTCAATCGATAAGGTCTGCGTCGGACTGACCCCGTGGTACGTCAGATTTCCATAGCGTTGTTGCAGATAGACCGCCAGTTGAGCTGCAAACTCAGTTTTGCCGCATCCGGTCTCACCTGAAATAACGACCGGGCCGTCATAGCGGGCAATCCGCTCGAAGTCTACTTCGTTCATTGCACTACCCGGATTGATGACCCGGTCGTTAGGCATGGCTTTGCCCCGAGCACTATTGAGAAGGGTTTGCCGGTGTTTCCGCTCAATCTCACGGTAACGCTGGGTTTCAGCCTTGGCAGTGTTGACATCCGGTAACGTTGCGATATCCAGGGGGGTGCAGTCCTGGCCGACCGCTGCCGCCCATTTTGCCGCCGTGGCCGCCGCTTTTTTGACTTGCGCATGGGCGGCCTTGAGCGTCGCATCTGTCTTGCCCGCTTCGTTTGCCACGGCACTCCAGGCGGGGCGATACTTCCGAGGGGCGACGTCTTGAGAGTGAGCAAAGCTGGTGATGGTCCAATTGCCAGGTTGTTGGCAGAAAATTCGAGCCACATCCGATCGCCCACCTCGGTAGGACGGTTCCTGGGGATCGCACAGTGTTTGGCCATGGTGGTCAGGGCCGATATCCCCTGCAGTAATGATCTGCCCGTTACTCAGGTAAAGGGTATGGTCTTTCTCCAGCGTCGCCTGGTTAGCGGTTTCGATTCGTTCGTTGGCCAGATTGGAGCACTCTTCTGGTGTCAGGTCTGGCTGCTCTTTTTTGATGTGCTCTATTACGTTGGCGGTGCGCTCAGGCTCTTTGAGCTTCCTGCTCTCCTTGATTCGGTGCTCAACTTCGGCCAATTCTTCAGGGGTTGGTTCTGGAAGGGTGTCAATATCCAGAACGTCTCCTTTAAATAGTTGTGGTGCGGGTCTGCGTTGCTCCCATTCATCTGGGACGATGGCACCTGCTTCATAGACCAGACGTTCTGCGGAAAACACTGAGAGATCTACCAGCGTTCGTTGATGGATGGCCGTGACTCCGGTTTGGGCATTGGCCCTCGCTAGCTTATGAAAGCCGTGTCCGTTCAGCCAGGTGCGAACTTTGAGAATCCGCTTCAGCCGCTCAACATCACCACGGACCATTAAATACGTGTGGTGTCCAGTGGCTGGCTTAAGGCATGCCCCTGTGGCCTTGTCGTAAATGCTGCTACTAGTGGACATCGTCACCACTCGTCCGCACCTTTCCAGTTCGGGCACACAACTCACCAACGCCTGCCAAAATTGATCAGCATCTAGCTCGGGTTGACTCGGTTCAGGGTCGTGGTCTAGTAGAACCGCATGCGTATCTTCTGGCCATTGGTAGTACTCTTTAGATCGACTAATGGCAGTCTGAGTATTCAGACTACTAAATTTCTTTAGCTTTCCGAGTTGGTCCTTTGGAAAGACCCGGTTGATGCCCGGATGGGATGGCACACCTAGGGTGAGGGCCTCATTCTTGTTGAGCGTTCCAATCAGATTGGCGAGCCCGACTAGCGGGTTATTTCTAAATTCAACCGTGCGGGCTTCGCCTTGACTAATGCCTAAGTAATGGTTCTCATCCTTAGTCGGCTTTCCATCTACATTAAGGATTCGTTTTTGGACACTGCCCCGTGTGGCCTTGATGACTCCAATTTGGAAAACATCGCCCGAACGGTTACAGGTGGGTAGCCGCTAACTAGCAATAACAGGTTAACGTCTCTCCAGACTGACGCGTACGCGCAATGCTTACATAGCCATCCTCCAAAGGCTGCCGCAAAAACTCCAGCACCTTGCGATTAAATTCCGTCAGCTCATCAAGAAAGAGAATACCGCGATGGGCCAAAGAAATTTCTCCTGGCTTTGGAAATGTTCCACCCCCCACCAAAGATGGCCCCGATGCAGAATGATGAGGACTACGAAACGGTCGCTCAGTTACTAATGTCCCCTTATCTTTAAGCAGGCCAGCCACTGAATGAATTTGAGTAACCTCCAGAGCTTCTTGAAAGTTCAGAGGCGGCAAAATAGTTGATAGGCGACGGGCCAACATGGTTTTACCGCTACCAGGAGGCCCTACAAATATAAGGTTATGACCACCTGCCGCTGCAATTTCTAACGCTCGTCTTGCCTGAGCCTGACCTTTGACATCCCGTAAATCTACTGCATGGGGTTGGGCTTTAGCCAGAGATTCACAGCCATCGATAGTAAGTGGCATCCGCTCGCCAGGATTATTCAGAAAATCGACAACATCAGTAATCACCTTAAAACCATAAACCGCAAGACCCGGTACCACTGCCGCCTCTTGGGCATTATCCTCTGGGACAATTAGACCCTTGATCCCCAATTGAGGCGCTGCTGCTGCCATTGCCATCACACCCGCTATCGGTCTCAAGCTGCCATCAAGCGGTGGGTCAACGTTATCAGACCAATCCTGTAACCGTTTCCCAATCTGGGAAAGCAGCGATTTCTATTCTAGAATCCGTCCAGGCTTCTAAGGTATTCGACCTAGATAATGGCCAACTCATTAAGCACAATGCGCAAAGCATTTGGGCTGGAGCGCTAACCCCTCACAGATTTGATCACTTAGAGCAATTGCTTCCTTACCTGAACGGGGATTACTCCTTTGTGCTGGGCGTTGACCGTTCGGGTGATTGCGATCGCAAATTTATAACTACTGCTGAACGGGTCCAGCGATTAGGGGTTGAGAAGCAGCAAAATTGGATCTACCGCTCAAAGGAAGATCTGATTTTCCAATACGGTCGGATGCCGATCATCATCGACATTGACCCAGGTAATTTTGAGTACGAGGAAGCTTACCAAGCGATCAGAGGCGTTTTCCCTGGTTGGGATGACACCCAACGAATAGAAAAGCCCTCGACTAGTTCGGGCATTTGCAACGCCGATGGTGATGTGGTTTATGACTCCAATGGTAGCCACCTTCTAATCCTGGTGGATGGTTTGAATAGCGTAGAAGACTATCAACGGTTTCAGGAAAATCTGGAGGCCCGATTCTGGCTAGCCGGGTTTGGGCACTGGATGCTGAGCAAAAAGCCCAGCGATGGTGGCCCTAGACGGGCACTTGAACGCTTCCCCATGGATATGGCAGTCCTGAAAGACCCTGCACGGGTAATTTACTCTCAGGGGGCTACCTTTACCAAGAAGGCCAAAAGAGCTGGTTTCTGGCAACGCCCACTTAACCCTCAGTTCTTTGAAGGTCGAGAGGCATTTAACGCTGCTGATTTTGAAATTGATGACCTCGATAGATTAGAGGCCATGAAACTGAGGTCAGAGGCTAAGGAAAAACTGCTAAAAGAGTATCTGCCACAGAGAACTAAAGAACTGATCTCAATAGGTGTATCCCCCTCTAAAGCCAAAGAGCGAGCAGCTGATGAAACCCGTTCAATCGAAAATCAGGAGCTTCCAGGTTCTACACTGCTATATCCAGCTGATGGAAGTGATCCTGTGAGAGCAGATAGCTTACTACCTGAGCATGACGGTCTGCTGCTTAAAGCTGTATTAGAGCCTGAATATAGAGGGGGTGCTCAAACTGCGATCGCATACGTTAATGGCAATGGCATTGTGATCAGGGACCAAGCTCATGGAGGTTGCAAATATCTAGTTCAGCTAGCCGAGAAGCATGGCAACATCCTCCGTCAACTCGCTAGCCAGTGGGCAAAGCTCAAAGAATATGCCCATGTAACCAGAACATCGGTTGATATTGTGCCTGTTACACCGATGGAAAAAGGTGCGATCGGTGAGTATGAAGCGCAAGTAGGGATTAATAAAGCCCGCTCCCATCTAGCTAAAGCTTGGCGAGAACAGCATCTACTCTCTAACGGTGAAGTTGGGTGGGTTGAGCCTGTAAGCTTACCCGCTGATAGCCGCAGTCTCACCGCATTTAGCGCGGATGTTTCTTTAGGTAAAACGTCCAATGGTGTTTCTAGGGGGGTATTTGAAAATTATCAGCGCGGTGGTAGAACCCTAATCGTCACAGCACTGAGGCACCTAAATGCCGACACTCGGCGACAGTATCAGCCCCACGACGGGCATGGGAGGCCTAGTGAGTTTCAGCGACTCTTGCAAGAGACGGGCATCGCAGCTCCAACCGTGATGATTCTGGGTGAGGAATCGTCCTCCTCACCCCAAGATGTTCAACCCCTTAGCCTTGATCCATGGTGCGCTGATATCGTCATCTGCTGCCCGGAGTCGCTATGGAAAATCGCCAAAGATATCCAAAGCCATGGCACAGAATACAATCTCATCACTATTGATGAGGTGAGTTCCAGTGTTCACCGTATGGTCAGTGGTGCCCTAAACGCTAACGCTATGGAAATGAAACGGACGCTGTGCGATTTGCTGGAGTACTCACAGCACGTCATCATTGGCCAGCAGGAGATTGAGCAATTCACACTCAAACAGATTCAGACATGGGGCAACTTTTCAGACGCTGAAACCACCGTGCAGATCCGTCAGGTACATCCTAATCCTGACTGTGAGCATTGGGGCTTTGATCGAGAAATCGATATTCTCTATGCCATTCAGCAGTCTGTAAGCATGGGTGAGAACGTTGCGATCGCAACGGCTGATAAGACAGCAGGCCGGAAACTGTGCGAATTACTGGGGGATAAGGCTGAAGTTTTTGATGCTTGGCATGATAAGGACTTTGATGGAGCACGGGCTAAAGCATTCCGGAATGACCCGAATGCGTTTATCCGTAATCATCAGCCCCAGGTGCTGAGCTTTAGCCCCACTATGAGCCATGGGTTCAGCATCACTGAAAACCATTTTGATCGGGTGTTCTACCTGCCTAACGTTTGGACAACGGATTCTGATATCCAGCAGCAGATCGCCCGTATCCGAGACGTGTTTCGGGGCAACCGGCTTAAGAGTGTTGGCACCTATCTCAAGGGCAAGCCTGGGCTGGGCTATTGGCCTGATGCTAACGAGCTATCGATGGTTCAGGCACTAGAAGATGTTAAAGATAGTTTTTTGGGGGCTTATCGGCAGAAATGGGTCAATTCCCACCGTGGTCATGAGGCCGTATTGGAGCGGGCACAGGAACAGTGTGATGAACTCGCTGACAGTATCGCTCCTCACCTCCAAGCCCAGCGTTTCCGCCAGGTGTTTGAGAAGGAACTATGGGCACTCAGTGTTGAACGCAATGGCTGGACAGATCAAAACGCAGACCCTAAATTCACGTTTCAATACGATGGGGATGGCAGCCTGAGAAAAGAGTTTGAACAAAAACTTGAAGCTGCGCGCATTCGTTACGAAGTCAAGCTATCTGACATGGCATCGAAAGTGGAAGCCATTGATCTGAAAGGTCATGAGCCCAAGTCTATGGATGACATCTTAGGTGACATGAAGTTCAAGCGAACTCAGAAAATCGGTAGTGATGACCTTAATACCTCTGACTATTGGCGTTTGTTCCGGTTTGGTGTGAATGCTAGGGAAGCATGGCGAACCGTCTTGTTCATGGGATTGTATCGACTGTATAAGGAACGGCCTGACCTATGGAAGCGCTTGGTCGCCCAACGAACCGAAAGGAAAATCCTGATCGAGGAACTAAGAGCAGCTGACCTGCTCCAGATTGATGAAATTCCGCCACTCGCTGAGATCGAGACTCTGATCGATGCCTTTATGCTGGTGCTCAGTTGTGCGGCTGTGCGGGAGCTATTGAGCCGTGAGAAGCCCATCGCAAGCAATGATCCATTGCTGGGCCAGATTAAACAATATGTTCTGGCTAATCGTCAGGCCTACTATCGGTTAATGAAGTCTCGACCGACTGAGAAACGTTGTGCGACACAGCTTGTGAGTACGTTGCTGAAACGATTTGGGCTCCATTGGAATACAGTCTCACGTTCAGGGACTAAGGTTCGTGTAAGAAAGTATGAGATTCAGGGGCACCTGAAATACCTAGAAAAACGGCTATCTGACCAGGAGAAACGTAAGGAGCCTAACCAGGAAGTGATTGAACGGCTCGAAGGATGGCTGGAGTTTATCCCCCGACTAGTGGAAGCACGTTTCCAGAGATTAGTGGCGGGTATCGTTGAACTTGATAACTTACTGACCCTTATGTCCGATTGGTCGGGACCACCACTCACGTCCTAATTTCACTCTGCTATCTCAGATATAAGGTCTTTAGCCTTTTCCAGCACCAAGCCCATACCTTTAGCCAAGCACGGGACTACCTGCTGGGAAATTTTGCCATCAAATTTTTGACGAAAACAGCGACATGAGTATCAACTTCACTCTAAAGACGTTGGGTCACCACGCCTTCAGAGTGAAGCATGAACTTAAATGCATTTAGAAATCAATTAACTGCTTGACAAATGTCCTTTGGAACGTGGACTGTTTGCACAAGATGTTCTTGAACATTGAGTTTTATAACTTTTGAAATGCAAAACCCCTGACCATAGAACTTACTCTATGACCAATATTTTGTTCATAGCTCTTTATAAAAATAAGAGCGTCCAGCACATTCATAAGAGCAAAGATCTATAACAATGTGCTGGACGTGACTAAAAAACGAATGATTTCAATCTTCTTGCCCAGAAAAAATGTGACATGGGATATCAGAATTACCCCGTCATATGAACCAGGATGGTAGGGGAATGGAAATGAAAAAGGTCTGGACGCACTCACCATAAACACACCGACGAAAGGTAAACCAGCATTTTCACAAACATCTAGCCCTTTTGAACAAGAGGGGACCAGAAGAACAGAGTTCTAAACTTGTAGATCCACAGCGATCACAGTCTTAGCCCTAATCCAGATGGCTTTTACAAAATGGGGATACAGGATCAACTTCTCTTCAGTTCCAAGTGTCTCGCGCCAAAATGTTGGGTCACGCCCTACTTCAGCTAGCTCTGAGCGTTTCGCTTCATCAATGGATGACGGCTCATTCTCACGTTGAGCGATCTGACTTTGAAGCATTGCAACATGTTGAGCAAGAAACCCTCCAGTATCGGAACTGGCTCCCATCATGTTCTTCACTGTTTCCAATTCAGCTTGAAGCCGTTGCAATTCCGAATCGATGTCTTGATCAGCCAGATCTGTAGCCACGTTTTTTGCGATCGCATCGGCACGAGCTACCAGCGCATCTATCAAGGCATCTTCAATCACCTCTGCTCGAATGTATGGCTTGTTTGTACAAGTACCGGCAGCTGCATGGTGACAGTAGTAATAGTAATAATCCCTTGGCTTTCGGTTTTTGGAAGCTCCACTCTTACTGGTGTAGCAAGAACCCTTGCAGACATCACAATGGACCAAGCCCGACATAGGATGACGCCGTTGGGCCTGGGCTCCCCATCCACCAACTTTCTGGTTCACAGCTTTTACCTCCTTGATGGCCTCAAACTCCCGATCCGTCATTAATCGTTGCTCTGAATGGGTGTTCCAGGCAATTTCCTGGCCACGTAAATAGGGGGTGTGGCCTCTGAGGACAGGGTTATTTAGCCAGTTTCTCAGCCCTGATGGGGATACTTGGAGCCCAGGACGACCATAAACTTTGGATGCCTGCTCAACACCATAGATATCATTAATAGCTCTGGCTGTGCGGCGTAAGCTTCTTTCCTTCAGATACAGCTCAATACGTTCACGAGCTATATCCCTAACGGTCAATACCCGTTTACCATCAAGCAGGCAAATATATTCCTGATCATCAAATATGTATTTTTCTTCATCGCTCATGCGATAACCGAACGGTGGATGCCATGCTTTTTTTTGTTGCCGCCGATAGGCTGTACCAGCTTTTACCGCTTCTGTCTTGAAGTCAGATTCACTACTACCAAAAACCATCAGCATATGGGCCATAGTCCGGCCAGCTGCGGTCGATAGATCAATATTCTGATCTAATGTCCTGAGCACTACGCCCGACTCGATAAATATCCCAAGGACTTGAGAGCCTTTAATGTTGTCCCGCGCTAGGCGATTAATACGGGTAGCAATAACCTCGTCAACTTTACTCTGCCTGACCAGGTCCAGCAGTTGCTCTAGCTGTGGCCGTGCTTTTTTCTTGAACCCACTCTGAACATCCGAATAAATTTCGGTGGCCCCAGCCTGCTTAAGGCGCTCAATCTGCTGTTCTAAAGCATTAGAATTTTGGGCCTGCTCACGCTTACTCACGCGGGCATAGCCTACAATGCGCTTAGTCATATGTTTTGAAAAACGGCTGGGTACTCCATCACCCAGCCGTTTTGATTTTAAGTCATGCCTGTTCTAGCGATAGACTGGCAAACTATTTGATTTTTCCAGGGTCATCAGGTAGCTCTTCTTGGCTTTTTGAGCAGATGATTGGAAGCCAGCTGGGAGTTAATCTCTATGCTGATAGTCTGTAATATTATGCGCCATCTAAAGCGCTCCACCAGTATTCTAATGACAGTTCCGTACTGATATATTTCTGAATGGGTTTTGAACAGGATCTATTCATCAGTTTTAGTCATATTGATAACCAGTCTTTGAGCCCAGGCAAGGATGGTTGGATTACTTACTTTCACAAGGCTTTGGAGATCCGATTGTCCCAACTACGAGGGGCTTATCCGCGCATCTGGCGTGATCGCAAACTTCAGGGCAATGATTATTTCAGTGACACTATCTTTGAGACTCTGTCTAAGACAGCTTTACTGATCTCCATCTTGTCACCCCGGTATCTAAAATCTGAGTGGTGCATGGATGAGTTACAGCAGTTTTGCCAGATGGCAACTCAAACTGGAGGGCTGCGAATTGGGGACAATAAGGCCCGCTTATTTAAAGTAGTCAAAACATATTTACCGCGAGATCAACACCCATCAGAGTTTGAGTCCTTCGTGGGATATGACTTTTTTGAGTTTGATGATGCGGGGCGTCCTCAGGAATTTGACAAAATTTATGGCCCTGAGCAGGAGCGCAAATTTTATGCCCGGCTCAATGACTTGGCTTATGACATTCACCAAACCTTGCAACTGATAGAAGCATTACCTATTAGTAGTTCCAAGTCATTAGAAACCCTAGCAGTAGCTACAGCGACAAATACCTCGTCTTCTGAAGGTAAGGCAATTTATCTAGCTGAGACAACCTACGATATGAAGGAGTTTCGGGATAACATTCGCCGAGAACTGACTATGGCTGGACATGTCGTCCTGCCGACCCGCCCCTTACCATTTACGCCAGATTTTACTCATCAGGTGAGGGAAAATCTGGCTCAGTGTGATATTTCTGTCCATCTAATAAGCCCACAAGAATCCGTTACCGAGCAAACTAATTCTCTCTCAGGCAAAGCTCTACAGCAACTCTTAGAGGCACGGAGTCAGGAACAAATTGAGATTGCCACAAACTGTAGTCAGGATCAGAAACGACCACTTAGCCGAATCCTGTGGATGCCCCCAACAGCCCAGAATGCTGAAGCAAATAACTTCTTACAGTCGCTGCAAAGCCAACCAGATTTTCTCAGCACGCCTCTAGAAGTTCTAAAAACAGTGATTCAGGAGCGGCTAACCCAACTAGTATCTCTACCCGAACCTGAACTAGCTGATGGTAAGGGATTACACCGTGTTTACCTTGACTGTGACCAGCGAGATCTGGATACCGTAGGCATTGAGCCTCTTTATGATTGGCTGGAGCAACGTTTTCAAGTAATACTGCCCGATTATGAAAGTAGTAGCCTCAGACAATCGGAGGCTCGACTTAAGCAATGTGAGGCCGTTCTGATTTACTACGGTCAGGCTAGTGGTCTTTGGTTAAAGCGACGGTTGTTGGCTTTGAAGAAAACTCTTTATGAGCGACCTCGACCACTGCTGACAAAGGCTATCTATATTGCTGGTCCAGTAACTCCAACTAAGCAAGGTTTTTCTGACCCAGAAGTCCCTGTAATTGATGGTTCGCAGGCATTTAACCCGAGTCTGTTGGAACCATTTTTAGCTCCGCTAACAGGAGAAGCATAAAAATGGTAGAGATGACAAATCGAACCAATCCTTTTCCAGGCTTACGACCATTTGAGCTAGACGAGGAACATCTTTTCTTCGGTCGCGAAGGCCAAGCCGATGATTTGCTGGTGCGTCTCAACCGTACACGGTTTTTGGCAATAGTAGGCACCTCGGGCAGTGGTAAATCATCACTGGTGCGAGCAGGATTACTGCCTTCGCTATACAGTGGATTTTTATCAGGTACCAGCTCTGGTTGGCGAATAGCGATCCTACGACCGGGTCAGGCTCCCATCCGTAATCTGGCTAAGGCACTGAATCAGCAGGACGTATTTGGGGTAGACACTACTGATGATGAAATCATTATCCGTACAGCCCTGATGGAGAGCACTCTGCGACGCGGGGCACTAGGATTAGTGGAGGTGACCCAGGAGTCCCGTATGGCAAACCATGAGAGTTTGCTGGTAGTAGTAGATCAGTTTGAGGAGCTTTTTCGGTTTAAGCAGCAGGCTCAATCTTTGGTAGATGAAAACGAGGCATTAGCTTTTGTGAAGCTGCTGTTAGCTGCGGTAGGTCAACGAGCGGTAGCGGTTTTTGTGGTATTGACCATGCGCTCAGATTTTTTGGGCGACTGTACCCAGTTTCAAGGATTGCCAGAAGCATTGAATGACAGTCAGTACCTGACTCCTCGCTTAACCCGTGATCAGTTACGACAGGCAATTGAAGGTCCTGTTGCAGTCGGGGGGAGCATGATCACCCCACGATTGGTGAATCGTTTACTTAACGATATAGGAGACAAATCTGATCAACTGCCAATCCTACAACATGCCCTTATGCGGACGTGGGATTGCTGGAAAGAACAAGCAATCCCACCAACACCTATCGATATTGAACATTATGAAGCCATCGGTGGAATGAGTCGTGCTCTCTCCATACATGCTGACCAAATCTACTTCAGTTTTCCTGACCAGGAATCTCGGAAAATCACTGAAACAGTCTTTAAACGGTTAACAGAAAAAGGATTGGATAATCGTGAGGTGCGACGCCCTTCATCTTTAGAAGAATTATGCCTGGTTGCAAGAGCTAATCAAGAAAAAGTAATTTCAGTTATTAACGAATTCCGCAAATATGGCGCTTCTTTTCTAATGCCACCTCCAGATCAATCACTTGAAGAAAAAGTCATCATTGATATTTCTCAAGAAAGTCTTATGCGCATCTGGGATAGGCTTCAAAATTGGATGTCGGAGGAAGTTGAGACTGCCCAAATGTGTAGACGACTAGCTGAAACTACCCAGCTACATCTAGATGGCAAGGCAGCTTTAATTAGAGATCCAGAATTGAGACTTGCTATTGATTGGAAAGAAAAAATCAAAGGAAATTCTGCCTGGGCAGAACGCTATAGCAACAATTTCTATCAAATTGTCACTTTTATTGAAAAAAGCGCAAAGCAAAGCAGTGATGAAGAGGCTGTGCGTGCAAAAAAAAGTAAGACAAAATTTCTGCAAAACTGGATCATAAAACCTTCGCTTTTAGGGGGTGTAGGATTAGCTACTACGGTCTTACTATCAATCACTAGAGATAGATTATTGGGGGCTATTTCACCAAAGTACCTTGTTGCATGTGCAATTTTGCTAATTGTTATTGCATATGCCGTTGGTTCTATTCGGATTATCAAAGAGGGTAATGCGGCAATCGTAGAGCGATTAGGTCGCTATCGTGCGACTCTAGCTCCAGGCGCAAATTTCATCGTACCTTTTTTCGATGCGATCGTTATTGAAGATACTCTTCGGGAACAAATTCTCGATATTCCACCTAAATCATGTACTACGAAAGATAATATAAATCTTGAAGTCGACACCGTCATCTATTGGAGAATTCTCGACTTAGAAAAGGCATATTATTCCATTGAGGATGTAGGATTTGCCATGATTGATTTGGTGAGCATATCAATCATGGCTGAAATAGCGAAGATAGATTTCCAAAGAATTCTTTCATCGCGAGAGAGTATCAATAAGGCTTTGCTAGACATACTCGATAAAACTACAGAACCCTGGGGAGTTAAGGTTAATCTAGTAGAATTACAGGAAATTAGACCACCTAAAGGGCTCATTGATTCCATACAGCAGGAGCAAGCGGCGGCTATCAGAAGATCAAGAATGCAAAGTATTGTAGAAGCTAAGCTTCCAATAAAATATAACGAGACTACAGAACCCTGGAATGTGAAAAGTGAACATATAAGCGTTCAGGAACCCGAGGGGCAATCTCCATCTGTCGTTGGAACTATTCAACAACAAGAAGTGAATACCAGAGTTACAAGATATAGCGCTTCTAGGATTGGTCAAAGTAAAACTCGGCTTCAGCAAAATTGGATCAGAGCATTTATAGCTTTAGGGAGCATAGGATTAGGTGTCACTGCATTATTTAGCAGGGATAGAATATTGGAATATATTCCACCAAAGTATCTTGTTGCATGTGCAATTTTGCTAATTGTTGTTGGATATATCTTGGGTTCTGTTCGGATCGTTAAAGAAGGTAATGTGGCAATTCTAGAGCGATTAGGTCGCTATCGCTCTACTCTAGAGTCAGGATTGAATTTCATTGTACCTTTCTTCGACGTAATAATCATTGAAGATACTCTTCGGGAACAAATTCTCGATATTTCACCTAAATCATGCACTACAAAAGACAACGTTAATCTTGAAGTCGATGCCGTTATTTACTGGAGAATTCTTGACTTAGAAAAAACTTACTATGCCATCGAGGATGTAGAAACAGCCATTAGTGAGTTGGTGAGTACATCACTCCGAAGTGAGATTGGAAGAATGGAATTTCGGGAAATCATGCCATTCAGAAATAGTATTAGCGAAGCATCGCTTGAGATACTCAATATAGTTGCAGAAGTTTGGGGAGTTAGAGGTATGCGAATAGAGATACAGGAAATCAAGCCTCCTAAAGCTCTGATTGACGCTATGGACGAAAGGTGGTCACTCTAAATAAGCATTCGGTTATACGGTTCACCGAGCAGGTTAATGGTTAGTATGAGAGGTGGATTATAAGAGTGTTAGCGCGGCTAATCCTTGGAACATGGGGGAGCTGAGTAATTTGGAGACTATACTATTATGCAGTCTCGCTATCATCACCTCAGCCCTGGCTAATCCAAGCCTCCCTTTTCCCGCTCTGGAAACGAACACTCAACGGTGATCTTGAGATTACATTCAGCACTCCCCTTCGTCACATAGGGCACCCCACCCTCCCCAGCCACCTTGATGCCAAACTCCAACGTCACCTTATCCACATTGGCAGTGGCCATGTCCTTAAAAGCACTCAGGGTATGGGCTGTGTAGGTGCGAATCGTGCTTTGCATCATCTGGAAGTTTCGGATCGCTTGCTCACCAGGGCCTTTGGGAGTACGAGTAGGGCCGTCAGCAGTCGGTACTGATGGAGGCAAAGGTGGAGCCGTAACGGTTTCGTCAGCCTCGATATAAATGGTCGTGCCGTCTTCGAGCTGAATGGGGGCTAGTTGGGTCATGGCATATAAAGAAGAATGAATAAGTACCAGTACGGGTACTGCTATATCAGCAACCAGATACTACACTGACACCACATCCTGCCATTAGCCGCCATCTATGAGCCGCGATGCCCTGATCGTCGGAATCAATCGCTATCAGTATTTGAGTTCCTTGAAAGCTCCGGCTAAAGATGCTGAAGCGATCGCACACCGATTGGAGGAGGATGGCGATTTCAATAAAGTGCAGCGGATGCCGGAACAGCTCGACCAGGCTAATGGGAATAGGCCGGTGGTGTCATCAACGCAGCAAGTTTTGCAGATACAGCTCGAACAGGCATTAGAGAAGCTATTTTTGCCTGACAGTAATCAGGCACCGGAGACAGCGCTGTTTTATTTTTCTGGCCATGGCCTTCCTGATCGCAAGGGATTTGACAAAGGCTATCTAGCAGCGAGTGATACAAACTCTAATACCCCACGAGCAGGGTTATCTCTGCGCTGGCTGCAGTGGTTGTTATCAGAAAGTCCGGTCAAGCAGCAAATTATCTGGCTTGACTGTTGTCATAGTGGGTCTTTGATTGTCAATGTTGAAGCGGCTAATCCAGGCAATAGCGAAAGTCGAGATCGCTGCTTTATCGCGTCGTCCCGTGACTTTGAAACCTCCTGGGAGGATCTGAACAGTCCTTACAGCGTACTAACCAAAGCACTGCTAGAGGGACTGGAACCATCTCGGTTACCAGGACGCTGGATTGATACCTTTGCACTGGTGGATTACGTGAGCCAATCACTGAAGGGTGAATTACAAACACCCGTCTGTACCAATTTTGGTGAAGCGATTAACTTGACTCGAACCTGGCAAGTTGAAGACCAGACAACTAAGGAAGTATCAGTAGACAGTGGTATCTGTCCATACAAGGGGCTGGAGTTCTTCGACTGCAATGATGAAGACCCGAAATACTTCTTTGGTCGAGAAAAGCTGGTCGGCCAACTGCTTGATCAGGTACGCACATCCAACTTTATGGCACTGGTTGGAGCCTCGGGCAATGGTAAATCATCAGTCTTACGCGCCGGGTTACTACATCAGCTAAAGCTGGGGCGACGCATCGCAGGCAGTGACCAGTGGCAGATTCTGATTACCCGACCAGATGCCCATCCAATGCAAAACTTAGCCGCTGTGTTTGTACCGGATGGTGGATCTCAGCTAGACCGTGCAGAAGCACTAGGGCGAGCTGCGGGGCTCTTGAAGGAAGGAGCGGCTGGGTTACAGCGACTAGTACAGGCATCCACAGTTCCACGCACCATTCTAGTGATAGATCAATTTGAAGAAGTCTTTACCCGGTGCGATAGCTCTGAAGAACGCGAACAGTTCTTTAGCTGTTTGATGGGAGCACTGAAAGAAACTGGGGAAAAGCTCTGTCTGATTATTGCGATGCGGGCGGATTTTGTTGGTAAATGTTTAGAACAAGATTACAGTGGATTAGCCAAAACACTTCCAACTCATACCATTAGTGTTTTGCCCTTGACAGAAGATAAGTTGAGAGATGCTATCTGTAAACCCGCTGATCAGGCTAATTTAACGGTTGAACCCGCTCTTGTCACCCAAATCCTCAACGACATTAAGGGTGCGCCTGGTAGCTTGCCACTCTTGCAATACACCCTCAAGGAACTGTGGCAGCGTCGTCAGGAAAGTACGCTCATGCTCTCTACCTATCAGGAGCTTGGTGGCATCAACGGCACCCTAGATAAACGGGCAACTGAGATTTATGACAACTGTGATGCTGCGCAGCAACGTACAGTGCAACATATTTTTCAACAGTTAACTCAGCTAGGTGAAGGCACTGAAGATACCCGCCGTCGTGTTTTTCTAGATAACCTTATTTCTGCCCCTCTTCACCCAGAAGAACGAGTTAGGACACTGATTGATCTATTATCCAGCAAAGATAATCGACTGTTGGTGACCAGTGAAGTTATTAGTAAAGGTGAAATACAAGAACGACGTGCGATCGTTGATGTGGCTCATGAAGCCTTGATTCGTCATTGGCGTTTATTGCGACAGTGGATCGAAAAGAATCGGGATTTATTACGGCAGCAGCGACGGATTGAAGCCAGTGCCGTGACCTGGCAAGAGCATAATCAGTTGAAAGGATATTTGCTACAGGGGTTGTCACTCAATGAAGCTCTCCGATTTCAGAAACAACAAGCAGATACTTTTCCACTCTCAGAGTCAGCTAAAAAGTTTATCCAAAAAAGTGTTTGGCAAAAACGCTGGAATCTTCTAAAAGCTTCTGTTTGGCTCATTATTCCGGCTGTGATTATTGCTGCACCAGTAGAATATAGTGCACGTGAAAACGCGATAAAAGAGGACTATGGCCGCTTAGACAGTAAAAATAAGTCCGAAGAGAAACAAGCAGTTCAATCTTTGGTTGCTGGTTGCTTTGCCGATTTAACCTATTCAAGAATTCCTCCATACATCTTAGAACGAGTATTTGGTAACTGTCGCTCACTTCTGGGAGCTCGCTTATCAGAAGCCAACCTCAGCAGCGCTTACCTCAACTACGCTTTCCTCCGCCTCGCTGACCTCCGTGACGCAGACCTAAGCCATGCTTACCTCCAACATGCCATCCTTCAAGCCGCCAACCTCAGGTCTGCAGACCTTTCATCTGCTGATCTGGGTTTCACCTACTTTCGCGATGCCAACCTCGAATACGCCAATCTTAGCTACTCTGGTCTCCACGGTGCCAACCTCGAATACGCTAATCTTTCCAACACCACCTTCCGCTCCACCAATCTCCATAACGCTAATCTGAGTTTCGCCAACCTGAATTTCGCCAATTTCCACGACGCCAGCTTCCACGACGCCAAACTCAGCAATGCTATTTTCCTTAGTACGAATTTGCATACTGCTAAAGGGCTTACTCAGCAGCAATTAGAAGGTGAAAACCCACCTCTCATCTGCAATTCTTCGCTTCCTGAAAGTATTGAAATTAAAGGTGGTAAAGACCGAGACTGTGACAAGTTAGCGGATATCTTGCATCAAAGATATCCAGATGAGTTTGAGAACATTGAAGCAGCGGCAGAATTTGTCAATGAGCAACGGCAGAAAAACTGGGAATAGCCTTGAGAGTCTGTGCTTAAACGCTCTAGTTCTATAGCTGAGTCAGAGAAAACTTCCCCTCATGGCAACCATTCCCCTCATGGCAGCCATTCCCCTCACGACAACCGCTGATAGCGAACTTCACATCTAAATCAGTCCGTCTCAATATTCTCTGCGATCGCAACCTCTTCAACCACTCCACTCAATCCTCACCCTCACTCGCCCATCCCTATCTCACCCGCTATCTCCACCTCTTCCACCACTTCAACCACTCCACCCGCTCCCTTACCCCGAGCCTTCTCCTGCACCAATCCCATCCCCTTAGCCAAGCACCCGGCCACTTTCTGAAACTCTTCATCGGTCAGGCCCTGACGCAAGATCCCCAGAATCATCTCCACCTCACTCTCCAACCGTTGGGTCACCACAACCTCCACTGGAGCATTAGCACCCGTGAGTTTGGAGATCGATTCGATGGTTTGGCGAAGCTCCCTAAGCACAAGCACCGTTTTCACCGGTCGGATATTGGCCGTATCCGCTTCGGCATCATCCCTAAGTTCCTGAACCATTTCATTCAGAATCTCAAGATTGCCCTCAAGCCTAACCAGCTGAAGCGTTTGCTGATCTTGGTAGGTCTCTCGATGGAAGACGGTCAGGTTTTTAACAAACGCCTGGTAATCATCATGCAGAACGGATACCGATAAGGGGTGGCCTTCTTTGGTGGCAAAGCCTTGCTCGGCTAACTCCTGGGCAAACTCTCGGGTGATCTGGCCGCCTGCACGACGATGATCAAAGACAAGCTGAGCCCGTTGTGCTCTATGGTCTGACTCGGAGAGTCTCTCGGCTAATTCTCGTTTGTGATTGATTCGCATGATGGGACTTGTGGGATGAGTGGGGTGGAGGAAAGGAGGGGGTGAAGGGCGCTAATCCATTGAAAATCTTCAATACCAAATCACGATCTCATTAACAATAGACTTTGATCTATGGTTAAAGGAGCTGTCATAGCTATCAGGCAAAAGAGGGTGCGATCGCACTGAGATAAGAGGGATTCCAGCCCATTGATATCGGTTTAATATCGGTGTTTTGTTCTTATGCGTGTGGTGGACACGATTCTAGAGCCATGGGGTGACCGTGTTTCAAAAAAGGAGTATTTTCAGCCATTCTACCCAGCAAGAAAAAATTTGACATTCTGAGATGAGAAGGCCCCTTTATTTGAACTGGGGGGTGGGTGGGCCTAGGGGGTGAGGGTGAGTGAGGTGAGCGGATGAACTAGGAGGTGGCCCAGGTGGAGATGGTCTGGAGTGAACCAAGAGATTAGGGTGGAGTGTCTCCAACCTCGTTCGCACGAGAACGAGGTTGCGGGTATCCCCAAGGGCACAGGATCTGGGGTATCCCCCCTGTGGTTCATCCACTGGGATGTCCAGCTGTGGTTCATCGACGAAAACTTACCCCGCCGTTTCTACAGACACCTAGTCATGTTTGAACAGAGGGGGTGGGGAGAATGGAAGGTGTGGCTAACGGTCCAGGAGGTACGGAAAGGACCGGGAGAGATGTGGAGTGTTGTTAAGGGTCAAGCTTTTGTTGGGGCTACGGGATCTAGGGGCAGCCTTCAAGGGGGACAACTGTAATCTCGCCTCAATTCAGGAAGATGACCAGGCCATATCCTAGCCGTATCTTCCCTTCGCTCCAACAAAATAACGCGAAGAATAATGGGCTCCTAATTCAGAAACGTCGTCTCATGGCCATTGACGGCAAACGTCTCGCATTGCCTCGACGACTAAGTTCAAGACAGTTTTGTCTCCTCCAGATAAGCTAATCATAGCTGGGGCCAGGTTGGGGATATCCTCAAGGAAGGACTTGCGATCTCGATGAGATAGTGTATGCAATACCTCTTGCCAAACAGTAAAGTCAGTTTCAATTATTGTGAGCTTAGGTAGTAACTCACTCAGGGCCTCGACTTGGGTAAATTCATCCTGCATCAAGCAGACTATATTAAATGCCTCATGTAACAAAGACTCCGGTAGATTTTCGACTAATGCACTCAAGACTTTGACTAGGGAATGCTCAGATTCCATTGAGCGTGCTCGTGCCAATTCCTTGCTCATCTCTGTTTCTGACATATACGGAGATGTCATACTCAAAGCAATGGCTCGTTCATTCTCATACTCCATTGAGCGTATTAATATCAGGACCTCGTTTACCAGTTCTGGCAGATACGGGGCTAAGCCAATCATTGCGTTGATACGCCATAACTCACCATCTATCGAGCGGGCCAGTAGCAGGACCTCGTTCACCAACTCTGGCTGATACGGAACTAACGCACTAAGGGCGTTAGCCCGGTCAGAATCATTTTTAATAGAATAAGCAAGGTTCAAAGCTTCGTTCATTTGAGACTTCGACAGATACGGAGCTAGCTTATGCAGGGCAATGGCTCGGGCATACCCGTACTGAATCGAGTGGGCTATGGTCAAGGCCTTACTCATCTGAAAATTTGACAGATATGGAGCTATCATACTTAGAGCATTGGCCCAATCCAAATCATTCGTTTGCCTATCCAGGCGATTGAGTAGATCCGCCTCATACTTCATCGAAAGTAAGAGTGATAAGACTTCATTCACCAACTCTGGCTGATACGGGACTAGCGCACTAAGGGCTTTGGCCCGGTCAGAGTCCTTCTGAATGGAGCGGGTTACAGTTAGAGCCTCGCTTACTAGCTCTGGCAGATAAGTTGCAATAGCACTTAAGGCATTGGCCCGGTCAGGCTCATCTTTTATTAAGCGTGCTAATGCTAATGCCTGACTCAGTTGAGTTTCTGATAGATATTGAGCTAGCTCTCTTATAGCACTGTAACGTTCAGACTCATTATGTAGTGAGCGTGCTAATGCTAATGCCTGACTCAGTTGAGTTTCTGATAGATATTGAGCTAGCTCTCTTATAGCACTGTAACGTTCAGACTCATTATGTAGTGAGCGCGTCACCTCTAAAGCCTCACTCACTACTTCTGGTAGATATTTAGCTATCCCAATCAAAGCATAGGCCCGGTTAGACTCATCCTGGATCATACGTGCTAATGCTAATGCCTGGCTCAGTTGAGCTTCCGATAGATATGGAGCTAACTCTCTTATAGCGCTGACTCGGTCAAATTCATTCTGTATCGAGCGCGTCACCTCTAAAGCCTCACTCACTACTTCTGGTAGATATTTAGCTATCCCAATCAAAGCATAGGCCCGGTCAGACTCATCCTGGATCATACGTGCTAATGCTAATGCCTGGCTCAGTTGAGCTTCCGATAGATATGGAGCTAACTCTCTTATAGCGCTGACTCGGTCAAATTCATTCTGTATCGAGCGCGTCACCTCTAAAGCCTCACTCACTACTTCTGGTAGATATTTAGCTATCCCAATCAAAGCATAGGCCCGGTCAGACTCATCCTGGATCGAGCAGGCCATAGTCAACGCTTGACTTAGTTGAACCTCCGATAGATGTGGTACTAATGCACTCAGAACTTTGGCCCGGTCAGACTCATCCTGGATCGAGCAGGCCATAGTCAACGCTTGACTTAGTTGAACCTCCGATAGATGTGGTACTAATGCACTCAGGGTGCCAACCTGACTCCACTTAGATTGCATTGAGCAGGTCAGCTTCCATGCTGTGTTCAGTTGAGCTGCCGACAGATATGGAGCTAATGCTCTCAGGATTTCACCTTGATTCCACTCATCCTGACTCAAACATGCTGCTGCAAACGTTTCACTCACTAGCTGTTGCAGATATTTGACTAGACCACTCAAGGCGTCAGTCCTATTAGACTCAGACTGCATTGAACAAGCCATAGTTAATGCTTTGCTCAGTTGTGACTTTGGGCAAGACGAGGCTATTTCACTTATGACTTTAAGCTGAATCTGCTGAGGCTGAAGAGAACAGATAAGATTCCAGAACTCACTTATCTGCGCCTTGGATAGATATGGCAATAATTTTATAAGGTTGCGGGATTTATACTGAATCTGTTGAGGCCGAAGGGAATAAACAAGATCCCAGAACTCACTTATCTGTGCCTTAGATAGATATGGCAATAGTTCTGTAAGGCTGTCAACGCGCTGCCATGGGTTCATATGTTTCACATACGTTAAACCTTGGGCAGGTTGCCAAACCCCTTCTTGTATAAAAAGTGCGATTAATGCAGGTGAAAGATTCTGTGACAGACTATTGAGAGATGTCGTAATCAGGGCATAACGACATTGCAGCGCAATCGACTCAGTCGCATTCTGGTCATAGAGTCCCTCAGCTGCCTGCCATGCCCGAGCAACATCGGTAACGAAACTGGCTGTTTGTCCCAGCTTCTCGCATGCTTCATACCAACCATTGCGACCATCTGGCGTCGATTCTTTCAGCAGCTGATGCATCAATTCCGGTTGACCAGCCTGCTCAAAATGCCAAGCCAAATGACTGTGGATGTAGCCATCTGCTGGAACTGTATGCCACAAATCATTTTGGGTCTGAACACGATAGCGCTCAAGGAATTGGGAATGAGCCTCTTCAACCGTGAGCCCTAGACCTGGTAAATCACCTAAATATTGTTCATGGGTTAGCAAGTTTTTGGCCAGGTCATGAACTAAATCATGGATGCGATAAGTCGGTTTCTCTCCAGACCTTTGAGCTTGAGACAAGAGCAGCGCCCGATTTTTGAACTCTCGCAACAACTTACTCGCCTGCACGGGGGACACCCCCCACAACGTGGCTGCCATCGGTTGAGTAAGAGAGACATCCTCAGGAACAATGCCCAACCAGGCAAATTGCTTTAATTGTTCTCGGGAAAGTAGCTTAAGCGTGAGCTTGAAAGAGGCCACCAAACTGCGGCGTTTCTGAATAGCTTCATTGCTCAAGGATGCTACATCACTATCAATATCCAGCGCTTCGGGATGCGCCATTTCTGATTGAAAGGCTGTCAACAGCTCATCCCAGGTCACTCCATCCTTAATCTGAGCCGCCGCTAATTCTAGAGCCAGCGGTAAATAGCCTACTTCTTTGGCAAAGGTCACCGCAGATGATTTCTCTGCGTCAGATAACGATGTAGGTAAACACCGAGTAAGCAGCTCCAATGACTGCTGTGGTGTCATCAAATCCAGGTCGTAGCGTTCTGAATCAATAATCTTGGTTTGCCGAGTCGTCACGAGCACATGACAACCCACACCTCTAATACGAAAGGGTTCCACATGCTCGGGATGCCATACATCATCAATGACTAGCAGTGCTTTCTTATCTGCCAGTAACGTTCGCAAATGCAATGATGCTGCCTGTAGCGTGGTGGGATTGTAGTCATTGTCCCCCAGCTGGCGAATCCATAGGTTCACCATTGAGAGCATATCCGGCTGCTGGCCCAGGGTCACCCACAGCACTCCATCAGGGAATTGCTGTTGAATCTCACCATTCTGAACCAGGGCTGCAGCTAAAACCGATTTGCCAATGCCCCCCATGCCATAGATGGCACTGATTACCAATGTGCCAGGTGTGCTCTCATCCAGCAGCATGGCCTTAATCGCTTCGAAATGCTCAGGCCGTTGGACATAGTGTCGAGGCAAGGGCGGAGCCTGAAATGGCGCACCGGGGTTCAGTGTTGTTGGATATGGATTGCTATAGGGCAGGTTGAAATTTGTCGAGTCTGCTCTCGACGACTCCAGCTAATTTGTTGTGATGTTGATAGTACTGCCGCTGATGTTGCCAGTGAGCACGGGTGCTTTGGGATCGTTAATCTGAACGCCGGACCCGCCACGGATATTCTGGACATTCTTGCCCAAGCTCTCATCAATACTACTGTTCAGAGCAATATCGTCCAGCCCCAGGTGACTTTGGATATCTGCGATGAGACGGTTCACATCATCATCGAAGCGGGGGTCGTTGCCAACTTCACAAAACTGATAACGAGTGAGTTGTTGCAATGATGCTGGCAGTTCAGACGCAGCGGGCATCTTAGCCCCTTCAATTAAAACGGGAATGACAGGAATTTCACGTTTAAGTGCCGCCTCCACTTCAATCCTGACCCAGTCCTCGGGATGATCCAGGCGACGAGTGCCATCTGCATTGGTCACCGTTAACCAGGTCTTACCGATGATCACTAGGATCAGCTGACACTGACTCACAGCTTTATCGAGTCGCTTAGCAAAGTCAGTCCCACCCAGGATACTACTGGCATCCTTAAAGACGGCATCATCACCGAATGCGGTCTTTAATCGATCATAAATGCGCTCTGTCGTTGAGCGACTGTCAGCTCTGCGATAGGAAATGAAAATCGGCTCTGAGACTGCTGAATCCGGCATATTCCAGGGAGCATGAAAGAATATCTATCCCTGTTATCACCTGACTTGAGCAGATTCAGCAAGGCGTCTTGATGATTTGTAAGCCTTAAAGCCTGAAAAAAAGCCCCTGTGGAGTCATAAGGCATCACAAGGGCCTGATTTTAGATATTCTTTCAGTAGCCTATGGAAACCCATAAGGCTACTAGCCAATAGTATGGCTTACTCGATTGGTTCTAAGTCGAGCAGGCATATAATCTTCATTTCTCAGTGCAGAGGGCGATAAATATTGAGATGACTATGCTGAGTAGTACAAATTAATTTCAGCGCTGAGTCTAATTGACGAAATGGTATTTCGTTTCTTGCCAGTAAGCATGTACTCAAAGCTGCAGGGCAGAGACCAAATTGTGGACCTGCACCGTTTGAGCGTAGTGCAGGTCTGACAGAAGCTCCTAAGCCAAGTTGGAAGCCAGCGTTACAGAACAGCCATCAAGACCAGAATCTTCCTCTATCTCCCCAAACAGCGTAATCAGGTCCAGAAATTAAGAGGTCTGCCCCTGGTCCTGTCTGCCACTTGCCTCCAGATGGTTGCCAGCTACCAGGACCAATTTTCATTGCGATTTCGCCTTCATCCCCCTGGACATACGCAGCATACACCAGGCCCTCTTGAGCAGCAGCAATGTATAGCTTACTTTCTGAGTGAACACGATATCTTTTCCGAATTTCAATGAGTCGTCTAATTTCGGCCTCATGCAACGGGCCTGAATCATAGATATCTCCCCAAAAAACACAGGGAATACCAGGATGCGTCAGGATATACGCATATCCCTGAACCATTTGACTTCTACCGGGAAAGTAAGGAGCATACTCACTATTTCTCACATCTTCAGTGTCGTGATTTTCGATAAACGTGACGGCCTTATCTGACCATAAGCCGATTACCCCTGGTGCCCGGTCACCATACTTGAGATAGTGAAACTTCCTTTTTGTAATCGCTTCATATAGAACGTTTCTAAGAGGAAAGTCAAAAGCTGTTGAACGAAAAGCCGGATTAGGATGCGTTGAATCAATCCAACCGACTACTTTTTGAGGATCGTAGTCAAAATATTCACCAACGCTGAATTCAGTTTCTACTCGCTCGTTATATAGTTCAACAGCCCAACCTGCAAATCCTTTTACAAGATCATATCTCCACCCCTTAAACCCTGTAACATCTTTACCGTCTGTAGTATCTAGATCTTTTAGAGAATTCATCCAAGTGATGATCCCATTTTGAGTTTCAGGATTGCGATGATCTAAATCCCGTGCAGGGCCATAGCTTTCACCAGAGTCAAGGTTAAATGACTTTCTACCGGTGTATTCATCATTCGCAGTAATAGTAAACCTAGACCAATCAGGGTCTTTAAAGTCTGCAGGACCTGTAGTACCAACACGATGATTAACAACAATATCAGCAATCACCTTTACTGAACCGAGGGCTGCGATCGCCTCTTTCAGCTCAGACTTAGTCCCATACCTGCTATCAAGTACATCTAGCTTTCTGGGCAAGTACCCTTCATAGGCCAGAGAATCCGATGGAGGAGGGAACCAAACTAAAGTAAATCCAGAATCTTTAATTCTCTGAGCATTTTCTTTGATGATTGCGTACCATGAGCGACCTATTCGATCTTTAACACTCTGCGCTTGCCAATGAAAACCTTGTAGCATGATGTCGTATTGCATGGTTGATATATGTTTATTTCCCTAAGTTTTTTATTCCTTCAATATAAAATGGACGCAAAAATAGAAAAGTATTCTTTGAAACTTTTGTTTGGCTTTGATATCGAGTGATAATCGGCTCAATAACTAACAAGAGGTCAGGGCAACTTATGAGTCGCCAGATGGTGGCAACTGTACTTGCTCGAAGGGAATGCCCAGCTTCTTAGTTAGCTCGGTGACGTTGCTAGTGAAAATGGTGTGGTTGCCGAGGGTGGTGTTAACCTCGCTGGCATTGGAGAATTCTCTCATATAATCCTCAACAGCCACGACTTAGCACCAGCCGACCATCTGCTAGCTGATAGAACCTTTCAGGTTCTTGGATAGACTGAACTTCGCTCACGCCAGGGATAGGTTGAACTATACCAGTATGATATGCCGCAGCTGCCTCGCTCGGTTGTTGAGGTAGATCTTCGCCGCCTGTGATAACAAATGCTCCTTCTGTGTCATTAGCTCGGACAATGCAGCTAGTAGCCGTCAGGGTTTCGGTACTGACTAAATCATCAGAAAGTTCATTAAGGCTGTTTTCAATAAAGTTGACATCAGGGATAGTAATGATGCCAGAAGCTATGCGACCTGTGGCATTGATGTCAACGCGACCATTGTTATCTAAAGTATTAACAGGGTCATTGTTTGAAGCTTCAGGGTCAAAGTTTTCACCAAAAAAGGCCGAAGTGTTGAGGGTAATATTGCCACCTTGACCATCTTGAGCGAAGGCAAGAATATCACTATCATCAAAAGCAAGAATAGAGCTAGCTGTAAGCAGGATATCGCCGCCGCCACCTTCACCACTCTCAACAGAAGTCTTAATGTCGCTGTCACCAGAGAGACGAATATTCTCTGCATTTATGTTAATGGCTCCTCCAGATGCTTCTTCAGCTGAGGTTGTAATATCTCCATTTGTTAAGTTAATCACTCCGTTAACTCGAAGTGTAATCATACCTGTGTCACCTTGGCCTAGACTTTGAGCTGATATAATGGCTAAATCAGCTACAGTGAGCTGCTCAGTATTAAGGGTCAAGTTGCCAGCTTCACCCCTTCCTTCAGTTTGTGTGAATATTCCACTGGAGACTGAAGTTCCATTAGGTTGAGGCCCAGATCCAATCAATTGGACTGAATCAGATGCATCAACTCTTAATTGACCGCCGGAACCCGCATTGAATGTTGAAGTTGTAATTCTCGCTCCTTCCAGAACCCGCAGATGATCAGTCTCAATAGTGATATTTCCAGCACTACCACTGTCTGTTGGAGAGACTTCATCCACCAAACTATTGGTGGCAAAGCCTCCGGTTTGAGTTGTTATCGAGCTTGAGGATTGGAAAGTAACCGATGTTCCAGTGACTTCTAGATCACTAGTACGAATGAATATATCCCCACCATTCCCAAGCCCTGCAGTGGCAGCTCCAAGTTGAGCTCCTCCTGAAATTGTTATTGTTTCCGAATTAATATTTAACTCTCCACCGTCTCCTCTTCCTATCGTATCTGCTGATATTGAAGTGGAATCTTTCACAAGCAATTGTCCTGTAATAATTTCAATATTACCTGCATCACCCGCATCATTCTCTAAACTACTCGTTTGGGTGACGAGTCCACCCCCTGTCAATAATCCTTCAAAGGCAGGATTATCGATGCCTTCCCCACCCATGATTTGTATAGAATCCGTAGCAGATACTATCAAGTCACCACCCTCTCCCACATCGCTAGTACTTGATGTAACTAGGGCTCCATCTTGAATTAAGAGTTTCTTCGTTGATAGCGCCAGATTCCCTGCACGCCCTGCTCCAAAGGTGGCTGTTGCTATACCACTCGTTAAACCATCTGTAGATACCCCTGATATTTCTATCGAGTCATCTCCAGTAACTGTAATATTGCCCCCCGGTATATTGCCTTCAGTCCCTGAGCTAATACGCCCTCCCCTGATTAAATTGACCTGATTTCCTTGAATTTGAATTTCTCCACCACCATTACCAAAAGCATCTATAAAAGTACCGTCTACAAGTGAAATTACTCCATTAGCAATAAGGGTTATATTACCTGCATTAGCAATATCAGATGTAGTAGAAATGAAATCATCATTAAGCGCAATGTTTCCTCTTGAATCGAGAATCACTAGACTGCCATCACCACCAAAGCCACGAGCGTCTATGCCACCAGAACTAGTAGTAGTGATATCTCCACTCGTTAAGGATTGGTTTGGTTCAAACTGATTTGTTAAAAAAACAGTTCCATCAGGAGGATTTATAACAATTCTATCAAAAGCTATGCCCGAGCCAGTTATGTTCAGATCATTGTTAGGGGGCGGTACTAAAGAAAAAGAAGAGTCAAAAAACGCTCCAAATATATTGCCAATGGTTCCGAGTGGGGCTCCAACTACATCAGGCCTCATTCCTGCCCTTATATCGAGGGTCGGTTGCGCACTTCCATCGATAACAAAAGATGTTCCGTTCGATAGAGTGACATTGGCAAGAGCAGGAGTATCTATTGGATTTAAAGTTTCTCCTGTAATATCTTCACCCGTAATCACGACAACGCCAATATCTACCTGTCCTCCAGCTAGGATATGAAGAGAGGCTCCTTGATAGGCAAAAAAGCTAACATCTCCTTGTGATCGAATAATTGGATCATAGGGACTATGTAAGCTACCCAAACCACCATTCAATTGCTCGATTTGGAAAGAGCCACCGCTCCAATAATGAGTATCTCCACCCACTGGATTCACTGATCGCAACACCATATCCCCATAGGAATATAGCCCACTCTCTGGATGGCTTAACGCCACAATATCCACCTGCTTGTTTCCCTGTACTAGCAGGTCTCCCCCGGAAAATGCAATAAAGGGTGAGTCTATGGCATCGCGAATCTGGACTTCATCGGTTGCTAGTAGTGTGAGATCGCTACCCGCCGCAAGCTGACCTTTCAAATCCAGTTGACTTGCAGCCAGGGTCAGATTTTCCTCAGCGACCAGTTTACCTTGGTTTTGAATAGTGCCTGAAGTATCAGTCAAATAATTTTCAAATAAGATGCTGGGATTTACTGATAGCAGTTGACTTTGGGCGGGTTCTGTCGCACTAAAGATACCAGTTCCCAGAGCGATCTCATCCGTCGTCGTCGCGTAAAATGAGCCCTCAATATCGAGACTGGCATTTTCTCCAAAAACAATCCCGTTAGGATTCAGTAAAAACAGATCTGCCGAACCATCTACTCCAAGCAGTCCGAAAATATTTGACGGACTATCCCCAGTTACACGACTCATAATTGATTCAATGCCAAGGGGGTTAGCAAAATAAACCCGCTGCGTTTCAGCGACATTGAAGTCACTGAAACTGTGAAACAGATTACCTCCGCGAATAGCACCGCCCTCAATTAGAGAGGTATTGTTGCCACGGATTTGCAGATTCGGTGTTATTTGCGATGATTCCTCGCCAAGGGTCGTATCAGGAATAACCTGAGCACTACCGACAGGAGTGCTAATTAACGTCACCACTAGCCCCACCATTGAGACTTGGCTAAGCCCTACATGCTGCCCTAATCCCATAGCGACTCTCCCCTAAGAATATTCTCGGCAGAATTAGCCAAGGTTATACCACAAAGGAACGTAAGAGTTTAGTGCTCCTAGTAACTGTGACTTGCCAAACCTCTTGGATATTTTTACTTGTAGATTTTCTAGACCTCGCAGGAGAATACTAACCGGTATCAAATCATAAGGCTTTTCGAAGGCGAGCAAGCTGTTAAGTGGCAGCATTGACGTGAGCGTATCTACATGAATCTAGAAAATGTAACTTCTGATTTTTTCTCACTTTCACGCCCCCGCGATCTCAACCCGCAACTTCGCAACCTGTATCACTAACAGAACCAACCAGTACCACCTAAATCGCTACCCCTCTGATTAGACGGTACTGGGATTTGTATGCAGCGATCCGGCTTTGGTGCATGATTCAACCCTTGATTTACAAGGGTTTCAAGCCTTGGGAAGGCTAGAAATAGAGATTTTTACTAGATCTTGATCGCTGAAACCCTTGATACAACTGGATTTATTTATGCACCAAAGCCCAGCGATCCACTAAGTTTCATCTATAGCAACCCGGTTATTTTGATAGCCGGGGTTGTTTTATTGACAAATTGATAAGGATGATTCATCTTTAGCACCTTGGTACTACAAAAGCCCTGAGAATACTGAAAAAAAATATAGAGGGAAAAGTTAGAAGACTACACTCACGAAACCCTACCCACCCTATCTAGGTGAAGGGTAGCCCTTTTTAATCAAAGGGGGGGTGGGGCAAGGGCTGTGGGCAGAGGCTAACAGAGGATAGGAAGGGCTAGCAGGAGGGTAGCTGGATTTACCGGTTAGATCGATAGGGATGCTTAGGTGCTTGGTCAGCTCGATGATGTTGTTGATAAAGGCGGGGAAATTGCTAGAGGTGGTGTAGCTGGGCCTTCTTATTACCCCTGAATGATGGCCATGGCCAATAGCGAGGGTAGTTGAGATCGCTTAGCTTTTGGGACTTTGGTTGCCACTTTATGCCGCCACACCTCCCTCAAACAATTTCAGCACCCGCTCACTCCACTTAAGATGCTGATAACTAGTCGTATCCCCATACTGCCCAGTGGCCATAGTCATCATTGAGTAGGGCTTACCCGCCTGAGTTGGCAGATATTTTGGTTCACCCTTAGCAGGTTTATCAACCCTCGTCTGTAGGCCCATGGTGATCAGCTTCTCGTTGATCTTTCGCCCACTGAGCCCGCCCAAGCGTTCGCCTAACGTCGTAGGCGTCAGATAGACCCCATCAGTAGCAGTTGTGGCAGCTAGTAATTTCTGAGCAGGATTGAGAGCGTCTGCGATCTCTGGACAATAGATTTGAGCCGCAGAGATAGCAACTCCAACCTTTAAGCTTTTGTCTTGCTTAGGTGTTTGTCCTATCTCTAGGCCGTTAAGCAGTTCCAGGACAAATCCTGACATCTGTTTAGCGGCATCAACGGTATTGGTGGGTGTGGGAGTGGCTTGAGGCTTGGTTTTTGGTTGTACCTGAAGTGCTGCTGCTGTTGGAGGGAGTTGTGGTTTGGGTTCGTTGAGCTGTCGTGGAGCTTTGGATTTAATTTCCAAGAGGCCCTTCGCCGCATAACAAGCCGACCGGATACCCATGTCATTGAATTGATCACACACATACTCAGCCTGCTTTGTGCGATAACGTCCCGCCCGGTATGCGTAGTATTTAAGAATGGCCCCCAATGCTTGATCAGGAACGCCTTCTTTTGGGAATTGCTGTAGCGCAACACTATCAAACCCTTTATCCATAACCATCTTGGCCATTAGACTAGGCGCTAGCGCAACACTTCTCAGGCCTCTGCTGATAGACGCTGGCGTTACTCCAGCAAGACGAGCCGCGCCTCTGATGCTAACGATCGCTGCACCGTCGCTTTCACGGATTGCTATCTCGTCTGAAATATTTGTGAACTGGATTAGATCGCTCATAATTTCACCTCTTCATGCCTAACAACTTCAACTTGCGGCCAACGGATAACTAGCTCTCCGCCCATAGCCTTGATGACAGCTTCAACATTTTTGAATTGAGATGTGTTTGGGTTTTCAATAACTTTGGAGACAGAAGTGACAAGACTGCTAGGCGGTTTTGCCTTTTCGCCTAACTGCTCAACTCTTACTCGACTTGTCTCTTTGGCTAGACGGTACTCAGTCCATCCCAACGCCTCAAACCTGCTTCGAAGTACCGATTTATCCACAATTAGACCATTCACGCTACGCCTCCGATTATTTCACTGGAGCAAACATTACGCTATAAGCGTAGCGCGGCTAATTTGTATCGTCAAGATGATATAAAGCTAGACTTAATTATTGACTTTATATCACTGGAATGATACATTAATGTCATAGCAAAGCCCGATGTCTTGCCGTGGAAAGTTCGACACCGGGCTAAGCGACCCTAACCACTTAGCAATTAGAGCCATGCAAACTGTAACTCATAACCCTTCCGTCCCCTCCCCCTCCTCCTCACAACCCCTAGAATTCCGTCAAACCCACGACACCCAATACGTTATCTATCTCAACGATCTCAATCTGGGTGCGATCGCATTCAATATCACTGCCAACCGCTGGGAATACCGTCCCTTCTCCCGTCCTGTAAAAGCAACCGGCACACTGGAGCAATGCAAAGATGCGGCTCTGCTGGACCTGGCCCCCGAAGCGCTGCACCATCATAAGTACCTTCAGAGCACCCTCAGCGATCTGCCTCACCGATTTCACATCGAACATGATCCCGCGCTAGGGTATCGAGCCCACTTCACACCCCTTACCCCTACCCCTGAGCCTGGTACTGATGGCGCTACCCAATCCGTGGTTTACTCTACGTACTTTGCCACTGCCGAAGAAGCCCTCAATGCCCACCGGGACGCCTATATTGACGATGTAATTGCGTATCAAGCATTCAGAGCGTTGCTTGCGCTATCCGAGCGGTTTGATGGCGATGCGGTGATCAACGCGTTTGAGCTTCTGAAGCAGATAAACCCCTATGAGGATTACTATCTGGACGCCGCAGCCGGTCGAGTGCCACCCGTCTCAGCATTGTAAGGCGATCGGTGATTCCCCTGCATCTACCCTGCCCTTGCCGATCCTCTCTCTCCCGCTACTCCTCTCTCGATCATTCTCTTCACTTACGATCACGAACACCATCATGACACCCGCTACACCTGTGAATCCCAGCCCTGAAGCTCCTAGCATCAACATTCCGATCAGTTCTGTTAATCCTAATTCCCAGCTAAAAGCACTCATCATGGCCTTAGTCCACAGCTATGGACTCACGGCTGTTCTTGAAGCGCTGAGTGAAGGAATGTTTGGGCATTTCGATAACACTTTAGAAGAGAACGATATCTCTACCCCGATCCTAGAAGCTCTGGGCACGGCTCATACAGTCTCAAAATACGTGATGAAAGACCAGGGATAAGAAGCGTTCTGAGGATAACTCTTATCACGATAAGGATTGTAGTCATGACTAGGGTTATCCTCTGCCCTGGCTGAACTTCATAGTCATGACTACGAGGTTGAGAGTCTGAAAGTCTTGCTCTGAGGATAACTCTTATCACGATAAGAGTTATCCATGCCTTCTCTCTACAGGCTGAGATCTCAAAACCAAAGCCATTGCACTCACCTGCATCCACTCGTACTCCACTCGCACTCATCGCACTCCACAAAAAACCTGAAACCCGTCTTGGTAAAGCCCATGAAATCCACTAATCCGACTCCTTCCTCTTCCCCTTCCCCAGCTCCCATCTCTGCTCTCACGCTTGAGCCCGATCCAGCTTGGCAAGAATTCTCGCTCGAATGTTTCAAACGAAGCCTACCGGATTGGCTTCAGAACATGATCGATCAAGACTATTTCCATATTCGTACCGAGATCGATCATGAGGCGAGATCCTTTGTCTTCGTAGGCAACAAATACTTTTGCGCGGCGATCTCAGCCAGTATCGAAGCGTTTGGGCTCGCCTATCCAGATTGGGAGATCTCAACCTCCTGTATCCAGGGAGAGAATCAACGTAGTCATGACTATGGCGATTAGTAAGCAAGAAAAAGATCAAGGAGGTGTCACTGGAGAACCAACGTAGTCATGACTATGGTGATTAGCAAACAAAGAGAAAATGGGAAGAACAGGGAGAACGGCGAGAACGACGAGAACGGCGAGAAAGAGATCGCCGCCATCGCTGCCATGCAGGACCTGATCGCGAAATTCGGGTTTGCTCATGCGATCAATGCCCTGGACCAATGCATTCAGGGCAATCCCGATATCCAGAAATGGCACTATGACGGATTCAGCCCACTGCTCGAAATGGTAGCCGAGCATGAGGGTAAGGATGTGCAGAAGGAGATCTCAGTGCTGGGGTATCTGTTGGAGGATCGAGGTGATGAGAGTAGCGGCGATCTGCTAGCGGCCCATGACGAGGGAGCTTCTTGATAATCCAACGTATCAAGAACTAACTGAGGCTATCTTGGCCAAGGTAGCCTTTTGATTTAACCAATCTGGACAAATGTACTACTTTTAGGCCAAGCTGTTAGTGTTGAACAGGTAATTGGCAATGCACTGGTCATGGCAACGCCCAGATATTCCAAAACGCTATCAGTCTTGGTTGACCGTGAACCGTTGGTGGCTACAAACTACTGCTCTTGGAATAACTGCCTTAGTTATTACTGCAGCATTCAAAAGAAATAATTGGGCACCCTGGACCGGGTTTCAAGGCAAGGACTTGTGGGCTTGGCTTCAATTGTTAGGTGTTCCTTTAACATTGGCCATCTTAGGTTATCTCTTGCAGCAACAAGAGAAGAAACGCTCAAGAGAAGAAGCTAAAGATGAGATTCTAACAGCCTACATAGACCGAGTATCATTACTTTTAATTGATAAAAATCTATTAGGAATAGCTTCTAAAATTTATCCAATAGACGACGACGATGAGGATGAGCTATTCCCTGAGCACGAGAAACCAGTAGATATACCTGACTTAACGCTTGCAGAAAAAGAATTGTTTGTCTCGTCTATTGATGTCATTCGAGCTAGGACGCTAGCAATACTCAGGCAATTTGAGAACGATGAAGTAAGGAAAGCTAGTGTTCTTCGATTTTTGATTGAAACTAAGATTATTCAAAAGGCCAAGCTTTGTTTGAAAGGTGCTGATTTGAGTGGCATAGAGCTTTTGCAAGATGAAGCCGATCTCAATGGCATCAATCTCACTTACGCTAACCTGAGTGGAGTTAGCTTTCCAGCTGGGTTTATTTCAAATGCTAATTTGGCTAACGCTAACCTGAGAAAAGCGTATCTTCCTGGGGTTGCCTTTAAAGGGACAGAACTCACATGGGCTGATCTTAGTGATGCCTGCCTGCTTAGTACCTATTTCAAAAACGCTGAGCTACAGTTCGCTCTCCTCAGGAGAGCGAACTTGTCCCAAGCTTTTCTTACTAATGCTTGGCTCATGAAAGCTGATCTTAGAGGAGCGGATCTCAGCCAAGCTTTACTCAACGATGCTGATCTCAGTGGGACTGATCTTAGGGAAACTTCACTTGATCAGACGAGGCTTGACAACATCAAATTTGATGAGCATACAAAGTGGCCTGAGAATAATGAGGTAGCTAAAGCAATCAACTTACCCAAACAACTTCAACAAAAGCTTGGCGTCAAAGGATTGCTTATGAAGGTGGATCCTGCTGTAGAGGAAATGTATCGCCAAATCCCATTTTGAATGAGAGCTTGGAACGCTAATTATTGTGGCAATCGGTTTTGATAGTCGTCACTTGGCCATGGGGGTGATCGGGGAATGATAACGCAGTATCTACCGTTGTGGGAAGGGGTCCTGTCTGTTGAATCCTCCTCTACCCTTCAGCCACCAAAGACGCCTTCAAATCCCGAACTAACCGCTCGAAGCTTTTCTGATAGGCATCATGATCTTTCCACCGAGAAAAGTCACCAATATTGCGAGTGTTTTTGATCAACCGTGTCCAACCATCACCCGAATTCATCACAGCATCATCCAGCCGAACCGGAAAGAGAACAACTTGATTATCCTTTTCTCTTTCTTTCTCTAAGGCCGTTTCAACTTCTTGTTCTACCCATTGGCTGTTGACAGAGCTTTCCGAGAGAATCAACAGCAACTTATCATAGCGACGGATAGCTTCATCAATGCCTATGCGGATCTTAGCGCCGATCGGCAAATCTTCAGGCGCATACCAACAGCGAACGCCTTTATTTTGCAAGTCGGCATAAAGACGCTCGGCAAATTCCTGGTCTTTACTGGAATAGCTAATGAAACAGGAATAAAACTGGAGCGGTTGATTGAAGAGTGAGGGAATGTAGTCGATGTAGGTGTCGGGTAGGCCTACGCCACGGAGGAAGGTGAGGGGTAACGGACCAGACTTGGCTAGAGTACGATGGTCAATTGTGCTGGGGCTTAAGTGCTTGCATGTTTCTAGGCCCTTGACATTGCTTAAATCAAGATTAGCTAGGGCAGTAGCTCCGAAGTAGGCATTAATGAGGTTGACCCCATAGAGGTTGGCACGACGAAGGTAGGCATTAATGAGATCAGCACCACTCAGGTCAGCACCACTCAGGTCAGCACCACTCAGGTTCGCATGAACGAGATGGGATTCATGAAAATTGGCATAACGGATGTCGGCACTAATGAGGCTGGCCTCCGCAAGATTGGCTTTCATGAGGTTGGCTTCCATGAATTCAGCACCACTGAGGTTAGCCTCACGGAGGTCAACACCACTGAGGTTGGCACCACCGAGAGCAGCACTACGGAGGTTCGGAATAATACCAGGATTCTCCTCACGCCAACTATTCCAGGCTTCAACCCCCTGCTTTAGTATCTTCAGGTGCTCCTCATTGGCCACGCTGTTTCCCCCTCCCTTCCCTTCCCTCATCCACCCTCGCCACTATAGCGAACCACCATCTTAGACCTGCCTATTTACCTTAAGGCTGACTTTACAAGCCATGGTTCTATGAGGGTTCTTTGTTCTCCAGACTTGTAAAACGCTTACACTATGGTGCAAAGCCTTGATATTCTGAGAACCATACATAATCCCATGCAATCGATAGAACGATGGCCCTGATCATCCCTGACACCATCCCGTCGAAAGCCAGTCAGGGCGAGAAACTGCTATTCGATATTCTGAGTACGCAGCTGCCGGATGATTTCATCGTTTGGTACGAACCACAGGTTAACGACCTCTATCCCGATTTCATAATTATTGGCCCTGAGTTTGGGCTGCTGATTTTAGAAGTTAAAGGCTGGTATGCATCGCGGGTAGAGCAAGCTAATAGCGACTTTTTCAATATCCGATGGAAACGGGGTGATATTACCAAGGTCGAGTCGTACCAACACCCCTTAAAGCAAGGTCATGGCTACTTTGGCTCAGTGGCTGACAAGCTCAAAGGCTACCCAATCTTGTGTAACCCAGAGGGTAATTATCAAGGGCGTCTATGCTTTCCCGTGGGAGTCGGGGCAATCATGAGCAACATGACTGAAGCTCAATCCCGTGATGAGAATTTATACGTTCTGCTAGAACAACCAGCTGTTGCTTATCGGGACGAGTTACTTAGCTGGGCCGACATATCGAGCGCTGAGTTAACCCAGCGGCTCAAGGCCATGTTTACCAAAGCCGACTTTGCGTTTGCTCCCCTCACCTCAGACCAGATCGGCACGATCAAAGGAATTCTGCATCCTGAGACAGCGATCAAAGAGGTCCCAGCTAAGCAAACCAGCCTATCGTTTGAACCGGAGCAACCTTTGCCAACCACAGCCACCATATTGCTGAGTCTGGATGCAGAACAAGAACGCATGGCCCGCGAAATGAAAGGTGGTCACCGGCTTATATCGGGCGTTGCTGGGTCTGGCAAAACGTTAATTCTGACGGCTCGGGCTAAAGCGCTGGCAAACCGATTAACGCAGAATCGAATACTCATTCTATGTTTCAACATTACGCTGGCAGCTCAGTTGCGATCTCAACTCCACAGGGACACCCGCAACCCGCAGTACAAAGAACGTATCGAGGTTTTACACTTCCACAGTTGGGCTAAGTCAGTACTCAAGCATCTACCAAGATTCAAAGATTTCGCAGACAATGACGACTACAACGAGGCTTTAGGAGAACAGGTTCTGGCCAAGTTAAAAACCTTACCAGCAGAACAGCGCTGGGATTCGGTATTAGTCGATGAGGCCCATACCTTCTTTCAGAGCTGGTTTCCATGCTGTGTAGCAGCGCTGAAAGATCCAATAGATGGGGATTTACTGATCGTTAGTGATGGTAGCCAGAGCTTATACAAGAGAAGAAAATTCACCTGGAAAGCCGTTGGTATTAACGCTGTTGGAGCACGTTCAAAGCGCTTAGCCCAAAACTATCGAAATACCCAAGAGATTTTGACAGCGGCCTGGGATGTTTTACAAACCAATGGTAAAACCGATGCTGAGACGACGTTTCCAGCTGTAGAGCCTAGTGCAGCTCTACGTAACGGCCCTAAGCCAATAATCCGTAATACTCAGACTAAAACTGCAGCTGGAGCTGCCACGATCAAGCAGCTTAAAACCCTCTTAAACTCAGGTTACTCCCCATCAGATATCGCGATTCTGTATCGCTGGATATCTAAAAAAGAAGAAGATGCATTTAACTCTCTTTTAAGGCAACTACAGGAGCTAAACGTAGCTTACTACTGGGTGACTAAGAATAAAGAAACCAAGCGAGACTACGACATCAGTCAACCCGGTGTCAGGATTGTCACCACGCTCTCATCGTTGGGCTTAGAGTTTAAGGTGGTCCTATTGCTATGGCCTGAGCAGTTCTGGGACTGCCAGAGTCGTGATAGCGACCAAGCATCATTAGCCCAACGTCAGCTGTATGTTGCGATGACTAGGGCTCAGGATGAGCTGCATTTATTTGCAGGTAGGCCAGCCAAGTTTTTGAATGTTCTGGATACCTCTGGGAACTTTACTGTCAAATAGAATCATCCATCCATTCGCAGCGATCGCAATCCCAATGCACCCGTGGTGGCTGTGTCTGGAGGATAGGCATTTCACAATTCGGGCAACGTCCCGTGAAGATAGGGTGCCAGTCGAGTAGAGCGAGTTGTTGCTCCAGTGTGTAGCGGACGACCGGGCTGGGGATTGCTTCACCGTTGTAGGTTGCGGGATGAGTTTCGGGAGAGGATACGGGAGTGTCGTTGGGGTTCATGGGGCTAATCCCAGGTTTTCTTTCGCTTCCTATTAACCAAGGCTTCCGCGTCCTCAAGGTTGTTATTCCAACCTGGGTGGTTCTTGATTATAGCACTGGCTATCTGATCACAATCTCTATCTTTGCCGCCCTTAATTTTAATACTTTTAGGCAAGGGCGAGTTACAAAGAAGTGGTGGGTTATCGCTATTCAATGCTTGCTGACTAAGACTTCTTGTCTTACGTAAGTCTGTTGCCAAAAAAATCACACCTTCGAGATTGGCAGAAAACAGGTCAGCGTCCTGGAGATTAGCAGACCAAAAGGAGGCGTCTTGGAGATTGGCACGCCCCAAGTACGCACCTTGGAAATTGGCAAACCCCAAGTACGCACCTTGGAAATTGGTAGACTCCAAGTAAGCGTCTTGAAAATTAGCAGACCCGAGGTAAGCATCTTGGAGATTAGCCTTATCAAGATAAACTCCCTGAAAATCAATGTTTGTTAGGTCTAATCCTCGGAAATCAATGCCTGATAAATTTTGTTGCTTGAAACTGATAATTGATTCTGTACCGTCTCCTTGTGAGAAGGATAAACCAGAGGCCAGAAGAAAGGAGATAAGTTGCTGCTTTCTAGAAATATCTAGCTGCCTCAGAGCTGCAACGGTTCTCCCTTGTGCTAGAACGATGGCCCCTGGTTTCGGGGCATCTGACAAAAGACCTTGCTGAAATGTCAGTGTATCCAATTGATCAAAATACTCTTTTATCGTGGCATTCTGATTTGCTTCCCTCTGGAACTGACTAGAGATGATACTACCAGCACCAGCCAAGACTAAGGGAACGGCTAGAAGCTTTACCCATTCCAGTTTGGGTGCTGAAAAAAGGAGCCACCAAAAACTATCCCAGACTATAAACTTGAAAACCTTAAAAAAGGGCTTTTTCAGTTTGAGCAAAGGACGATTACTAGCAAAAAGCGTAGTCTGCCAGTCACTTTGCACTATCTTGGTTGCCGTTTCCCAGTCACTTTGAGCATCGCCTAATCGGTTGAGCAAGATCCGATTCTGGTATAGCTCATGGGCCACACGTTTAATATGCTCCCGCTGCTTTTCCACACGAATTTTCTGGGATTGTGCTCTACGCTTCCAGTTCCAAGGCATTGCTCATAATCCATTCAACTGATTACAGCTTGACCTAAAACATGGCCCCAAATTTGACAGCCTAGCTTACGAGACAAATCGAAAAGCATCGTCAGACATCCACATAGCCTCGCTGTATACTCCTGATAGCGCGGTTAACCGTTCCGTTATTTGCGTTATCCCCATGAGTAGACCTACCACTGGCCGAACCAATAAGCTTAGCCGAACCACCAAGCTTGTTAGAGTACCGATTCGCTTTGAGGCGCAAGTCAAAGCGTTGATTCAGAAACTGAAGGAAGAGGAAGCTCTGAAGAAAGCACGGCAAGGGCAGAAATGATGCTAGGGAATGGTGCAGCGGTTGCGATCGCACTTCTCTTAGCTTCGACTGAGCAATCCGACCCTGATCCGGTGTCCACGCTGCTTCAATGGCTAAAGGATCTGATGCCGCCTTGGCTATGGGCCGTGCTCTTTATAGGGGTGTTTACGTTCCTATTTGTCATTGATGTTGGCGATAAGCTTTCTGGTATTTTTGGCAGCCCTTTCCAACGTGCTCAGCCCTCCATAGACCAACTAGAGCGCACCCGCCAAAAGCTTCTGAACATTGTCAAAAAAGAAGTCAATCTTCGTCTGACGAACTCCTTACACAATCTAGTCAAGCTGGATCTCTACATGGAAGACCAGCGACAACGGGTAGGGAATCCTAAGTTTGAGCTGGTGCCTGAAGATCCACCCAAGGACCCTGAACCCAGCTTTCAAGCTGTCAACCGGGTACTACATCAAAAAGGGAATAAACCACCACTGGACTTAAAGCTCACCCAGAAAATCATTAGCGTTTTTGAGCGTCAAGATATTGCGGGAAAGCTCCTCATTCTGGGAGATCCAGGCTCAGGAAAAACAACGGAACTACTGCAACTGGCCAAGGACTTGGTTACTCGGGTTGAAGAAGATGATCAGCATCCAGTGCCCGTGATTTTAGAGTTATCGAGTTGGAATGGAGAACCGGTTGATAAGTGGGTGGTCAGTCAACTTAAAAAGTTCTACACCGTATCGGAAAGCATCACACAGCAATGGTTAGCAGGTAATCAGATACTGATGATGTTGGATGGTTTGGATGAGCTGGGTCTAACCAAACAAAGGCAATGTATTGAGCAAATCAACCAGTTTCTAGAAACAACGCGTGCATCGGAACTCGTTGTTTGTTGTCGTCGAGAAGAGTATGAAGTAGGCCAAATTGATTTGGATGGGTTGAATGGGGCTGTCTATTTAGAGGCTTTAAAGGAGGATCAGATTCGTCAATACTTTGAAGAGTTAAATCGATTAAGTCTTTGGGGAAATATCAGAGGGAATGCAGCTTTACTAGAGCTAGCCCAAAACCCTTTATTCTTGTTCATGCTGGTGGTGGCTTACCAAGGTAATCCAATTCGCAACGAGCAGGAATTGTTTGATGCTTATATCGAAAAACAGCTCCATAAACCTAGTAATCAAGGCACTTATGGGCTGGGTAAAGAGCCACACCCACAGCAAACTCGGCATTATCTTGCCTGGTTAGCAAAGCAACTTGAAAATATCCGTGAAACTGAGTTTTTGATTGAAAGCCTGCAACCTACATGGCTGTCTTCCCCTTTGCAAAGAAAGCATTATAGATTGACTTTAAGTCTAATTTACGGGCTGATGGGCTGGCTGCTCGCTAGCCCATTATGTGTATTCGTGTTGATGCTATCTCCCGAAAATGAGCCAATTGAGATAAGTATTATTGGAGGGCTATGTCTCGGATTGACGGTAGGTTGGGCCACAGGAGTGAAACGTTGGCAATCAACAATATTTATCCAACCGAGTGGGTACATTCGGTGGTCTCTCCACCAAGCAAGAGGAAGAAGACTAAATTTCTGGTTGATTTTGATGTTTAGTGTCCTGCTAATGCAGAGACTAGCAAATGGCTGGACTCCTACATTAATAATTCTATCAACAATCCAAATGCTGATTTTCGATTTACTTGGCGTCCTATTTCTGGGAACATACACTGTTCCGATCAAGGAAAAAAATATTCCAAATCAAGGCATCTTTAAAGGTCTTCGCAACACATTAGTTTTTGGGTTATTTTTCGGATTGGTTGTTGGACTTTTTTGGGGATTAATTGGCATATCAGCTGGCTTTTTTTTTGGGAGATCGCTTTTTGGATTGGCTGTTGGACTTTTTTTTGGATTAATTTTTGGTGGATTCTTCGGTGCAACGTTTGCAAGAGGAGATGCAGTTCTTCAACACCTCATCCTCCGCATCCTCCTCACCCACAACGGCGACACTCCCTGGAACTACGCCCGTTTCCTCGATCATGCCGTCAAACATCGATTCATCCAAAGAACGGGTGGTCGCTATCGCTTCGTGCATGACCTGCTACGGAAACACTTTGCAGCGATGCCTTTGGAGTAGGGGGTGTGGGCCGAGGGATGGGACGCGACACCACGATTGCCACGGGTTACCACAGGAGGTTGGTTCAGGGCTAGGGCTGCTTGCGATCGTTCGTCGTTGTCATGGGTTCCTGCGAGCGATCAACTCATAGCCTTAAGCAGGATAGGCCACTCCTGTCAGCTCTGGCCTATCCTCTGTCAGCCTCTGCCCCCAGCCCTTGACCCCACCCCCCTCTGATTAAAAAGGGCGACCCGTCACCTAGCGGGAGTGGGCGGGGTTTCGTCGAGAGGTTTCGTCTGTAGCACCCCTTTTTCAGAATCACTTAGGCTTTTGTAGTACAAGTGAGCTAACAGCCAGTTCTGACCTGTCTCCTGCCTCCTCTTCTCGATTCCTTCCCCCCTGATCCCTCTTCTTCCATTGGCAATCCTCAATCCACTAGTAGAAGGAAAGCGAAAACTTTCAGATATTTCAGCTAGATTGCTGAGCGAATACGTAAGAATCCTATCAGGAGATACACTAACTAGCTTTAATGAGTTGAGAAGGGTTGCCGGATGGAGCCAGGCCATGAAAGCCGTTGAGGTAATGCGACTGTATCAAGAAGGTAGACGGGACTTCAAAGGAGTCAGTCTTAGAGATCAGAACTTTAAGGGTAAGGATTTGTCAGGTGCAGACTTTAGCGGAGCGGATATAAGGGGGGCTAATTTCTCAGGAGCGCAATTACATCAAGCAAACTTCAGCTATGCGAAGGCTGGTCTTGTCCCGCATTGGAAAATAGGACTTACAGCATTAGCTTACATTTTTGCGTATGGCTCAGGGAAAGTACTAGGTCTCTTTTGTTTTGTTGTGGTTGGGACGATCATTTCACTTCTAAGTCTTATTAGGAACCTTGAATTATCATTTGTAGGCTTCCTAATCTTAGTTACATTTATTGCTTGTTTCTCTGGCAGGAAGGAATTTTTATCAGTAATCAAAAGATTGAAATCATTATTTAAAGTCGGTATTCAATATCTGAGTTTAGTGATACTGTCTCCCATGCTTCTTGCAGGCTCTACAGGGGGATTAATAGGAATGTTTTTGGTCTGGACTAAAACTCTATCCTCTTCTTTTACCTTTCTCAACTACACCCAGGGTGCTGGTTTCCTGCTGATATTGATAGGAACTATTAGTTTTCAGTCAGGCATGCGCAGTGTGAATAGTGAAAATGATTTTGATCCTGGTAATTGGGTTCTTAGAATTGCTTCTTGGAGAGGAACTAGTTTCTCAAGATCGGAGTTAGTAGAAGCAGATTTCAATTATACAGATTTAAGATTTACAAATTTATCATATGCAACTTTATCTCGGGCTAGTTTCTATGAATCGAGTGGCTTAAATTTAGCCTATTTTAAGGATGTTAAACTTACTAACATGAGAGTGAGGCAATTAATGCTGAAGCGGGCTAGCCCTGGTGTTTATAAGGCTCGGCAACAAATTAAGAGTTATCGAGCAGGGTTAGGGGATTTTTCAGGATTAAATTTATCAAAATTAGATCTGAAGAACTCTGATTTGGCAGGTATAAATCTTACTAGCTCTTCTTTGGAGAAATCTAATCTAGAATCCTCTAATTTGCGAGATGCAGACCTTGAAAAAGCTCAGCTATCAGGTGCTGATTTGCGCTATGCAAATCTTAGAGACAGCAATATATCTGGCGGCACTCTTATAGGAGCTGACTTAAGGGATACAGAAGTTGATGGGCTGAATTTATCTGATGCAAATTTACAAGGAGCTAACTTTAGTGATTTAAATCTGAGATTTACGATATTTAGTAAATCGACCAAATTTCAGCAAGTTAATTTAAGTGGAGCAAATCTATCAGGCTTATGTATTAACGGCATGAATCTTCAAGGTGCTGACCTCAGAGATGCAAATTTATCCCAGATACAAGCATTAGGCACTAACTTTTCTAATGCTTTATTAACAGGCGCATGTATAGAGGATTGGAACATAAACAAAGATACAGTATTAGATGACGTTATATGTGACTATGTATATCTAAAGACAAGTAAAAGAGAGCGTCGTCCTAGTAGTCAAAATTTTAAGCCGGGTGAGTTTGCGGCTCTATTCCAACAAGCTGTCGATACCGTTGATCTCATTTTCAAGGACGGCATTGACTGGCAAGCGTTCTTCCAATCGTTTCAAGAACTTCGCAGTCAATACATCGACGATAATTTATCTATTCGGGCTATCGAGAGAAAACAAGGTGGCGCTTTTGTTATTCGAGTGGAAGTCTCTGAAGGTGCTGATAAGTCAGCAATTGAGAGCAGTGCGAAAGAACTCTATGAGATCCAACTCAAAACCCTTGAAGCTCAATACGAGAAGCAATTACGTCTTCAAGGCGAACAACACTCAGAAGAAATTCAACGTTTGATCACAGCAGAGCGCCAGGAAAAAGCAACGTTAATGGGTGTTCTAACCACGATGGCTAGCCAGCAGGGGCCGAAGTACGACCTCCGGGGGGCTCAGATCGCTGGTGGAGTAGCCGAAACGGTCCAGGGAACACAGTACGGTGGCACCATGAACAACTCCAACACCGAACCATCCTCCCTCTCCTCCCTTCCATCCCTCACCGAAGCCACCACCGAGATCCAAAAACTCCTCACCCCCTTAGAGGCCTCCAACCCTAAAGCCACTCAATCCGATCAAATCGCCTTCCTCAACCTCATGATCCCGCCCACCCGTCGTGAGCGATTTATCAGTGCGCTCCAATCTACTGGTAGTGATGACAGCGCTGACACCACCAACACCGCTCTTGAAGATATCCCCTACGGCGCACTCCTAAAAGCATTAGTCAAAAGTTGGCAATCGCCAGGGAGCGAAGAGTAGCCTCATGCTGGAAAGTGTCATCAGCGGTATTGCGGTTCCGATCTTTGAACAGCTGTGGAAAGCTGGTGGCAACCTTGGCAATAAAGTGGTTGGACAGATTCGTGAAGGTCAGCAGTATGTCGAGGATAAAGGACGGGTCCTCAAAGCCTCACGGGAATACCACAAAAAATACGAAGCCCGTCACGGACAAATGAAGATCATGCCAGGGCTGATGAAAGACCCTATTCCCCTGGACTCGATCTATACAGCGGTTAAGTTTCTGGATGATCGCAGTCGACGTTACTTTGCTACACCAGATGATCTAGAGCAACTTTATCGTGACCAGGGTAAACGTGGCTTTCAGGCAGCAGGCGAGCGACATGATGGTATGAGCATCGCTAAGGAAAAGCAATACCTGATGGTCCTGGGTGGACCCGGTATTGGTAAAAGCACTTTTTTGAGAAAGCTTGGGTTAGAAGCACTCAAAGGCCAGGAAGGACAGCTGAAGAGTAACCAAATTCCAGTTTTTCTCGAACTCAAAACCTTTAGAAATGAGAGTATCGACCTGGTAGGTGAGATCGCCAAAGAATTTGAAATTTGTGGGTTCCCAGATACTGAAGCATTTACAGCAGAATCACTTAAGCAAGGAAAGTTACTGCTCCTACTTGATGGTCTGGATGAGGTCCCTACTCTTAATATGAATCGGGTGATTGAGCAGATCGAAGCCTTTGCCACACAATATGACAAAAACACGTTTGTTACCTCCTGTCGTACAGCGGCCTATCACAGTAGCTTCAACCAGTTTAGTGATGTCACCATTGCAGATTTTGATGATGAACAAATTGAGCAATTTATTTATCGATGGTTTAGCTCTGAGTTAGACCAGGAGGCTGATACAGCTAATCATTATTGGGAGCAGTTGCAGGAGCCTGAAAACCAAGCGGCTAAAGAACTGGCCCAGACACCTTTGCTTCTGACATTTCTGTGCTTAGTTTATGAACGAAAACAAATGCTGCCAAATCAACGCAGTACTCTATATGAAAGCGCATTGGATCTTCTTTTAAGCGAATGGTCAGCCCAAAAGAGATTAAAGCTAGACTCCATATATCAGGGATTTCATCCCAAGCTAGAGAAAGACCTACTCAGCGAAATTGCATACACGAGCTTTGAGGAAGATCGCCTATTCTTTTCAAAAACAGAGATCACTGACTGCATCACCACCTACCTAGCTGATACCCTCGATGCACCTGAGTATTTAGATGGCCCAGCTGTCCTACAAGCCATTGAAGTCCAACAAGGCATTCTTGTAGAACGAGCCACAAATATTTATTCATTCTCCCATCTCACTCTGCAGGAATACCTCACAGCTCTGTATGTTGTTAATAATCGGCTTATTCTAGAGTTAGTCAATCAGCACCTCATCGATCAGCGCTGGCGAGAAGTTTTTTTACTGGTGATTGGATTGATGGGGCGACGTGGCAATGAACTACTTGAAGCAATTGATCAAAAGGCTAAAACAGGTATTCGTATCCAGCCGAGAGTAAGCTATTTAATTCAATGGGCAAGCCAAATTGTACAAGACTCTCCATCTGAGTGTAAGAAATTTGCAAAAGTAGCCATCGCCATTGCGATCGCTATTGCTATTGACAGTGACTTCAACAGCAGTAGTATTTTGGCTATCACCATGGCTATTGTTGATAACCATGCCAGCGAAATTATTATCGAAAGTGCCAGAAATATTGCCATTAACATTGCTAAAGTCAGTGTTCGCATCCGCGATATTGTTAACGAAATTGACAGCCCATTCAACGTTGAGGAAGTTTTCGAGCACAAGAGTGACTTCGACATCGATTGTGACATTGCCTTCAGTGACATTGCCTTCATTATCTTTGAGGACCCTGGCCTCAATTACAGTGATAACGATCGCATTTTTAATAACAATGAGCTGATCTGCTCTAGTGAAAGAGGAACTGACATTGAGAGAGCAATTGACATCGACAGCGATATCGACAATGCTGTCAACAGTGCTATCGAGTTTACTAAGTGTCTAAATCAACTAAAAATTTTCAATACATCAGAATTCAACAGCTTGCCTGGCAAGCTACTAAAGTTAAAGGGAAAAATGCCTCAACCATCTGCATCAGCTAATGAATGGATTAGCTATGCTGATGAACTTGAAGAAGTTTTTCCTATGGCCTTAGGCCTGAGCGTTGAGTCTATTTCCTTGTCAAAGGAGGAATGGAACTGCGTTCACGAATATCTGTATGCCTACGAACTCTTGCTAAGCTGTCAGCGTTCGGCTATTGGTATGTCACGTAAAGCCTGGGAGTTGCTTGAAGTGCGATTATTGATGATTGCTTGAAGTGGGTTTTGCTAGAAGCATAAACAGTTCTACTTATTCCACGTATTCCACAACCCTGTGGAAAAGGCTTTCTAAAATCCAGCTGAAGCAGCGTGCCATAGCTATCAGCAGTGATTAAACTTAATCCAAGGTGATTGCAGATACTTGCAGGTAAAAGGTAAAAGCAAAGGCAACGACTATGCTCGGTGACGTTATCAATGGAATCATCGGCCCCATCTTTGATACCACCTGGAACTTCCTAAAGTCCCAATACCATGAGGGGCTCAAAGATACCGAGCTAAAGCAAGAACGCCTCAACGCTCAACGTGCGATCGCACAAGCCTCCGCCAAGTATCACCAGAACTATTTAGAGCGCCATTGCAATATCAAGGTGCTTCCCGGCCTGATGAAAGAGGGAATGCCCCTGGACAAGATCTATACAGCCGTCAAATTTCTCAGGGATTCAGACCTCAAGTATTTTTCAACCTTGGATAACTTGGAGGAGCTTTACCGAGAATCCGGTAATCGTCGATTCAGGGTTGGTGAAGATGAACGCCAGGATGGGTTAACCGCTGCCAACAATGAGCAATACCTGATGGTGCTGGGTGGACCAGGTGTTGGCAAAAGTACCTTCTTACGAAAGCTTGGATTAGAAGCCCTGGAAAAACAGCTGGCTCATGACATGGTTCCAGTTTTCATTGAGCTTAAATCCTTCAGAAGTGAGGAAATGAGCCTGCAACAGGCGATCTCTGAAGAGCTAGAAATTAGTGGATTCCCTTATGCAGAGAGTCTGGTTGAGTCCATGCTCTCAGACGGCAAGATGCTTTTGCTGCTGGATGGTCTTGATGAGGTTCCATTTAAGCAAGTAGATAGCGTCATTGAGCAGATGAGAGATTTCTGCGACCGGCATAGTCAGAACCGTTTCGTGACCTCATGTCGTATAGCTGCCTATAAAGGTGGATTTAATCGGTTCGCTGATGTCACGATGGCTGAGTTCGATGATGAGCAGATTCAGGAATTCGTTCGGCGGTGGTTTAGTTCAGAACTGGATTTGGAGTCGGACACTGCTAAGGAATTCTGGGAGCTGATAGAACAACCGGAGAACAAGTCTGCCAAAGAATTGGCCCAAACCCCGTTGCTGCTTACATTCTTGTGTTTAGTCTATGACCGTTCTCAATCACTACCTCCTGTACGTAGTGACCTATATGGAAAGGCACTCGATATCTTGTTAGAGGATTGGGCCGCTGAGAAGCGGATTAAGCGAGACCCGATCTATCAGGGCCTTCATACTGGTTTGGAAAAAGAATTACTGTCTGAGATTGCCTATAACAGCTTCAAAGATGATCAGCTCTTTTTCTCAGAGCAGGAGATTACTGATCAAATTGCAACGTTTCTTGCTGATACGTTAGATGCTCCCAAATACCTTGATGGAGCTAAAGTTCTTGAAGCAATTGAGGTTCAACAAGGGATATTGGTAGAGAGAGCAACGAATACTTATTCGTTTTCTCATTTGACGCTTCAGGAATACCTCGCAGCTCGGTATATCAGTAGTAGCCAATGGCTTATTGAAGAATTGGTCAGTGAGCATTTAACAGATGAGCGCTGGCGAGAGGTGTTTCTACTGGTGTCAGGATTGGCAGGTAGGCATAGTCATGAACTCTTGCTAGCGATGGAACAGCAAGCGAATGTCTTTATTAGAGAGCCAAAGCTACAAGATTTATTGCAGTGGGCAATTGATCTAAGCGATAGTTCACTTCCTAGTAATCAAATACTGGCCTCAAGGGCGTGGCTTTCGTATGCTGCCATCGCCATTGCCAAAACCATAGACAGAGCCATTATCAACGCCATTTCCATTGCCTGCATCAGCGACAGAGACATCGGTGACGATGGCCCCATCAATAGTATCATCAACAATGCCCTCACCATTGCCATCGACAGAACCAGCGCCATGGACGATGGAATTGACAAAGGCAACGCCATAGACAGAGCCAGCTATGTCGCCAGCGCCAGAGCTATTGTCTTCTCCAGAACCATTGCCAACGCTGTCGATTACGAAGCACTTTTCAAGCAGCTAGAGAACCTGAAAGAACAAATTTCTTTAGAGAACCTGGAAGAACAAATCCCTTTTGATGAGGTCACGTCTGACAAATGTCAAAGTTTTGCTAAGCAGCTGATTGAAACGTTTCTAACCTTCTTTCACTTAGGAAAAGAGTTAATAACCTTCTCACCTGCAGAGGCCCAAGCCTTAGATAAGTACCTCTACGCCGTCAAGCTGATCATCAATTGCAAAAATGCAGCTGTTCGAGTCTCTCGCAAGGAATGGGAAGCGATTGAGTCCAGACTATTGACTGCGCCAGATAGAGCAATCGAGGAGGATAACCAACCCACCTGAGATCCCATCAATGCGGTGGTTGGTTACCAGGTGCGGGTACGTCGCGTGTACTTTGGGCCTGGCCGGTTTGCGGTGTCGGTGCCGGTGGTGGTGCCTGATGGGCAGGTGTTGCTATGCGTTGGCCAATGTGGGGGCGAGTGCGGGTGCGGATTGAGGTTTACTAGCAGATTGAAGCTCCCCCTCCCACAAAAAAGCCCCCACCAATCGGCAGAGGCTTAGAGTGTGTGTTGTACGGAGAGTCTGAGTGGAAAAAGGGTGCCCTGGGAATGAAGCCTTTCACAGATTACGGAGTCTGCACCGGGCACCCAAGCTTGTTCACCTGATGACCGCAACAGCTCAACGATCTGTTAGCGGACGGATTTAGTACGAGCATCCAGTGTGTCTAAGCGAACTTCCTGAATGTTATCGACAGCTTTAGTGCGAGCGTCTAGGGCTTCCAAACGAGCGGCTTGAATATCCTCAACAGCCTTAGTTTGGTTGTTCAGGTGCTCAAGACGTAGCTTATGGACGGAATTCTTAGTGCGAGCATCCAGGGCGTTTAAGCGCTCAGCCTGGATATTGTCTACAGCCTTGGTCCGAGCATCAAGAGCATCTAAGCCGAGCGGCTTGAATATCTTCAATGGCCTTGGTCTGGTTATTGAGGTGCTCAAGGCGTAGTTTGTGGACGGAGTTCTTAGTGCGAGCGATCTAGTTCTTCGAGACGGGTTTCTTGGATGTTGAAGCTAGCGGGCTCAACGGCAGAAGCCACGGGTGAGATCGCAGCGGAGGCAACGAGAACAGTTAAGGCGGAAAGAAGTGTGCGTTTCATGGTTAAAGCTCCTTTAGGAATCAGTGAAGTATTGGACTTGCTTCATTGATTACAAGAATGCCGGGGCTACCTGAACGCTATCTGACCGCTACCTGAAGGTTGCTTAAGGGGTTTCTGAGATTGGCTGAGGAAGTGTGGTGATGGGAGTCACAAGGGTGGTTGTTGGCAGAATTTGAGTCGATCGATATGGCTGTCGATATTGCTCGGTCGTTTACCGTGGGGGCTCTATGCTGAATCGCTACGTCGCGGGCCAGCTAATTAATTTGAAATTAACGGACTGGTTCACCCATTTTTATTTACCGTTCAATCCTGACCAGAATTTTCTACGCTATTGGGTGCAACCAGATAGTTAGGTTGCAATCACATTGAAAAATCACCCATAGGGGTACTGTCCAACTAAGAAGTTCCATCTTACTTGTTATGTAGAACATCACAAGTCGTCGTTAGTTGGGACAGAATCAATGCCATTTCAGAACAACTATGCCAATTTGGTTGTCGAAAAGCCTCAAGCCCACACCCGTCTGATCCGAGACTACGACGGTACCAATAAAGATTTTGACTTCATTATCATTGGTTCTGGAATGGGTGGCGGCATCTTGGCCGATGATTTGGCAGACCGCCTGGGGCAACGTCATCGCATTTTGATATTGGATGCGGGGTCATTCGTCTATCCAACGCATGTCTACAATATCAGCCGGATCCCCAACGCTTCTGTGGCTAGACATTTTGGAGTCGATAACTTTAAGCAGCCTCAAAGCGACTTCCATTTCATCGGTGAAATGCCCCAATTCGCTTTTGGTGGACGGTCCATTTTCTGGTCCGGCTTGATTCCAGAACCTCAAAGCTGGGAACTGGAATTCTTTCCCGATACCGTTCGTCAGGCTTTGAAGGCAAAGTACTTTAGCTTAGCCGCTGACCGGATGAATGAGTCCATCTCACTAGGCAAAAAAGCTCAAGACGTGGTGAACCATTTCCAAAACAGTTCTCTGAATGATGACTTCGTAATAGAGGAGGCACCTCGTGCTCTGCACCAGCCCTATCTCAACCCTGATGGTACACCGCGTGATCAGCTTTTTGTAGAGCCGACGGGTGTGTTTAACACAGCTGAACTACTCATTAATCAGGTCGGCTTAACCACACCAGACGTCAACCTCGATGGGCCAGGACTCTTCATCAAGCTCAACAGCTTTGTCGAAGCTATCAACAGTGTCCCCTTTGACTGGTATGAAGTTAAAACTACCGACACTATCACCGGAGAACAAACGAGTTTTTATTCGCCTAAAGTCGTGATTGCTGCGGGTTCTACGGAAAGTCCTAAGCTGGTCAATCGCTCGGCGGTTTATCAAAGTATGCCCGATAACATTAAACAGCTGGTCGGCTTTGGCCTAACAGATCATCCCGTTACCGGAGAGTCTCAGGCGTATGTTTCGTCACTAGGCAGTGTTGCGCTTAGTCGCCGCGATCACGCCAAGATCATCTTTTACTCACGCGGCAACCTTGACGCCAACGGGCATGTGAGCTTTCCCTTCAATATCGAAATGAATATTAATCACGAATACTGGCACTTGAGAAACAACGATCCCTCTGCTGAACCCGTTGTCGATGATACCAGCAAAACTCGTATAGACATCAAGTTCAGCTTTGCCAATTGCTTGGATGATGAGAACGGTATTCTCTCGCACGCGAATGATGGCTATACCCCAGACATTCGCTTCAAACGGTTTTCAGTGCTGGATGATTTGTTGCAGTCTCGATTCCCGGCTCTCGCGGGCTGGCGAAAAGGACAGCATGAGTTTTTCGATCTACTCAATCAAACGAGAGATCGTGTTTTCGCAGAATTCAATGATGTGGACGTTATGACCGGTGATTATGGTAGTGACGATGGCAAGCAATGGCCTTTTGGTTGGGGCACCGTACATCACGCCTGCGGCACCTTGCGAATGCCATGGAAAGCAAACCGTAACGCTGACTTCAATGATCAGTCGGTTGTCGATGAAGACCTCAAAATCCGAGGCACCACCGGCCTGTATGTTTGCGATATGTCTGTCATGCCCATCAGCACTGCAGCAAATCCTGTCCGTGCTCTTGCGGGGCTAGCTTTAAGATTATCGAACCATTTGGGCTAAGAGAGTCAGCAGCACTTCATACGCAACACACAAAATACATTGGCAGAATTAGGCCTTGCATTAAAGGCGTTGTGCTTATTTGTGTCTGATTCCGACGAAGTGCATCGGCCCTTTCGACTCGATCTTAGGATTCATGGCAAATTTCTATCTCATTCTTTAAGAGAACGACTTCCTTCGTGGTCATCACTGACAGCGCATAACGACTGCGTAATCGGGCGGCGACGTTGCGCGTTGATTTCAGATTCCGCCGGATTCGCCGCTCCGGTTCACGCAATTGTTAGCCTGAGTTGTCCTATACGGGAGACAATAGCCACACACCATACGGATTGTGGAACAGATCATCCGACGGAAACATGATGCAAGGCGATTGGCACACGCGATATCTTGGGGCGGTTGCGTCAACGCTGAATGTCTCGTTGTCGTGAATCGATGGATCTTCAAACGCGATGTACCGTAAAAACTGGTGAAGAAGATGTGCCGCATCGTTGGAAGTGATATCTGCGGTTACAACAGCGTCACGGTGGCCGATACTGTGCATGCCGCAAGAGTAGAACGCCCCATCACCCCCAACGTACGTGACGAATGCATTCATGACGGCAAGCGGCAATTCATCATCTGCCCATTCGGTCCATTGAGCAGGCGAATGGGCAATCCCTGTTGATTCGATTTTGACAGCGATTCCGCCGCAATTGAGCAACGCTTTCGCGGCGTGCATAAGGTTACGCGCACTATCGAACGACCCCCCATCTACGCTGAGGTAGATCGTGTGCGTGTGCTGTTCAATGGCGATAAGTTCAGCTTCGGATAACCTGCCACCGCCTGCGATTTCAAACGCCCCACGCAGTTCAGGATCGCGATCATAAATCTCTAGAGTACACGACCACTTTGTGTCGATGTGCATCAGGAGCATTCCGGCGTAGAGATATCCGCCGCTGTTCTTGGCGATGGCCGTGACAATATCGGAGCGGTCGGTCCATGCACCGGGAATACCGATGACGATCTGCGGGAGTTCGGACACTTGATTCATTGGTTGAGCGACGACTTTGCAGCATAACTGCTTAATCTATGGAAACTTTCTGGAGAAACACCTTATAAGCATATCGCCCAGAAACTTTCTCGATAGCACTCTGAGTCTTGAAGGGTTGAGATCGTTTGAAGCACTTAAAGGGGTGGAAGGGTTGAGATCGCGTTTTACCTTTGACGGTTTCAAAGACTCTGGGTAGACACAGGGGGACTCACACCCCCATGACTGGCACACTGACTGTCACATCACACTCAAATACGGCTCACATTTCAGAAAAAGTTATCCGAGGGTCGCCCACGGGTCGCCCAGTGGTCGACCAAAAGTTATCCGAGGGTCCTCTGAGGGTCCTCCGAGGGTCCTTTTAGATATCTCTGGGATATTTCTGAGGTACCCATGCGATCACCTTGACCTATGCGAT